>DAINSI010000012.1:0-21306 GCA_036741395.1 Candidatus Dormiibacterota bacterium
CCTTGGCCTCGTACTCGGCGGCCTCCTCGGCGACCTGCGCCTTGTGGGTGTCGATGTTGTAGATCGCCTTCTTGATCCCGGCGGCGGTGATGCCGTGCTCCTGGTTGTAGGCGACCTGCATGGCGCGGCGCCGATCGGTCTCGCCGATCGCCTTCTCCATGGCGTCGCTGTGCTTATCGGCGTACATGATCACGCGGCCCTCGAGGTGGCGGGCGGCGCGACCGATGGTCTGGATCAGGGAGCGGTAGCCGCGCAGGTAGCCCTCCTTGTCGGCGTCGAGGATGGCGATGAAGGCGACCTCGGGAAGGTCGAGGCCCTCACGCAGCAGGTTGATGCCGACCAGCACGTCGAACGCGCCCAGGCGCAGGTCTCGGAGGATGTCGACGCGCTCCAGGGTGTCGATGTCGGAGTGCAGGTAGTTGACCCGCACGTCCATCTCGCGCAGGTACTCGGTGAGGTCCTCGGCCATGCGCTTGGTGAGGGTGGTGACGAGGACGCGGTGCCCCGCCCTGACCTCCTTGCGGATCTCGGTGACGAGGTCGTCGACCTGGCCCTCGGTGGGCCGCACCTCGACCTGGGGGTCGATCAGCCCGGTGGGGCGGACGATCTGCTCCACGACCTGCTGCGACCGGCGCTCCTCGTAGTCACCGGGGGTGGCCGACGCGTAGATCACCTGGGTCACCCGCTCGTTCCACTCGTTGAAGTCCAGCGGCCGATTGTCCAGCGCCGAAGGCAGGCGGAAGCCGTACTCCACCAGTGGCACCTTGCGGCTGCGATCCCCCCCGTACATCCCGCCCACCTGGGGGACCGCGACGTGGCTCTCGTCGACCACGATCAGGGCATCGTGGGGCAGGTAGTCCATCAGGGTGAAGGGCGCCTCTCCCGGCTGGCGCCCGGAGAGATGGCGGGAGTAGTTCTCGATCCCCGGGCAGCTGCCGGTCTCGCGCATCATCTCGAGGTCGAACATGGTGCGCTGGCGCAGCCGCTGCGCCTCCAGCAGCTTGCCCTGCTCGTCGAAGAGGCGGCAGCGCTCCTCGAGCTCCTCCTCGATGGCCCCGAAGGCGCTGCGCATCTTGGCCTGGCTGGTGATGTACTGGCCCGCGGGGAAGAGCCGCATGTCGGGCTTCTCGCCCAGGATCTCGCCCGTGAGCGGGTCGAACTCGAGGATGCGCTCGACCTCGTCGCCGAAGAACTCGAGGCGGAGGGCGATCTCCTCGTAGGCCGGTTGGATGTCGACGATGTCGCCCCGGACGCGGAAGCGGGAGCGGCCGAAGTCGGTGTCGTGGCGCTCGTACATCAGCTGGACGAGCTTCCTCTGGAGGATGTCGCGGCGGATCGCATCGCCCTTCTTGAGCTCCAGCGACTCCCCCAGCCAGTCTTCTGGAGCACCGATGCCGTAGATGCAGGAGACACTGGCGACCACGATCACGTCGCGGCGCGTGAGCAGGGCGCGCATCGCGCTGGTGCGCAGGCGGTCGATCTCGTCGTTGCGGGTGGAGTCCTTTTCGATGTAGGTGTCGGTGCGCGGGATGTACGCCTCGGGTTGGTAGTAGTCGTAGAAGCTGACGAAGTACTCGACCGCGTTGTTGGGAAAGAACGACCGGAACTCCGCGGTCAGTTGGGCGGCCAGGGTCTTGTTCGGCGACATCACCAGGGTCGGCTTCTGCACCGCCTCGATGACATTGGCGATGGTGAAGGTCTTGCCGCTGCCGGTCACCCCCAGCAGGGTCTGCTCGCGGTGCCCCGCCCGGACCCCTTCGATCAGCCCCGCGATGGCGCGCGGCTGGTCGCCGCTGGGTTCGAACTGGGACTCGACCTTGAACGGGGCCACCGTCCTAGGTTACCGAGCTAGGGCCTGGTGCACGCCTCGAGCCAACCCAGGTAGCTCGCCGAGACCTCCAGCGCCGACAGCACGATGAACTCGGGGACATCGTAGGGATGCTCAGCGGTCAGCCGCTCGCGCAGCGCCGGCAGCCGATCCTCCACTGTCTTGATCAGGAGCAGGTACTCATGCTCGGTGGCGACCTGGCCCTCCCACCGGAAGGTCGAGTGCACGCCCGGGAGCACCGACACGCAGGCGGCCAGGCGGGCCTCGACCAGCAACGCCGCCAGTCGCGCCGCCTCCGGCTGGGCGTCCACGGTGGACAGGGCGACCACCGCCCGGGGCTCAGCCATCGAGGGACTCCCTGCCTGACCTCCCGCGCTGCCTCAGCTTCGACATGTCGCCGACGCTACCTCTTGGCGCCAGGGCGAGGCAGAGGGCGAGGCCGAGCCCGCCCAGCAGGATGCCCCCGGCAACGTCCGCCGGCCAGTGATAGCCGAGGTACACGAGGCTGTAGGCGACAGTCCAGACCGCGCCCACGCAGACCCAGAGCCAGGTGACGCGCTGCGTGCGGCGCGCCAGGCGCAGGGAGACGATACCCAGCATCAACGTGGCCCGCGTCATGTGCCCGCTGGGGAACGAGTACGGCGTGGCCAGGCCCAGGCCCGGCAGGTGCGGACCACGCAGGAGGTCGAGCGGCGGAGACGGCTGGTGGACCAGGGACTTGGCGGCGACCTCGACCAGGGTCGCCGCGACCAGGATCGCCAGCGGGACCCAGCGCTCGAGGCCGAGCGGCGCGGCCGAGCGCGTGGACAGGACCATTCCGAGCACGACCAGGCCGGTCACCTCGACGGACCCCGCCTCGCCGACCAGGGCCATCAGCAGATCCAGCGGGTGACTGGCCGCCGCCTGGGCCACCAGCAGCAGCAGGTGATCACTGAACTGCAGCGTGCGGGCGTTCACCGCCGTCCCCAGCGACAGCAGGACCAGGCACAGGCACAGCGCCCAGAGGATGCCGACGCGCCTGAGGCGTCCCTCGGTCACCGCTGGCACCGGGGGCAGAAGACCGTGGTCCGCCCGGCGATGACGGTGCGCCGCAGCGACGCCCCGCAGTTGAGGCAGGGCAGCCCGGTACGCCCGTAGACCAGGAGGCGCTCCTGGTTGCGCCCCCTCGCACCGTTGGCGTCGCGGTAATCGTCGAAGGTCGTGCCGCGTAGGTCGACGGCGGCGCTGAGCGTCGCGCCGATCGCGCGGTAGAGGCGCCGGCGGCGCTCGGGGCCGAGCCGCGCCGCCACCGCCGTGGGCCGGACCCCGGCCCGGAAGCAGGCCTCGTCGGCATAGATGTTGCCCAGGCCGGCCATCGCGGCCTGGTCGAGGAGCACCGCCTTGACCGCCCGGCGGCTGCGACGCAGCGCGGCGTCGAAGGCCGCGGGGGTGAGCTGCTGGGCGTACTGACCCCATTGCCCGGGGTTGGGCAGGGCGTCGGTCGCGGGCTCGGGCCCCAGCGCCGGCAGCATCCCTGCCTCGGCGAGCTCTCCCGGGGTGCCCAGGAGAACACGACCGAAGCGCCGGTAGTCCTCGAGCCGCAGCTCCTCGCCCGAGGAGAGCAGCAGCCGGAGATGGGTGTGGGGGGCGGCCTCGCTTTCCGGCGGGTGGAGTCCGAGGCGCCCCGTCATGCCCAGGTGGACGACCAGGAACTCGAGCTCCGGACCCTCCAACTCGACGAGCATGAACTTGCCGTGGCGCCCCACCCGGGCCAGCCGGCGGCCCTGTACGCGGCGGCGGAACTCGTCGGCTGTGGGGTATCTCAACACCCCCGGCTGCCCCACCGTGGCGCGGTGCACGTCGCGGCCCTCGAGACGCGGCCGCAGGTCGCGGACGATGGTCTCGACCTCGGGCAGCTCGGGCAGCCCCTAGGCCTCCACCGGCAGCGGCGTCATCTCGTCCCAGTTGGGGCCGACCTTGATGTCGACGCCGAGCGGCACGCGCATCTCGTGGGCGTCTTGCATCTCGCGCTTGATCACCGGGGCGAGGGCGTCGAGTTCCCCGGGGAGAACGTCGAAAACGAGCTCGTCGTGGACCTGCAGGACCAGCTGGGAGCGCATCCGCTGCTCACGCATGCGGCGGCGGATGGCGACCATGGCGACCTTCATGATGTCGGCGTTCGAGCCCTGGAAGGGCATGTTGATGGCCATCCGCTCCGCCGCCGAGCGCAGCATCGGGTTGGCGGCGCGCAGGTCCTGGAGGTACCGCCGGCGTCCCATCAGGGTTTCCACATAGCCGGTCCGGTAGGCATCGGACTTGATCGTCTCGAGGTAGGTGCGGACGCTGGCGAAACGCCCGAAGTAGGCGGCGATGAACTGCTTGGCCTCCTCCAGGGGCATGCGCAGGTCGCGCTGCAGACCAGACGCCGAGAGACCGTAGAGGACGCCGAAGTTGGCCACCTTGGCGGCGCGCCGCTGGTCGGGCGTGACGTCCTCAAGGGGAACGTTGAAGACCACCGACGCGGTCACCGCGTGGATGTCATGGCCCTCCTGGAAGGCCTCCACCAGGGCCGGGTCCTGGGAGAGGTGGGCCAGCACCCGGAGCTCGATCTGGCTGTAGTCGGCGCTGACCAGCACGTTGCCGGGTCGGGGGATGAAGGCGCGGCGAATGCGCCGTCCCAGCTCCGTGCGGATGGGGATGTTCTGCAGGTTGGGGTCGCTGCTGGAGAGCCGCCCGGTGGCCGCGACGGTCTGGTTGAAGCTGGTGTGCACCCGCCCGTCGACAGGGTCCACCAGGGTGGGCAGGGCGTCGATGTAGGTCGACTTCAGCTTGGTCAGCTGCCGGTACTCCAGGACCAGCGGGACCACCGCGTGGGCCTCGCGGAGGGATTCCAGCACGGTGGAATCGGTGGAGACCTTGCCGGTGGTGGTGCGCCGACCCGAGGCCAGTCCGAACTCCTCGAAGAGCAGCTTCTGGAGCTGCAGGGGGGAGTTGACATTGATGACGTACCCGGCGATCTCGTTGATCTCGCCCTCGACTTCTGCGATCCGGGCCCCCAGCTCCTGCGAAAGCCCCGCCAGGACTTCGATGTCCAGCCCCACCCCGGCCAGCTCCATCTCCGCCAGGATCGGGGCCAGCGGGACCTCCACGTCGTGGTAGAGGCGGCCCAGGCCCTGGCGCTCCAGCTCGGGCGCCAGGTGCGAGCGCAGCAACGCCAGCGCCGCCGGCTCCGGCCCGAACAGCCGCGCCGAGGTCTCCGCGTCCACGGTTCCCGGCGCGACCGCCCTGCGGCCGCTGCCCAGCACGTCGGAGATGGGCTGCAGGGTGCGCCCCAACCACTGGTAGGCCAGCTCGCCCACGGGGGGCGTCTTGGCGCGTGAGTCGCACAGGTACGAGGCCAGCGAGACATCGAACCCGTGCGGTGGCGGGAACCCGCGCGGGCCCAGCGCCAGCTCCACCTGCTTGAGCGAGTAACTGGTCAGGTCGAGGCTGTCCCAGCGCCGCCGCAGCACCCCCAGGAGGTCGTCGGCCGCGGCGACCTGGGCGCCGTCGACCACCACCGGCACATATGCCGCCTCGGCGCCTGAGCCCGGGGCCAGGGCGATCCCCGCGATGGCCGACCGGCGCGGCTGGGGGTCATCGAGGACCACGGTCAGCGCCAGTCCCCCCGGTGCCCAGGCGTCCAGCAGTGCCTCCAGCCGCGCGGGTTCGGTGATCACCTCAGTGGCCAGCTCCAGGGGCGTCTCCCGTTCGGCGGCGGCGGCCGTCACCGGGGCGTCGAAGTCAAAGGCCGGCTGGCTGGTGCCCGCGGGGCCGGCCACGGTGGTGCCGCCCGCGGCGCTGCCGGAGCGGTCCTCGGGGGTCTTCTTGTTGGTGCCCACCGGGCGCGGCAGGCGCGGCATCAGGGTGCGGAAGTCGTACTCCTCGAAGAGCGCGCGCACCCGCTGGTCGTCGTAATCCTTGAGCACGATCGCCTCTGGGTCGAGGGTCACCGGGACGTCACGCACGATGGTCGCGAGGCGCTTCGACAGCGGCAGCTGCTCGGCACCGTCGCGGAGCAGGCCCTGGATGCGCGCCGGCGTCACCTCGTCGAGGTGCTCGAGCAGGTTCTCGATGCTGCCCCAGTCCTGGATCAGCTTGACCGCGGTCTTGTCGCCGATGCCGGCGACGCCGGGGATGTTGTCCGAGGTGTCGCCCTTGAGGGCCTTGATGTCGGTCATCGTCTCGGGCCCCAGGCCCCCGTAGCGGGCCCGCACCTCCTCGACGCCGTAGCGGGTCAGCTCCGAGATGCCCCGCTTCATGGTCAGGGCCGTGATGTTCGGCGACACCAGCTGGAGGGCGTCGAGGTCACCGGTGAGGATGCTGACCTGCAGACCCATGGCCTCACCCTGCGTCGCCAGCGCCCCGATGATGTCGTCGGCCTCGTAACCCTCGACCTGGTAGGTGGCGAAGTTCAGCGACTCCACCACCTCGCGCACGATCGGGAACTGGCTGACGAGGTCGTCGGGGGCCTTGGGCCGCTGCGCCTTGTACTCCGAGTACTCGGCGTGGCGAAAGGTCTTGGAGGGGTGATCGAAGGCGGCGGCGACGAGGTCGTGCCCGGGGAGGGCATTGAGCAGCATCGAGGTGAACCCGAAGGCGGCGTTGGTCAGCCGCCCCTTGCGGTCGGTGAGGGCGGGCAGGGCGAAGAAGGCACGGTAGATGAGCGAGTGGCTGTCGACCAGGAGCAGCCTGTGCCCGGTCTGCGCGCGGGCCCCCCCGGCCTTCATGCCAGCTGCGGGAGCGGGCGGCGACATGGCCTCCGATTCTAATTCCGGGGCCAGTGCGCGCAGCTTATGATGCCTACGGAGGCCTATTCGAATGACAAAACGCGGGTACACCGAGATGCAGGTGGACAGCATCAGAGTCCACATGCCCAGTGGCCAGCACGTCGTCATCCTCAAAGACCGCGCCGCCGAGCGCTACCTGCCCATCTGGATCGGCATCTACGAGGCCAACGCGATCGCCCTCAAGATCACCGGGATCACGCCCGAGCGGCCCATCACGCACGACCTGATGACCAACATCTTCAGCGAGATGGGCGCCCGCGTCACCAGCATCGAGGTCAACTCGCTGACCAGCGACGTCTTCTACGCCCGCATCTTCGTGGCCGTCGATGGCAAGAGCCTGGACATCGATGCCCGGCCCAGCGACGCGATCGCGCTGGCGGTGCGGGCGGAGGTCCCGATCCTGGTCTCCGACGAGGTCCTCGAGCGCGCCGGGGTCACCCCCGATGGCGACCAGGAGGATACGGTGGCCGAGAGCGCCGAGGCCACCATCTTCAAGGAGCTCGTGAACTCCATGGAGCTGCCCGACCTGGGCAACCCCGAGGACCGCCCCGACATCTTCACCGAGGGCAACTAGGGCTCGAGGCGCTGGCGGGCGTCGGCCCGGGCGACGACGGCGTCCGTTCGCCACGGGCGACGACCGCGTCGGCATGGATTGGGCGCCGGCGGTTCCTTCGGGCCGAGTTCCCCACGGGCGATGATGGCGCCGGTGCTGGTCAGGCTGCGGCGCCACTTTCGGGCCAGGGGTGCCGAGCCCCGTGCCGGGGCGAACCCCGTCCCAGGGCGGCGGTGGGTGTCTCTAGCCGTATTCTCCGGGCGATTCTGTCCTCCCGCAGTCGAACGGATGTTTGGTATAATAGGGATATGGACTGGGGGGAGGGGGGAGTTGTGCCTACCGGCGCTCCGGTGCTGGATATCGGGCTCGAATTCCAGGCGTTGCGTGGGGCCGTCGCGTGCTTCGCGGCGAGGGTCGAGCGCGACTTCAGCGCCGCGGAGATCGGCGAGCAGGTCATACACCTGAGCCAGACGCGGGACATCATCTCCCGCGAGTTGGCCAAGCTCACGGCCGTCTTCTCGGCCACCAACGAGGCTCACATCCAGGGCTCCGACAGCCCCGCCGACTGGGTCCGACACCGGGGCAGGATGTCCGTGGCGGACGTGCTGGCGTTGCAGGTTGTCGGGGAGCAAGTGGGGAGGATGCCGCTCAGCTCGTCGGCGCTGGACCAGGGGCGGATTGGATTCGGGCACCTGGTCCACCTCGCCCGCAACGCCGCGTTCGCGGAGAAGTCCAGGACCGGCGTGTTCGACGAGGTGCCCTTGCTGGTGCTCGCCGAGGAGGAGAGCGTCAGCCGTTTCCGGCACACCTGCCTCAACGCCCGGCACGCCCAGGACCCCGACGGCTGTGCCGCTGCCGAGGTCAGCGCCGTGGAGTCGCGGACTCTCAGCATCGAGGCCCTCGACGACGGGACGACGTGGTTCAACGTTCGCCTTGACGCCGCCGCGGCGGCGATCACCCAGTCGGTGCTGGAGAGCCGGGCCAGGCGCCTCGGCCCCGACGACCACCGCACCCGCTGGCGCCGGATGGCCGACGCTTTCGTGGAGGTCACGCACGCGCCGGTCACGGAGCTCGCAGGTGGCGAGGCCGTCGGCAAGAACGTGCACATCAACGTGACCTGCACCGCCGGGACCCTTCTCAACCTGCCCGGGTCACCCGGTGGGGAGATCGAGTTCGGTCAGCCCATCTCCGCGGCAGCGATCAACCGCCTCGCCTGCAACGCGACCTTCACCAAGATCCTGCTCGACGACAAGCTCATCCCGGTGGCCGTGGGACACATGAAGCGCGTGCTGACGCGGCGCGAGCGCCGGGCGCTCAACGCCCGCGACGGGCACTGCCGCTACCCGGGCTGTGACCGGCAGCCTTCGCAGTGCGAGGCGCACCACGTCGAGTGGTACTCGCGCGGCGGCAAGACCAGGCTCAGCAACATGCTGCTGCTCTGCGCCATGCACCACTGGCGAGTGCACGAGGGTGGCTGGCTGTTGGCGCTGGCGCCTGGCGATTCGGTGGTGGTGGTACCACCTCAGTTCTCGATGCTCGCCCGCGCTCCCGGAGTCGGCGTCCCGGTCTAGTGCCGCGTCATCAGAAGGCCTGACCCTACCGGCTCAGCTCGTGAACCGGCGCTAGCTGCGTCCGTAGACCGCTAGCAGGACCACGGTGACCTCCTACTTTGTCCCCGCGTAGAGCAGGTGGCCGCTGATCCCCAGGATCGACGCGTCCGTTGCCGCCGCGTACGCCATGTCGATGAGCCCCTCGTAGGCCTGGGGGTCGCGCTCGCGAAGGTCGGCGGCCTGCTCCTGGGCGAGGTACAGGAAGCTCTGTGAGGCCATCAGGCGCGCGGTCGCGAACCCCTGGCCCTCGAAGAAGAGCGCGACCTCCGCGGGCTGGAAGAGGTATGCGTCGGTGAACCGCCCGGCGTCGGCGTTGCGATAGACGCCATCGGTCATCTGGGCGCGGACCTCCTCCAGGCGCGCCGACCCGTACTCCATGAGGACACCGAGCATCCAGGCGTAGCGGGCCATCACGGTGGCCAGCAGCAGCCCGCCCGGGCGCAGCACCCGGTGCGCCTCGCCCGCCGCGCGGGCGCGGTCACCCGTGTCGACGAGGTGATAGAACGGCCCCAGGCTGAGCACCACGTCGAACTCGCCATCGGCAAACCGCGAGAGGTCGCGAGCGTCGACCTCGAGCACCGCCTCCGCCTCGACCCCTGCCGCCGCCAGCTCGCGCCGGCCGAGATCCAGCATCCGCGGTGAGAGGTCGCCGAGGATCACGCGATGGCCGCGCCTCAGGAGCCAGATGGTCCATTTGCCGGGGCCACCGCCAAGGTCCAGGACCCGGGCGCCGGCGGGGATCAGTTCTGCAAACGCCCGGCGGTGCAGCTCCTGTTCGATGGCGCCCTCGTAGGGGTTGTCGAGGCGGTGCCACTCGCTCTCGCCTCGAGCCTGGTAGTAGTCGCGGACCGGCTGGACGGCATCGTCATCGGGCAGACCGGCATCCAAACTAGCGGCCCGGCCAGAGATCCCAGAAAGCGGGGTCCTCGAGGCCCAGCCGCCAGGAGGCGACGCCGGCGAAGCCCATCTGCTTCGCCGCCACCGCCTTGGCGGTGAGGCTGGCGCCGTTCTCCATCCAGACCACGTGGGCGTCGCCGGGCGAGCTGTAGCGCAGGTAGGGAGACTGCGCGGTGAAATCCCAGCTGACGGTGCCGTCGTAGGCCGAGGCGATCGACAGCGCCTCGTCGTAGCCGCCGGCCACGGCCGACCCGCGCGTGGGCCAGTCGCGGTAGTACAGGGGCACTCCCAGGTAGAGCCTGGAGCGGTCCAGCCCGGCGGTGCTGGCCGCGACCACCCTCTGCACCCAGTCGAGGCCGGCCACCGGGCCCGGGTCCGTCGCCGACGTATGTTGGTCGTAGGCCATCAGGCTCATCGACGAGGCGTCACGGGACAGCGCGCCGTAGTCGTAGACCCCCGAGTGGCCGAAGAGCTGCTCGAGGCCGGTCGAGTCCGGCTGCTTGCGGGGGATCACGGCCATCGAGTACTTGAGCCGGGCGGCCCGCAGCCGGTCGCCGAGGCCCTGCGAGAAGCGAGTCAGGGCGTCGCGGTCACTGAAACTCAGCCCTTCGAAGTCCAGCTGGTAGCCGCTGTAGCCGCGTTTCTGGGCCTCCGCGACGAGGGCGGCGGCCAGCGCGTCGGCGGCGCCGCCGCTGGCGAAGAGTTTCCGCGCGGTGGCGGCGCTGAAGTCCTGGTTGGTCACCAGCGGCTGGACATCAACCGCGGCGGCGCGGGCAAGCTGGAGGGCCTGGTCATCGACCGCACGCACCAGGCTGCCATCGTCGGCCGCCGCGTAGAAGCTGGGCGAGAGGACGCCGATCTGGCGAGCATGGCGCGCCAGGTCGGTGCGCGCGGTCGCGGTGGACACGTAATAAACCTGCAGGCGGAGGCCGCTGGGCACGGCCGAGGGCGCGCCGGAGAGGTCGACCCGCGAGAACGGCATCAGCGGTGCCGCGCCCAGCGTGACCACGAAGTCATCGGGGAGAAACGCACCGCTGGTGGCGCGCAGCCCGGCCGGCACCGTGAACGCCGCCGGGCGACCGTGGCGCCAGCGTCCCTCGACGCCCTTCTCGTCGCGCGTAACCGAGGCGCCGGCGCGCGTGAGCACGTCCGTCAGCGGCCCCACGTCGGCCAGCTCCCGCGAGCTGCTCACCTGGACCGTCGCCTGGGCGGCGGTCACCAGCCAGCTCGCCGCCAGGCGGAGGGGCTCGGTGACCTCGAAGGCCAGTGACACGCCGCCCACCCGCGCCGGACCGAGGCCGGTGCGCCAGACCTCGAGCCGGTGTCGCGAACCCTGCGGCAGCTCACCGACGCTGAGGCGCGCCGTCCGTCCCGCGGCCTGCGCGATCCCCACCTCGCGGCCGTCCAGCGACGCCCGAAAATCTCGTGGCGCGCTCCCCGGCGGGAGCAGAAGCCCGAGCGCCGGGCGGGGTGAGACCCCCCGAGCGCCCGCGGTCATCCGGGACCCGTCGAGGATCACCGACGGCGGCGCCTGCACCAGCACCGCCGCCCCGCGGCTCAGCAGTACCCCGGCGACAGCGACGAGGACGAGGATGACGGCAGCCAGAGTTCGGCGCCGCGGGAACATGGACCGATTATCAATGCCGGTCCCCGGACGGCCGTCAGGTGGTGCGCGCGCAACCCCGGGTCGGATAGCCTTGTACGGTGCTCGACACGCTCACCCCGCTGGCAGATACCGGCCTCCATTTCCACTCGTTGGAGCGGCTCGCGGCAGGGGGCATGCCAGTCGGGTCGAGGATGCCCCTGACGGTGAAGATCCTGCTCGAAGGCGTGCTGCGCGCCGCGGCTTCCGGGGGCGCAGAGGAGGCCGATGTCCGGGCCCTCGCGAGCTGGCCGGCACCCCCTCCGCCCGGTGCCCAGTTGCCTTACCGCCCCTCCCGGGTCCTGCTCCAGGACTTCACCGGCGTCCCCGCGGTGGTCGACCTGGCGGCGATGCGCTCGGCAATGGAGCGCGCCGGCCTGGACCCGTCGCTGATCGACCCCCTGGCGCCCGCGGACCTGGTCATCGACCACTCCGTCCAGGTCGACCGATTCGGCAGCACCGAGGCCTACCACGAGAACATCGTCAAGGAATACGAACGCAACTCCGAGCGCTATGCGCTATTGCGCTGGGCCCAGAACGCCTTCAACAACTTCACCGTAGTGCCGCCGGGCATGGGGATCTGCCACCAGGTCAACCTCGAGCGCCTGGCGCGCGTGGTGCAGGTGCGCGACATCGACGGCAGGCGGGTGGCCCTCCCCGACACGCTGGTCGGGACCGATTCCCACACCACCATGGTCAATGGGCTGGGCGTCCTCGGCTGGGGGGTCGGCGGCATCGAGGCCGAGGCCGCGCTGCTGGGGCAGCCGATCTTCCTGGGCAGCCCGGTGGTCCTTGGCGTGCAGTTCCAGGGGGCGCTGCGACCAGGTACGACCGCCACCGACCTGGTCCTGACCCTGACCCAGATGCTGCGGCAGCACGGGGTGGTCAACAAGTTCGTGGAGTTCTGCGGCGCCGGCCTGTCGACCCTGTCCGTGGCGGATCGAGCCACGATGTCCAACATGTGCCCCGAGTACGGCGCCACCGCGGCGTACTTCCCGGTCGACCAGCAGACCCTGCGCTACCTCGAGATGACCGGGCGCGAGCCCGAGCACATTGCCATCGTGGAGCGCTACTGCCGCGAGCAGGGCCTGTTCCGGACGGACGAGTCCGAGACGCCGGAGTTCACCGAGAAGCTGGAGTTGGACCTCGCCACCGTCGAGCCCAGCGTCGCCGGCCCCAAGCGCCCACAGGACCGCGTCCCCCTTGACAGCGTCCGCCAGAGCTTCTTCCTCTCCTCGGCCCAGCCCGTACGCACCAAGCCGGGGGAGTTGGGGCGATTCGAGACCGAGGGCGGTCAGCCCGACGACATCACCGTCCATACCCGCATCCGGGGCGAGGCGGATGAGCCCATCGGCGACGGTGCGGTGGTGATCGCGGCGATCACCAGCTGCACCAACACCTCCAACCCATCGGTGATGGTCGCCGCGGGACTGCTGGCGCGCAAGGCTGTGGAGCGCGGCCTCGAGGTCCCGGCGTACGTCAAGACCAGCCTCGCCCCCGGCTCCCGCGTGGTCACCGACTACCTCACCCGTGCCGACCTGATGAAGGACCTCGAGGCACTCGGGTTCTTCACCGTCGGATACGGCTGCACCACCTGCATCGGCAACAGCGGTCCCCTGGCCACGGCCGAGGTCGAGGCGTCGGTCAAGAACCACAACCTCAACGTCGCCGCCGTGCTCAGCGGCAACCGCAACTTCGAGGGCCGCATCCACCCGCTGGTGCGCTCCAGCTACCTCGCGTCACCGCCGCTGGTGGTCGCGTTCGCCCTCGCCGGTACCGTCGACATCGACCTCACCACCGAGCCCCTGGGCGCGGACGCCGCGGGCAACCCGGTGATGCTCTCCGACATCTGGCCCACCACCGAGGAGGTCGGCAAGGTCGTCGAGGAGTGCGTCAAACGCGAGATGTACGAGCAGGAGTACGCACGCATCTTTGCCGGCGACGAGCACTGGCAGCAGATGGAGGCCCCCACCGGCGCCAGCTACCGCTGGGACCCGGAGTCCACCTACGTGCAGGAGCCTCCGTACTTCAAGGATGCCGCCGCCGTCGAGGGTCCGACCAACATCGTCGACGCCCGGGTGCTGGTGATGGTCGGCGACTCCGTGACCACCGACCACATCTCCCCCGCCGGCTCGATCCCGATCGACAGCCCCGCGGGTCGATACCTGGTTGAGAACGGCGTGCCCTGGACGGAGTTCAACAGCTATGGCGCGCGCCGCGGCAACCACCAGGTGATGATCCGCGGCACGTTCGGCAACATCCGGCTGAAGAACCTCCTGGCCGGCGGCAAGGAGGGCTACTGGACCGTGGTCCTCCCCCAGGGCAACCCGGCCACGATCTTCGACGCGGCGATGGAGTACCGCGAGCAGGGGGTCCCGGTGATCGTCCTCGCCGGTAAGGAGTACGGCAGCGGTAGCTCCCGCGACTGGGCGGGCAAGGGTCCCAAGCTCCTCGGGGTCCGGGCGGTCATCGCCGAAAGCTTCGAGCGGATCCACCGCAGCAACCTGGTCCAGATGGGCGTGCTGCCCCTGGAGTACCCAGCGGGCCAGTCGGCGGCGACCCTCGAGCTCGACGGCCACGAGCGCTACGACATCACCGGCATGGAGGACGGCCTCACGCCGGGGATGAAGCTGCGCGTACGCGCGGTCCACCCCGATGGCGAGGTCACCGAGTTCGACGCCCACGTGCGCGTGGACAACAGCACCGAGGTGGAGTACGTCCGCAACGGCGGCATCCTGCCGATGGTGCTGCGGCGCCTGATCGCCGAGCACTCCCCCACCGGGGCGACCGCCTAGGTCGGGGCGTCTCCCGCCGCGGAGATGCGGGCGACCTCCTCCGCGCTGCGGTTGAAGATCTGGGGTACCTTCCAGCCGTTGATCCCAGCGTAAGTGTCGATCTGGGAGCGGTGGTGCACCTCGTGCTCGACCATGTTCATGAGCGCACGCCAACCGGACAGGGTCGCGTCGGAGCCGTCGATGGCCGCCACCCGACGCTGCAGCCAGTCGTGCGGCGTCTCCCGCAGTGATTCGGCAAGCTCAGCCGCCGACGCCTCCAGCTCCGGCACCCAGCGGACCCGCGGGAGGGCCACCGGCAGGGCCATCCTCCAACCCTCATCCCGGTACACGCTGAGGAACATCCGCCGGGTGTCGACGATGTGCCCGACCAGTTGCCCGATGTCCCAGGCCTGCTCGCCCTCCCCGGCGGGCGGCCGCCAGCCCTCAGCCTCGGGAGGAAGCGCGGCGACATCGCGCATGGCACGGCGGTTGACGCCCTGGTAGTAGCGCACGAAGTCCTCGATCGAGGTCAGCATGTTGGGACCCGAAGTCTAGGGGGCGGGCGCGTGGTTGATGAGCTCGGCCTGCGCCGAGACCTGGGCTTCCAGGGCCCGACGCTCGGTGACGTCCTTGATCAGGGCCAGGATCGAGCGCACCTCTCCGTCGGCGTCGCGCAGCGCGGTGGCGGTGACCTCCCCGTCCCGCTCCGTGCCGTCGCTGCGGGTGTAGCGGGCCTCTTAGGGCCCTCGGCCACCAGCGCCGCGGCTGATTTTGCGTAATGCGGGAGGAGGGACTCGAACCCTCAAGCCCTTGCGAGCAGTGGTGTTTGAGACCACCGCGTATACCATTCCGCCACTCCCGCGAGAACGACCACCAGCATACAGAGAGGTCTACCCTACGGCGTCCGGCCACCGGCGGCCTTCCCGCCAGCCCCGCCGGCAGACCGTCCCGATCTCCATGGGCTTCCGTAGGATATGAGTGTGCCCGCCCCTTTCGCCGACCTTCAGTACACGCGCGCCCACGCCCGCCGCCGCCCGTTCGCGGGCCGGCGTGCGCTGCTGGCCGCGGCCTTGGTGGTGGCCATCGCCGCCCTGGCCTTCGGTGGTTACCGGGGAGGCCGATATGTCTGGCACCGGATGCAGGCTTCGGGCTCGGCCAGCTCCCACTCCCTCAACCAGGCCCAGCTGGGCGAGCTGACCAGCGTCTCGTCCAACGACGCCGATAACCGGTCCTACCACCACGACCCCAGCGACGCCGTGGCGGCGCCCGCCGCCCCTCCCGCCGGCGCCATCCTCAAGGTGCCGTATACCGTCCAGGCCCCGTTCGGGAACTGGAAATTCCACCAGGAGAGCTGCGAGGAGGCGGCGCTCCTGATGTACCACGGCTTCATCGAGGGCGACCAGCGCGCCGACATCCCACCGGCCGAGGCGGACCAGGGTCTGCGGGCGATGAAGGCCTGGCAGGTCACCAACTGGGGCCGAGAGGCCGACCTCACGATCGACCGCACGGGCCAGCTGGCCCAGCAGTATTACAGCTACCACTACCAGGTGATCACGGTCACCCCGGACAGCGTCAAACAGGCCATCGCCGCGGGGCACCCGGTGGTCGTACCGGTCATGACCCACGCGCTGCAAAACCCCCATTACGGCCCCATGAGCGTGTACCACGAGGTCGTTATCAAGGGCTACACGCAGACCGGCGTGGTGACCAACGACGCCGGGGTCCAGGAGGGAAGGGACTGGTTCTACTCCTGGTCCATCCTCAACAGTGCCATCGACGCCCAGACCCCCAGGATGAGCCAGGGTCGCCTCGGCCTCATCCTGACAAGGTAGGCTCCCCGCCGTGCTGATCCTCATGGGCGCCCACGCCACCCAGGCCGACATCGACGCGGTCTGCGACGCGGTCGAGGAGCGCGGTTTCCGCCCAGTCAAGCTCCCCGGCGAGGACCGCACCGCGATCGGGGTCCTGGGGTCGAACCCCATCAGCCTGCGCGATTCAATCGTCAACATGCCCGGCGTCGTCGAGGCCGTGCCGGTGAGCAAGCCCTTCAAGCTGGTGGGCCGCGAGTTCCACCCCGAACCCACGGTGGTCGACGTCAGCGGCGTACGCATTGGCGCCGAGACGTTCGCGGTGATGGCGGGTCCGTGCTCGGTCGAGAGTGAAGCCCAGCTGATGGAGGTCGCCGAGGCCGTGGCCGCGGCAGGGGGACGCATGCTCCGCGGGGGCGCCTTCAAGCCCCGGACCTCCCCGTACTCCTTCCGGGGCCTCGGTGAGGAGGGGCTGAAGTTGCTGGCCCTGGCCCGCGAGCGCTTCGGCCTGCCGGTGGTCACCGAGGTGATGAATATCGACGACGTCGCGATGGTCAGCCACTACGCGGACATGCTCCAGATCGGGGCGCGGAACATGCAGAACTACGGTCTGCTGGAGGCGGTCGGAGCGGCTCACCGTCCGATCCTGCTCAAGCGCGGGATGAGCAGCACCATCGAGGAATGGCTGCTCGCGGCGGAGTACATCCTGGCCCAGGGCAACCCCGACGTGGTCCTCTGCGAGCGCGGGATCCGAACCTTCGAAACATACACACGGTTCACCATCGACCTGGCCGCGGTGCCGCTGGTACGCGAGCTCAGCCACCTCCCCGTGGTCGTCGACCCCAGCCAGGGCACCGGCAAATGGACCCTGGTGCCGCCGATGGCCACGGCGGGGCTGGCCGCCGGCGCCGACGGGGTCATCGTCGAGGTTCACCCTCACCCCGAGCACGCCCTCAGCGATGGCGCCCAGTCGCTGACCCCCAAGCACTTCGCCGAGATGATGGGTCGGCTGCGCCTGGTCGCCCCCGCCCTCGGACGCTCAATCTAGGGCCCCAAGATGGCCCTTCCGCCGAACAGGCCACCGGTCCCGGGGCCCCCGCCGCGGAGCTCGATCCCGCCGCAGTACCAGGGACAGAGTGGCAGGCGCGTCCTGCTCTTCTTCAGCATCGGCGCGGTGATCCTGGTGGCCGGCTTCCTGCTCTTCGCGGGGGCCGAGGCGCTCTACCTCGTGCGCAATGGTAAGGCCCAGGTCACCGACACGCTGCCCGCGAACCTACCCAAGCAGATCCCCATCTGCACCGGCTTCAAGCCGGCCCACACGATCGTGGTCGAGACCGGTGGCGGCAAGCGGTACGAGGTGCAGGGCGACTGCCCGGAGAACCGCCTCCAGCTCGTCGACGACCTCACCAACCAGATGCAGTACATCGGTTGGACCGTGCACGACGACGGGACCGGGGCGCTTTCCGCTTACGACTACGAGCGCCACCAGCTGATCGAACTCACCCTGGCCGACAGCGCCAGCGGCAGCAACCAGACCACGGTGACCATGGACATGCAGACCGGCGTGACAGCCGTGCCGTCGGGCTTCGCCCGGCCGTCGCCATCGCCGTCGCGGGAGCGCTAGCCGGAGAGCGCTCGGGCGAGGTCGTAGAGGTGCATGTCGATCTGACGATGATGCGCGGTGACCTCGGGCAGCGCGGACACCGTGTACTCCTCGGCGATGAGGCCGACCTGGATGCCGTGCCGGCCGCCGATCAGCAACTCCGCGGCATGGGCCCCGACCCGGCTGGCGATGATCCGATCCTGCGCCAGCGGCGAGCCGCCGCGCTGCAGGTGTCCCAGCACGATGACCCTGGTCTCCAGGCCCGACTGCTCCTGGATGGCGCGCGCCACGTCGAAGCCGTGGCCGTAACCCTCGGCCATCATGATGATGCTGTGGGACTTGCCCCGCGCGTGGGCTCGCAGGATGCGCCTGCTGACGTCCTCCAGGGGGGTCTCGATCTCGGGGATGAGGATGGACTCGGCGCCCGATGCCAGGCCTGCATTGAGCGCAATGTGCCCGGTGTCGCGGCCCATGGTCTCAATCACGAAGATGCGCTCGTGGCTGGTGGCGGTGTCGCGGATCCGGTTGACCGCCTGCACCACGGTGTCCACCGCCGACATGTGCCCGATCGTCACCTCGGTGCCGAGGAGGTCGTTGTCCACCGTGCTGGGTACGGTGACCACTGGCAACCCCGCGCTGTCCAGGCTCAGCGCGCCCAGCGCCGATCCTCCGCCGCCAATCACCACCAGGCCCTCGACCCCGGTCTTCTCCAGCGTGCGCAGGGCCGCGGCGATCCCCTCCGAGGTGTGGAAGTCAGGGGAGCGCGCGGTCCGCAGGATGGTGCCGCCGCGCTGGATGATGCCGGCCACCGACGCCTGCGTCATCTTTCGCCACTCCCCCTTGATCAACCCGCTGAACCCGTGCAGGAAGCCGATCACCTCGCAGTCGAGGTTGAAGGAGCGGCGCACCACGGCGCGGATGGCGGCGTTCATCCCCGGCGCGTCACCGCCGGAGGTGAGGACTCCGATGCGCACTAAGCCGCCGACGCCCTAAACAACCGGCGCCGGTTCGGGCTCGGGTTCGTACTCCGCGATCACGGCCGGCTGAGGCCGTGGAGTGAACTGGCGGCGCTCAGGCGCCTTTCGCCGAACCACCTCGGCGCGGTAGCTGCCCGAGCCCAGGAGCTGCTCGACCGCGTCCATCAGTTCTGCTGAGTGTGCCACTTTTCGCCGCGGCAACTCCAGCTCCCAGGACTGGTCCGCGTCATCCACGTGGAGAACCACGGCGTCGGCACCCGGATGACGGGAGAGCACCTCGTCGAGCTGCCGCACCGCATCGGGGTTCATCCCGCCGGTCATGCTGACGTGAACGACCTGGGTGCGAGCCCAGCCCTCGGGGTCGGCGTCCTCGAATGCCCAGACCTGGTCGGCGAGCAGAGCCGCGGCCTCGGCGTCGCCGTCGCCGCCACGGCGGTTGCGGTCGACCTTGGCGCGCATGATGATGATCCGATCCGGCGTGAGCAGCTCGGCGACCTGTTCGTAGAGGCGCGCGAACACCGTCACGTTGATCGACCCGGTGAGGTCCTCCAACTCCAGGAAGGCCATCGTCCGTCCGCTCTTGTCGGGGCGGCGCCGGATGTCCTTGACCACCCCGCCGACGCGGACCTCGAAGCCCTCGAGGTCGGTGGTCACCTCAATGCATCGCGTATCCGTGCGGGCGTGCATCTCATCCTCGACGCGGCGCAGGGGATGATCGCTCAGGTAGATGCCGAGGAACTCCCGCTCCCACGCCAGTCGGGTGCGGTCGTCGGCGAGCGGCACGCCGGTCGTCAGCTGAACCTCCACCTCGTCGCCGAATCCGCCGCCATCGCCGAAGAGCGACACCTGGCCAGAAGTCTTCTCTCGCTGCACCTGCTGGGCCCGGTCGGCCACCCGGTCGAGGCTGGCCAGGAGCTGCGCGCGCTCTCCCAGCCCGTCCATCGCCCCGCACTTGATGAGCGCTTCGAGCACGCGCTTGTTGACCTCGTGGAGATCAAGGCGCATGCAGAGGTCGAGCAGCGACTCGAATGAGCCGCCGCGGTCGCGCTCGGCAACCATCAGCTCGATGGCCTTGATGCCCACGTTCTTGATGCCCTTCATCCCGAAGGCGATCTGGGTGTCGCCCACGACGGCGAAGTCGACCTCCGAGTGGTTGACGTCCGGCGGCATCACCTGGATGCCATGGTCCTGGCAGTCGACGACGATGGCGGCGGTCTTGCCCTGGTCGGGTTCGTGCTGCAGGATCGCGCACAGGTACTCGCGGGTGAAGTTGGCCTTCAGGTACGCGGTCTGATAACTGATCATGGCGTACGCCGCTGAGTGTGCCTTGGGAAAACCGTAGCCCGCGAAGACCTCCACCAGGTCGAAGACCTCAGCCGCCTTCTCTTCGGAGAGCCCATTGGTCGCCACGCAACCGGCGATGAACTGGGCGCGGAGCGTAGCCATCTTCTCCCTGTTCTTCTTGGCCATCGCCCCGCGCAGGTTGTCAGCCTCGGACATGGTGAAACCTGCGAGGGTGCGCGCGATCTGCATCACCTGCTCCTGGTAGATCGCCACCCCGTACGTTTCGCGGAGAGCCTCCTCCAGCAGGGGGTGCGGGAAGTTCACCTCCTGGCGGCCGTGTTTGCAGGCGACGAAGGTGTCGATCTGTTCCATCGGACCGGGGCGGTAGAGTGCGATCACCGCAGAGATGTCGTCGAACGACGACGGCTTGAGCGCGAGCAGGACCCGTCGCATCCCGGGTGACTCGAGCTGGAACATCCCCAGGGTGTCCGCGCGGCAGAGCATGTCGTAGCTCAGGGCATCGTCCAGCGGCAGGGCCTCGACATCGACATCAAGCTGACGATGACGCTTGACCAGCTTGATGCAGCTGTTGATTATGTCGAGGTTGCGCAGGCCCAGGAAGTCCATCTTCAAGAGCCCCAGCGCCTGGATCGCGTTCATCTCGTACTGGGTGACGATCGAACTCCGGTCCGTGGTGCCGCGCTGAAGGGGAACGAAGTTGACGAGCGGCTCAGGGGCGATCACCACACCTGCCGCATGCGTCCCCACGCTGCGGATTACGCCCTCGAGTCGCTGGGCGGTGTCGATCAGCTCCTTGTAACGGGGGTCGCTGTTGTACACTTGGCGCAGCTCGGCGACCTGCTCCAGCGATTTCGCCAGGGGGATCGTCTTGCCCTGGTAGACGGGGAGCATCTTCGCGATCGGGTCCACCTCGCCGATGGGAATGTCCAGGACCCGGCCCACGTCACGGATCGCGGCCTTGCCGGCCATCGTGCCGAAGGTGCCGATCTGAGCCACGCGGCCCTCGCCGTACTTCTCGCTCACGTACTTGATCACCGATTCACGCCCGGCCACCGAGAAATCAATGTCGATATCGGGCATCGACACGCGGTCCTTGTTGAGGAAGCGTTCGAAGATCAGCCCGTATCGGAGCGGGTCGAGCGTGGTGATGTCGAGGCAGTAGGAGACCATCGACCCGGCCGCCGAGCCGCGCCCGGGGCCCACCAGGACGCCGTGGGTCTTGGCGTGATGGACGAAGTCCCAGACGATCAGGAAGTAGGCCGCGTAGCCCATTTCGGTGATCACCTCGAGCTCGTAATCCAGGCGAGTCATCTGCTCCCTGGTGGGATCGGGGTAGCGCTGCCGGAAACCGTCCTCGCAGAGGCTGCGCAGGTATTGATCCGGGCTCAGGTCGCCCGGCACCTCATAGCGCGGCAGGAGCATCCCGCCCAGCTGGATCTTGAGGTCGCACATCGCTGCCACGGTCGCGGTGTTGCGCACCGCCTCCTCGACCTCGGGGAAG
>DAINSI010000012.1:21316-46851 GCA_036741395.1 Candidatus Dormiibacterota bacterium
CCATCCAACAGCGAGCGTCGGGCGAGATCGACGTCTCCCACCGCGCGGGCCGCCTCGTGCGGCTGCGTGGTGGCGAACGCCCCTGATCGCACCGCCTCCTCGACCTCGGGGAAGAGGCCGAGCATCTCGTCCATCGGGCGGACGTAGAAGCCGTCTCCGCTGAAGCGCATGCGGTTGGTGTCGGACACCCGCTTGCCGGTCTGGATGCAGAGCAGCACATCGTGCATCCCGGCGTCGGCCTGCGCGGTGTAGTGCGAGTCGTTGGTGGCCACCATGGCGATCCCGGTGCGGCGCGCCACCTCGATCACCCCCTTGCGGGTGTCCTCCTCCTCGGGGATCCCATGATTCTGGACCTCGAGGAAATAGCGCTCACCGAAGATCTCGCGGTACTCCTCCGCAACCTTGACGGCGCCGTCGAGATCGTTCGCCTGGACCCGCTGGCTGACCTCGCCGGCAAGGCACGCACTGAGGGCGATAACCCCCTCGGCGTGCTCCGCCATCAACTCCTTGTCGACGCGCGGGCGAACGTAGTAGCCCTGGAGGTGGGCGGTGCTGATCATCTTCATCAGGTTCTGGTAGCCGGTGTGGTTCTGGGCCAGCAGGACCAGGTGGTGGGGGTCGCGGTCGATGCGCGACTCCTTGTCGTGGAGGCTGCGCTGGGCAACATACGTCTCGCAGCCCACGATCGGCTTTATGCCGGCCTCGAGGCAGGCCTTGTAAAAGGGCACCACGCCGTAGAGCGAACCGTGGTCGGTGACGGCGATCGCATCCTGGCCGGCCTGCTTGGCCGCCGCCACCAGTTCGGTGATCCGGCTGGCCCCATCGAGGAGGCTGTACTCGGTGTGGGTGTGGAGGTGGACGAAGTCGCTCAAGCGGGCGCGTCGAAACGGCTGGGAGCTACCAAGACCCCTCTATTATGGCGCCCTACTCGGGGGCTTCGGAGTCTGCCTGGCGGGTCTGCAGCCGCTCCGCCAGGGCGCCGGCCGAGTGCCGCCCCACTGAGGCCCGGACGTCGGGCTGGAGGCGGGGGGCGCGCGGCTCCCGCCGGAAGAAATCGAGCAACAGGGCGTTCAGTCGCTCGGGCTGCTCGATGGGGATCCAGTGGCCGGCGTCATCGATGCGCTCGTAGCGCCAGGACCCGCTGACCTGCTTCTCGGACTCGGTCATCGACTCCTCGGTGAGGGCTCGGTCATGCGCCCCCCAGATCCCCATCACCGGCTTGTCGATGGCCGGGAAGGCCGGGTTGCCCTCGATCAGGCGCCGGGGATTGAAGCTGGCGCGGTACCAGTTCAACGCCGCCGTCAGGGCCCCCGGCCGGGCGAGGTCCCGGATGTACCGGTCGAGGTCGCCGCTGCCACCAGTCCAGCCCTTGAGGAAGCTCCAGTCGTCCCGCGGGATCACGGTCTCGGCGATGCCGGGGAACTGGAAGAGATACGTGTACCAGGACATCTGCATCTGGCGCATCGTGGGACGCAGGAAGTTGACCGGGTGGCCCACCGAGACCGCCACCAGCCGCTCCACCTTGCGGGGCGCGACGATTGTGAACATCCAGGCCACGGCGGCCCCGAGGTCATGACCGACGATGTGCACCTTGGGCACGCCCAGGGTGCGCAGGATGCCGCGCAGGTCGTCGAGGATCTCCCCCATCTGGTAGGCCTCGACCTCGGGCGGCCGGTCCGACTCGCCAAACCCGCGCAGGTCGGGGGCGACCACCCGGAAACCGGCATCGACCAGGGCCGGGATCTGGTTCCGCCAGAGGTAGCTGCTGTCGGGGAAGCCATGGAGGAGCAGTACCGCGGGCCCGGTCCCGGCATCCCGGACGTTGAACCGGTGGCCGTTGGCCTCGACCTCGATCCCCTCCGGCACCTCAGTCACCGGCGTGCTCAGGTGCTGAGGGAGGCATCGACGATGACCCGGTCCAGGTACTGGCCGAGCTTCTGGCTCCAGGGACCGCCGCAGGTGATCAGGCTGAGCCGCGGCGACCCGCTGTTGGCAAAGAGGCCGGGGACGGAGGCGTTGTAGGAGACGGAATTCACCGAGGTGACCTTGAAGTGCTTGGTCACGCCGTCCAGGCGCTGGACCTCGATCTCGTCGCCAGGGCTCACGCTCTTGAGGTTGTAGAAGACGGCGCGCGAGGTGTCATACCAGTCGAGATGGCCGTCAATGACAGCGTCGCCGGGCTCGCCGGGGACCACGCCGGGGCTGTACCAGCCCACGTTGTACGACTGGTCGGTGACGCCCATGCTGCCATCCTTGTCCAGGGCAACGCTGACCACCTGGGCATTCACGCCGATGCTGCGGATGACCAGCCGGCCAGGTGGTGGCGGCCCGCCAGGGCCGGTGGGGCCACCCGGGAGTGCCTGGACGGGGTCGCCGACCTTGATCGCGGCCGCCTTCTCGATGGCCACGTCGGAGCCCCCGTCCACCAGGGCCAGCGGACCGGCGGCATGCCGCACCGGGGCGGAACCGTACACCGAGAGCACCACGACCATGACCAGGATGGCCGTCCAGCAGGCGAGCAGGGCACGACGAAATGCAACTTCCATACCTGGGAACGGAGTCTAGCGCCCGGTGCCCTGCCTCAGGCGGCGGGAACCAGCAGTGACACGCTCTCGATGTGGTAGGTCTGGGGGAACATGTCGACCAGCGTCTGCGCGGCCACCTGGTAGCCGCGCCCGGCCAGGCGACCGAGGTCGCGCCCAAGCGTGGAGGGGTCGCAGGACACATACACGATGCGCCCCGGCCGGAGCCGCACCAGTTCCGTCAGCACCGCCGGGTCGCAGCCGGCGCGCGGCGGGTCGAGGATCACCGTGTCGGCCTCCCCAGGCTCGAGCTGGGTGAGGCGCTCCTCGACGGTGCCGGGCAGCAGGGTCACCCCGTCCACGCCATGAAGCCTGGCGTGGAGGCGGGCGAGCACCAACGCGGCCCGGTTCTCCTCGATCAGCGTGGTGGCGGTGGGGCGGGCGCGCTGGTCAACCCGGGTGCCGGCCAGGAAGGCCATCGCCCCGAAGCCGGCGTAACCCTCGACCAGCCGTCCGGGCCGGTCGCCGAGGTACTCCAGCGCCTTGCCATAGAGCCGGTGGGCCTGGTGGTGGTTGACCTGGATGAAGGTCTCGGAGTCGACGCGGAATATGACCTCGCCGTCACGGCCGTCGACGCGCCGGCCGTCGAATTCCAGGGTGAGACTGTCCTGGTGCACCAGCCACCCCTCCAGGTGCACCTCAAGGGCGGCCTGGAGGCCGGCCGGGGCGGGCGCGCCCAGTGGGCGCCAGAGCAGCTCGCGACGCCGCGGCGTGGTGGTCAGGCGGAGGGCGCGGATGTCATGCGGGCCGACCTCGCCCAGGGCCACCGCGATACCCGTCAGGGCCTCGGTGATGTTGGGGTGGTGGATCAGGCAGTCGTCCACCGCGACCACCTCGTAGCTGCGCCGGCGGTTGAACCCAAGTCGGTGCGGAGAGCCCGGGATGACGTGGAACTCCCCGCGGACGCGGTAGCGCAGCGGCTCGTCGCAGGCCAGCACCTCGGGCGCGGGCACCACCGCACCCGCCCGGCGCATGGTCTCGGCCAGGACCCGGGTCTTCATGCTGACCTGGGCCTCGTAGGAGGCATGCTGCCACTGGCACCCCCCGCAGCGCGGCACGTACGGGCAGGGGGGGATGACCCGCGCCGGAGAGGCCTCGAGGACCTCGACGGCCCGCGTCGTGAGGAAGTTCTTGCGGCGGCTGGCCACCTCCGCGACGACGCGTTCACCCGGCAATGAATCGTCGACGAACACCACCTGGCCCTGCTCGGTGCGTCCCAGCGCCGAGGGACCGTAGGCCACCTCGGTAACGCCGACCTCCAGCCGCTCGCGCGGCCCCTGCGGGCTCTGCGCCCGCCCCCGGGGGCTCAGCCGCGCAGCTTCTGGCGCAGCATGGCGCTGACCGCCGGGCCGTTGGCCTTACCGCCACTGGCCTGCATCACGGCCCCCACCAGGCGGCCCACGGCGCTGTCCTTGCCTCCCCGGAAGTCCTCGGCGGCCTGCGGTAGCGCCGCGATGGCCGCATCCACCCAGGCCTCCAGCTGCGACTCATCACTCACCTGGCGCAGACCCCGAGCATCGATCATGGCATCCACCGCCGCGGCGTCCTCCACCGGGGTCCCGGCTGCAGCCAGCTGGGCCAGCAACTCCTTGGCCTGGTTGTTGCTGACGGTGCCGTCGAGCTTGCGGGCGATCAGCGCCGCCAGGCCGCCCGGGCGGAGGTTGAGGGCGGCAATGTCCTCGCCGTCCTTGAGCAGACGGTTGACCTCCCCGACGATCCAGTTGGCCGCCTCCTTGGCGTTTTCGGCGCCGACAACCGCGAGAACCTCCTCGAAGTACCCGGCCAGTTCGCGGTTGGCGGTGAGCTGGGCGCCGTCGTAGGCCGACAGGCCGAACTGCTCCTGGAAGCGCGCGGCCCGGGCCGCCGGCAACTCCGGCAGCGCCGCGCGGATCCGCTCGACGGTCTTGGCGGTGATCGTCAAGGGGGGCAGGTCGGGCTCGGGGAAGTACCGGTAGTCGTGGGCAAACTCCTTGGAGCGCTGACCCACGGTCACGCCCTTCGCCTCGTTCCAGCCCCGGGTCTCGTGCACGATCGTCTCGCCGTTGATCAGCGCGGCCTGCTGGCGCTCAATCTCGTGCTCCAGGGCCAGGAACACGGCCCGGAAGGAATTCATGTTCTTAACCTCGACTTTCACGCCCAGCTCCTGCTGCCCGACGGGCCGAACCGAGACATTGGCGTCGCAGCGCAGGCTCCCCTCCTCCAGGTTGCCGTCGTTGACGCCGATCCACACCAGGACCTGCCGCACGCGCTGCATGTATTCACGGGCCTCCGCCGGCGTCCGCATGTCGGGCTCGGAGACGATCTCCATCAGCGGCACCCCACACCGGTTGAGGTTCACCAGCGAACTGGTCGAGGTGTGGATGTCACCGCTGTGGACCAGCTTCCCGGTGTCCTCCTCGAGGTGGACGCGGGTGATGCCGACGCGCCGTGTCTCCCCGTCGACCTCGATCTCGACGTGGCCGTTGGTGGAGAGCGGCAGGTCGTACTGCGAGATCTGGTAGCCCTTGGGGAGGTCGGGATAGAAGTAGTTCTTGCGGTCGAACTTGCTCTGCTCGGGGATGTCGCAGTTCAGGGCCAGGGCGGTCCGGATGGTGAGCTCGATGGCGTCGCGGTTGGCCACCGGCAGGGCACCGGGGAGGCCCAGGCAGACGGGGCACGTGTGGCTGTTGGGCGCGCCCGCCAGGTACTGGGCCGAGCAGGAGCAGAACATCTTGCTCCGGGTCAGGAGCTGGGCGTGGACCTCGAGGCCGATGACCGCCTCGACCTGGGCCTCGACGTCGACCGCCACGGGTGCCGGGTCAGACCCGGCCGCGGGTCACGAAGTGTATGACCGAGAGCAGGATCACGGCGCCAATGAAGGCGACGACGATCTCGCCGAAGAACCCGACCGTGTCGTTGAAGCCGACCAGGCTGGCCAGGAAGGCGCCCACGAAGGCGCCCGCGATGCCAATCAGGATGCTCATCAGGCAACCCATGCGGTGGTGGACGACGCGGGTCGCCAGGGCGCCGGCGATGAAGCCCACGACGATCCAGCCGAGGATGCTGCGAGGCTCGAGGAAGAGGACGGCAGGGAGCAGAGCAACCATGTGCGTCGAATTCTACGGATCGGAGTCCTCTGCGCGGCCCTGGGGGTGCAGAGCCAGCAAGTTGGTGGCCGAGCCCGGCTCACCTCGCGGGCGAGGGTCCGAGCCGGGCTCGAGCTCGCGACGTCGCGGCACGGTGCCGTCCATGCTCAGGCTGAAGAGGCGGTAACCTCGGCGGCGCAACCAGTCGATCGCCGGGGACCTCCAGCCGTCGGCTCCCTGCCTGATGCCGTTCACCTCGAAGAGGATCGCTGGGCGGCTCGCCTCGATCAGGTCGGCCGCGCCCTGGAGGGCATCCGCCTCGGCACCCTCGACGTCGACCTTGATGGCATCGATGCGATCCCAGCCCAGCTCCGAGACAAGGTCGGCGAGGGGGCGCATCGGTACCTCCTGCTGTCGCATGCCGGCTTCCTCTGGACCACCCACCAGCTCCAGGATCCGGCCGGTGCGCAGGTCCTCGGGGTGATACGACAGGGTCGCGGCGCCGGCGACCCGCCCCACCGCACAGGCGGCGACGGTCACCGTGTCAAGGCGGTTGAGGTTCAGGTTGCGCCGCAGGCGCTCGGCCGCCAGCGGGTTGGGTTCGACGGCCAGGACGCGGCCGGTCGGCCCCGCCCCCTGGGCCGCCAGGAGCGTGTACTCGCCCACGTTCGCGCCCGCGTCGACGACGTTCATCCCGGGCCGCAGGAGGCCCAGGAAGGTGGTGGCGCTGGCGTACTCGGGGAGGCCACAGAGGTATGGGGTGCGCTCCTTGGGGTGGCTCAGGTCCACCTCGAGGCGCATGGTCCCGGCGTAGGCGATGGACCGCAGGCGCCGCAGCCTGGAGGGCGCGAACCGGCGCTCGGCCTCGAACAGGACGCGGCGGCTGAGCATCCGCAGCGGGTCGCGACGAACCCCCGGACGCGACAGGTAGCGCCCCAGGCTCAGGTTCTGGTCAGCCGCCGTCACCCGGGTCCGGCGATGGCGCTGGGGACCGGGTTCCCCCAGCCGCTGACCGCCTCATAGGCCCCGGCCACACGCAGGGTGACGTCCTCGCGCCACATCGGGCCGATCACCTGGAGCCCGACCGGGAGACCCTCGGAGAGGCCACAGGGCACCGAGATTGCCGGCACCCCGGCGAGGTCGGCGGGGATGGTGAGCACGTCGTTGAGGTACATCGCCAGCGGGTCCTGGGTCTTGGCCCCGATGGGAAAGGCGACCGTCGGCGAGGTGGCGCAGACAATCGCGTCGCACTGCTGAAAGGCCACGTCAAAATCCTGGCGCACCAGCGTGCGCACCTTCTGCGCCTTGAGGTAGTAGGCGTCGTAATACCCCGAGCTGAGCGCGTAGGTACCGATCATGATCCGCCGCTTGACCTCGGGGCCGAAGCCCTGGTCGCGGGCGACGAAGTACTGGTCGGCGACGGTGCGCTGGTCGGGGGCGGAGTGGCCGAAGCGTACGCCGTCCATCCGCGCCAGGTTGGACGACGCTTCGGCGGGGGCAATGATGTAGTAGACGGCCACCCCGTAGCTGGTGTGGGGCAGGCTGATGTCGACGATCTCGGCGCCCTGCTTTTCGAGGAGCGCAATGGCCTCCCGCACCGACCTCTCCACGCCGGGCTCCATGCCGTCGATGAAGTACTCGCGGGGTACGCCGAGTCGCATGCCCCTGACCCCCGCTTCGAGGTCGCGGCGGATCTCCGAAGCCGGGCGGTCGGCGCTGGTCGAGTCCCGGTGATCCTTCCCGGAGATCACCTCGAGGACCTCGGCGGTGTCGGCCACGCTGCGGGCGAAGGTGCCGACGTGGTCGAGCGAACTGGCGAAGGCGATCAGCCCATATCGGCTGGTGCGGCCATAGGTGGGCTTGAATCCGACGACGCCACAGAGGGAGGCGGGCTGGCGGATGGAACCGCCGGTGTCACTGCCGAGCGCGAAGGTCACCATGCCCGCGGCGACCGCCGCTGCCGAGCCGCCCGACGAGCCTCCTGGGACGCGTGTCAGGTCCCAGGGGTTCCGTACCGGTCCGAAGGCGGAGTTCTCGTTGGACGAGCCCATCGCGAACTCGTCGCAGTTGGTCTTGCCCATCATCAGCGCCCCGGCCTGCTGCGCCCTGCGGACGGTGGTTGCGGTGTACGGGGGAAGGAAGCCCGCCAGGATCTTCGACCCCGCGGTGGTCTCGATGCCCTCGGTACAGAACACGTCCTTGACCGCCATCGGGACCGCCGCCAGCGCGCCCTCCTGCTCGCGCTGGCCCGGTGTGGTGCGGAGGAATGCGCCCACGCTGCCATCGACCTCTGCAATGCGCCGAAGGGACTCCGCCGCCAGCGCCGCCGGCGTGGTAACCCCCGCCTTCAGCCGGCGCCGAATCTCGGCAATGGGCTCGGTGATCACGCTCATTCCTGCATCGCCCGGACCTTGAAATAGCCGTCCGCCGACGCCGGGGCGTTCTGCAACGCAACCTCGACCACGAAGGAGTCCTCGACCTCGTCGTCGCGGAGGACATCGGTGAGGCCGCCAACCTGGGCGGTGGGCTCCACCTCGGAGGTGTCCAGCTGTTCGAGTTGGTCGATGTACTCGAGGATCTTCGACAGCTCGCCGGTGAGTCGCTCCATCTCCTCGTCGGCGAGGCCCAGGCGGGCCAGCTCGGCGACGTGGCGCACCTGCTCGAGGCTCAGTTTCATGAGACTGACGAGAATACCGGCCCTAGACTCGTGCCCCATGGAGGCCGAGGAGTTCCACCCGGGGGCCGAGGTGTACTCACAGGAGGGCCGGCTCGTGGGGGAGCTCTACAGCACCGTTGTCAACGGCGACGGTCTCGAACTCCAGGCCATCGTGGTCAAGGAGAGCAACGCGTTCAGCGGGCAGCGATTTGCGCCGGGGACGGCCCTGATGACGGACGAACTCCTGGTCCCGGCCTACTGCGTGACGACGCTCACGCGCGGTCGAGTCGACCTCCTCCTCACCTGGGCGCAGCTGCGCCAGCTCCCTCCCTACCTGACATACAAGCGCCAGTTTCCCACCATGCGCGAATACCTGCTGCAGGTGTCAACGATGTTGGGCGGCAACCCCGTGATCCCCAAGCTGATCGAGGAGGCGCACAAGCCCGCCGATGACATCGAGGTGTACCCGAGTGAGCCGGTCATGCTGGGGCGAACCGGGCGGCGCGTCGGCCGGGTCCTCGAGGTTCTCTTCGAGGACAACGACCTGCTGGGGATAGTGATCAAGCCAGACGGCTGGTTCAAAGCCCCGGTGATCCTGCCCCGGCGATTCCTCGAGCGCAGCGACGATGCTGCCCTGTTCGTGCAGCTGACCGAGGATGAGCTCGGGGCGCTCGAACCCTTCGTCGCCCGCTAGCAACCTCTGGGGGAACTACCGCTCGCGGGAGGTGTTGGGCAGGCTGGCGCCCCCGCCGCCCCCAACGACCGCGTGGTCACCGGCCGGGCCGGCCGCCGCGGCATTGACGTCGCCGCAGAAGACCCGGTAGTCGCCGCCCCTCGGGTAGGCATAGACCTCGCGACTGCCACCGCCGCGATCGAAGAGCTCGAGGTCGGCGTTCTCCGCCTCGATGCCGCAGGTCGTGGCCGCGGGCACGAACAGCAGGGTCCCATTCTGGTGGGCCTTCGCGTCCCTGCTGACCGCGGGCGAACTGGCGTGGAGGTCGAAGGCGGCGTTGTCCGGGTTGTACTGGAAGGTCTGCAGGTGGCCGGCGGTGAACAGGGGGAAGGCGCGGTCGCTGAATTTCAGGCGGCTCGGTCGCAGGGTGCCGTGCGTGTCGCCCCTGTCGAAGCCGCCGGTGTACACCCCCCACTGGCCGCTGTTGTTCTCCTTCCACAGCCACAGGGTGCCGCCGATCTGTCGCGCATCCTGCTCCTGGTAGCTCCCCCGGAGGATGCTGTTGTCGTCCTGCGGCGAGTTGCCAAACTCGCTGACGAAGATCGGTAGTCCCAGCAGGCGGGCGTCCAGGACCGAGCTGTTGTACCCCCCGTTGCTGGGGAAGACCCCGGGATGCCCGCCCTCGGCATCCAGCGTGAACACCCCGGTATAGATGTGTGGTGTGTAGACGACGTTGCTGTAGCTGCTGAATGTGCTCCAGGGCAGGAAATTGCCGCTCTGGTCAATGGTGATGCGCAGCGCATTGGGTTCGACGAAGAACGTCTGGTGAAAGCCGGGAACGTGGTCGATGACGTTCTTGATGATCTTCGCGTACATCGGGAAGAGCACCGCCTGGTCAAAGCCGCCGGCCGCCGCCGCCGCCCCGGGGAGCGGCTCGTTGAACATCTCGTAGCCTGCGACCGCGGGCTCGTTGTGGAAGCGCCTGGCGAGGGCGAGAAACAGGTTCTCGAAATGCGTGAACACCGGTACCGGCGGCGAGACCCCGAAGGCGTCGCCGTAGAGGGCCTGGAAGTCGTCCTCGACCGCGGGGCTCAACTGGGCAATGCCGTTGGCAGCGCAGTTGGGGATCTGGGGATGCTGGCGGCTGGCCCATTGCGGCGCGCCGTCGGCGCCATCGATCGGGCGCAAGGGGCCGACGCAGGACGGGCGCTCCGCAGCGGTGGTGTAGTCGTACTTGCTCCAGGTGTCCTGGTGCAGGTCGAGGAGGACGTAGATCCCCTCGGCCCGCGCCCACGCGACCACCTGGGCAATGCGGTCAAGGTAGAGGTGGCTGGGCGTATTTGGAGTGTCGATCCCACCATCAATGGTGGGCTCGAGCAGGCTCCACGACAGCGTCAGCCGAATGACGTTGTAGCCCAGTGGGCGCATCTGCGGGAAGTCCAGGGCGCACAACGGCACCCCCTCGACGTCCTTGACGTCGGCGACGCAGCCTCCGCCGGCGTAGGCCGCGGGGTCGAAGGAATACGGGTTCTGCAGCTTCACGATGAGGGGATGGTTGCCGCCGTGGAAGTAGTCGGTGATGCCGTCCACGTTGATCCCCTTGAGCAGGACCTCGCGGCCGTTCGCATCGACCACCTGGTGAAGCCCGGACGGTCCGCTGACGGGGCCGACATGAAGAAAGCTGAGCTGCCGGGTTGGTGCCGGCGGCAACGCCGGTCCGCCGCGCGCCCCCGTGCCACCCCCACCGAGAGCGGTGGCCAGGGCAATTCCGAGAGCCGCCACCCCCCGGACCCTGCCGACCCTATCCAAGCAACTCCCTCACCGTGCCCTCATCGATGATCTCGATGCCGAGCTTCTGGGCCTTCGCCAACTTTGACCCCGGGCTGTCGCCGACGATAACAAAGCTGGTCTTTTTGGTGACGCTGTCGACGACGTCGCCTCCCTGGTCGCGGATCAGGCTCTCGAAGTGGGATCGCGGCAGAGAGAGCGTCCCGGTGATCACGAAGACCTTCCCTGACATCGGTCCCAGCTTCGGCGGCGGCGGCGGCTCGGGCCGCACGCCGGCCGCGAGCAGCCGGCCGATGAGGTCTTCTGAGGCGGGGTTCTGGAAGAACTCGTAGACCGCCTGGCCCACGATCGGCCCAATCCCGTCGACGGCCTTGAGACGCTCGAGGTCGGCGGTCATCAGCGTCTCGACGGTCCCGAACTCCCGCGCCAGCACGTTGGCCACGGTCTGGCCCACGTGGCGGATCCCCAGCGCGATCAGCAGCCGCGGGAGGGTCGTCTCCTTGCTGCGCGCGATGTTCTGGAGCAATTTGTCCGCTGACCGCTCGGCGAACCCCTCAAGCTCCAGCAGCTGTTCCTTGCGCAGCACGTAGATGTCGCTGGGGATGCGGATCATGCCGCCGTCGAGCATCTGCCGGATGGTCTGGTACCCCAGCCCATCGATGTTCATGGCGCCTCGGGAAACGAAATGGAAGGTTGATTCCAGGATTCGCGAGGGGCACTCCACGTTGATGCAGCGCCGGACGGCCTCACCCTCCTCGCGTACCAACCCGGTGCCGCAGCGCGGGCAATTCGAGGGCATCCTCCACTTCCGCAGCCCCTTCGGCCGTTTCGCCAGCACCGGCCCGATGACCTCGGGGATGACGTCACCGGCCTTGCGCACGGTGATCGTGTCGCCCGGGCGCACGTCCTTGCGCGCCACCTCATCCTCGTTGTGCAGCGTCGCCAACGACAGCGTCGAGCCGGCCAAAAAGACCGGCTCCAGCATCGCGAACGGCGTCGCCGCACCGGTGCGCCCGACGCTGACCATGATGTCCCGGAGCACCGTCTCGGCCTCCTCCGGGGGGTACTTGAAGGCGATCGCCCAGCGCGGCTCGCGGGAGACGAAACCCAGCTCCAGCTGCTGGCCGTGGTCATCGACCTTGATGACCACGCCGTCGGTACCGTAATCCAGGTCATGGCGCTTGTCGCGCCAGCGTTCGATGTAGTCGAGGACGCTGTCGATGCCCTCGTGGACCTCGTAGTGCGGGTTGACGCGGAAGCCCAGGTCCGTGAGCCGTGCCAGGACCTCCCCCTGCGACCGCGCGTCACCGGCAGGGTCCATGGAGTAGATGAAGGTCTGGAGCTTGCGCTCGGCGGTGATCCGCGGGTCGAGCTGGCGCAGTGAGCCCGCGGCGGTATTGCGGGGGTTGGCGTAGGTCGGCTTGCCGGCCTCCTCGAGGGCCTCGTTGACCGCCGCGAAACTGGCGCTGGGCATGTAGACCTCGCCGCGCACCTCGACCATCTCAGGCACGCCGCCGACGCCGGGCTTGAGCCGCAGCGGCACCGACCGGATGGTGCGGACGTTGCTGGTGACGTCCTCGCCGGTGGCGCCGTCGCCACGGGTCGCACCGATCCGGAATGTCCCCGCCTCGTAGGTGAAGCTCATGGCCACCCCATCGATCTTCAGCTCGGTGACATAGCGCACCTTCTCCCCCACCCCGTTGACCACGCGCTGGTGCCACGCCCGCATCTCATCGGGGCTGAAGGCGTTGGCCAGGGAGAGCATTGGACGGCGGTGCTTGACCTTGGTGAACGCATCCAGGGGCGCCGCCCCCACGCGCTGCGTCGGCGACTCCGTGGTGCGCAACTCGGGGTGCGCCGCCTCGAGGTCGCGGAGCTCACGGAAGAGCATGTCCCAGTCGTAGTCGGCGATGGTCGGCTGGTCGAGGACGTAGTAACTGTGGTTGTGGCGCTCGAGCTCCTCGCGCAGCTCGGCGGCGCGGGTCCCGGGGTCGACGGCGCCCCCGGCGCGTCGCGAGGTCCTGCCGCGGGCCATCACTCCTTCTCGAGGGGTGCGATCGACGCGGAGAGGATCTTGATGCCGACGTTGTCGAAGCGCACGATCAGCTCCTCGTCGGTGCGGGTCATGGTGCTCTTGACCACCACGCCGGCGCCGAAGGCCCTGTGCTTGAGGCGCTGTCCAGCCTGGTAGCGCTGCACCAGCGGCGCGGCGGGCGCCGGCGGCTGGCGGGAGATGGCGTCGAGCACGGTGCTGCGGTTGCCCGGGCCGCCCTGGACCCGGATGCTGCCCGCCGGCCGTTCGACGATCTCCTCGGGGAGCTCGGCCAGGAACCGCGAGGGCAGGTTGAGGTTGGCCACCCCGAAGAGGTGACGGCGGAAGGAGTGGAAGAGGTAGAGCCGGCGCATCGCGCGGGTCATGCCGACGTAGCAGAGGCGGCGCTCCTCGTCGACCCCGCCCGGCTCCTCGAGAGCCCGCAGGTGCGGCAGCAAGCCCTCCTCCATCCCCACCATGAAGACCACCGGGAACTCCAGGCCCTTGACCATGTGGAGCGTGATCAGGGTCAGGCCGGGACGGGTCTCGTCGAGCCCGTCGACGTCGCTGACCAGCGCGGCGTCCTCCAGGAAGCGCCCCAGCGCCTCGGCGCCCTCCAGGCCGGAGTACTCCGAGGCCAGGCCCTTGAACTCCAGCAGGTTCTGCCAGCGGTCCTCCCCCTCGGGGCTGCCGTCAGTGACCATCCCCTGCAGTCCGCTGCGCACCAGCATCATGCCGATGACCTCCTGCAGCGGGTGCTTCTCCAGCTCGGCGCGGAGGTTTTCGATGAGGGCGCGGAAGTCGCTCAGCGCTTCGCCCGCGGCCGCGGTGATCCCCGCGACCGACTCCGGCGCCTCCAGCATCGCGCCCACGGTGATCCCCCGCGACGCTGCGGCCGCCTCCATCACCGCCACGGTCTTGTCGCCGATCTTGCGGCGCGGCATGTTGACGATGCGGCGGAAGGCGACCGCGTCAGCCGGGTTGAAGATGAAGCGCAGGTACGCCAGCGCGTCCTTGATCTCCTTGCGCTCGTAGAAACGAGTGCCCCCGACCAGCTTGTAGGGGATGCCCTGCCGCACCATCGTCTCCTCCAGCGACCGGGACTGGGCGTTGGTGCGGTAGAGGATGGCGATGTCATTGAGGTCGTGGCCCTCCTGGCGTGTCAGCCGGCGGACCTCCTGGACCACCGCGTCGGCCTCCTCCTGCTCGTCGTAGACCTGCGCCAGCATCACCTTGCTGCCGCGCCCCTCCGCGGTCCAGAGCTTCTTCTCGGCGCGCTCGGGGACGTTCTTGATCACCGCGTAGGCAGCGTCGAGGATATTCTGCGTGGAGCGGTAGTTCTGCTCCAGCTTGACGATGGTGGCGTCGGGGAAGTCGCGCTCGAAGAACAGGATGTTGCGCACGTCGGCGCCTCGGAAGCGGTAGATCGATTGGTCGTCGTCGCCCACGACGCAGAGGTTGCGGTGCCTCTCGGCAAGCAGCTTGACCAGCGTGTACTGGACCTTGTTGGTGTCCTGGTACTCGTCGACCAGCACCTGCGTGAAGCGGTGCTGCCACTTATCCAGCGTCACCGGGTCCTGCTGGAACAGCCGCACGGCCATCAGCAACATGTCGTCGAAGTCCAGCGCCGAGGCCTGGCGCATCTCCCGCTCGTAGACCGGGTAGATGCGGGATACGACCTCCGAGAAGTAGTCCTCGGCGCCCCGGGCGAACTCCTCGGGCCCGAGCATCTCGTTCTTGGCGTGCGAGATGCTGCTGCTGACGGCGTTGGGTGGGAACTTCTTCTCGTCCATGTTGAGCTTCTGCATCGAGCGCTTCACCGCCGAGAGGCGGTCCGCCTGGTCGTAGACGACAAAGCTTCGGTCGACGCCGATGGCGTTGCCGTCGCGCCGAAGGATGCGTCCGCAGATGGAGTGGAAGGTCCCCATCCACGGCGGCGCCTGGCCAACGCCCAGCAGCTCCTCGAGGCGCGCCTTCATCTCCCGCGCCGCCTTGTTGGTGAAGGTCACCGCGACGATGTCGTTGGGGCGGGCGCGCCCGCTCTCGATGAGGTGGGCGATGCGGTAGGTGAGGACGCGCGTCTTGCCGCTGCCGGCGCCGGCGAAGATCAGCAGCGGCCCGTCGGCCGCGGTCACCGCCTCCAGCTGGGGCGGGTTGAGCAGCTGGGCGAGGTCGGTGGAACCGGTCGCGGTCACGTCGCGGGCGCCGGCGCGGGGGCCGCGTAGGGGTCCCAGCCGATGACCTCCGGCCGCACCTGCATGCCCTTGACGATCGCCAGGTCACGGCCGGCGATGGCGTAGCCGACCTGGGTGAGCGCCCCCACGAACCCGGCGCCAACGAGGAAGGCGCCGCCACCCAGCAGCGCCAGCCAGAGGAAGCCGACGATGGCCAGTGCCGTCGTCGCGCCGGGATTGGTGAAGAAGACGATGACGAGGATGATCCCGGGGATGGCGATGACGGCGGCCGCCAACAGGACCGCCAGCGACACCACGAACTTGACGATGCCGAAGACCACTGCGAAGAGGAAGGTGTTGCCCTTCTCGTGGCGCACCAGCCACCACCCCGCCCGGATTGAATCGGCGGCGCCGAGCTCGAGGATCACCAGCATGCGGTCGGACCAGAGCAGCCCGAAGGAGAGTGCGATCAACGCGGCCACCAGCAGGAGCACGAGGAGGATCCCGCCGATCACCAACAGCGGGATGATGCCGCTGCCCGCGGCGGCATAGAGCGCGGCGCCGAGGGCCACCATGACGCCGACCACGACCACCACGCCGAGGCTGATAAGGCCCTTCAGGAGCGCCAGCCGGAAATAGCGCCAGCCGCGGGCGCGGCCCTGCCGCCAGGCGGTGCCCAGGGTCACATCGCGGCCGGCGTCGAGCTGGAGGCCGGCCCAGATTGATGCCGGCACGGCGATGCATGAGACCACGAACGCGACGACCACGATCACCAGCACGATCGCCACCACCGCCAGGACCAGGGCGATATGCCCGGCCATGAACTGGCCGACCTGGCCCGACGTCCGCCCACCCCGGCCGCTGTCGGTGTTGTAGCTGTAGTTGCCGCCGACCCCGGCCCCGCCGAAGACGCCCAGCAGCCACAGCCAGCGATGGCGCCAGGTGATGCCGAACGCCCGCGAGATGACCCGACCGAGGTCGAAGGTCACGTGGGCGACCCCGCCGGCTGGTCGGCCTCACTGGAGGCGGACGGCTCGGGCTCGGTGCGATAGGCCTCGGGGCGGCGATCGAGGATGGCGTGGTTCTCGGGGTTGCGGCGTCGCTTGCGCGTCGCCTCCGCGAGGTCCATCTCAGCGACCAGCAACTGCTCCTGGTCAGCCGAACCGGGACCCGCGAGGGGCCAACCATCCCAACCGACGATAATGCTGGCGCCGATGAACCCGATCCCGCGCTCCTCGCCGATCCGATCGGCCAGCGCGAAGTAGACCTGGTTCTGGCTGGCGACTCCCATCGCCGCCACCCCCGCCTGGGTCAGGCCGCGTTCGTCGTAGACGCGGCGGCGGAAATTGCGCACGAAGTTGCCGGGGCTGGCGATCAACTGCGCCCCGCCCAGCACCAGGGACCGTGACGATTCGGGGAAGAAGATGTCGTAGCAGACCTGCATCCCGACCCGCCCGAAGGGCAGCTCGAAGACCGGGAAACCGAGGTCACCGGGCTGGAACAGGTTTTTCTCGTTGTAGAACAGGTGCACCTTGCGGTAAACGCCGATCAGGCCGTCGGGGCCGACCAGCGCGGAGCTGTTGTAAAAGCCCCCGTCCGCAGCCTCCGGGAAGCCCCCGGCGATGACCAGCTTGTGCGTGCGGGCAAGCTCGGCCCAGCCGGTCAGCGCGGGTCCGAGGTCGGCGGTGGTGGCGGGCTCGGCAAAGCCGGCCAGCTCGCGCCCGTCGGCGAAGGCGTAGCCGGAGGTGCACATCTCTGGCAGCACCAACAGGTCAGCACCCGCATCCGCCGCTTGCTCCGCGCCCCGGGTGGCCGCCGCCAGGTTCGCCTGCACGTCACCGATTTGCACGTCGAATTGGAATACAGCCGTTCTCACCGCTCAATTATCGGCCCCCGGTCACCCCCGCCGATGCTCCGAACCGAACCGGGAGGTGCGGAGCCAACCCGGGCTATTTCTGGGCGTTGGCCTCGTCTATCAGAGCCTTGGTCCGGTCGTCGTACTTCTTTCCCAGGGCGTCGTACTGCGCCTGCAGCTTCTTGTCGTCCACGCTGTCCAACTCCTTGCCAGCCTTGTCCAGTGCTGCCGCGGCCATGTTCACCGCAGCCTCGTTCTGCGCCTGGACGGCGTCGATCACGGCCTTCACGTCGTGCAGCGCGACCTGGGTCAGGTTGATCAGCCGGGTCATCTCGCTGGGGGTTTCCGGATCAGCTGCGGCCTCCTGTTTGTCGACCACGCGGTCCGCCACCGCGAGCTTGGCGTCAGTGTCGGATCCGGAGGCGCCTACGTATCCCACCGCGGCAACGATGAGAAGCAGAACGATTCCCGATGCGAGGAGCGAGTTCCGAAGGATGTGACCCTGGGCCACCGTGGAATCGTCATTCAATGGCTGCGCAGCATACCCCGCCGCACCAGCCAGGGGAACCTAGAAGCCCATGCCTCCCATACCGCCCATGCCGCCCATGCCGCCCATGTCGTCCATGCCACCCATGCCGTGGTCGTGGCCGTGCTCGCCGGCGCCGCCGAAGGACTCCTCGGGGAGGTCGGTGATCAGGGTCTCGGTGGTGAGCAGGATGCCGGCGATGCTGGCGGCGTTCTGGACCGCCGAGCGCGTCACCTTGGCGGGGTCGACGATGCCGGCCTTGAACATGTCGCCGTACTCGTCGCGGCGAGCGTCGTAGCCGGAATTGCCCTTGAGGTCGCGCACTGCCTGCACGATCACCGAGCCCTCCTTGCCGGCGTTCTGGGCGATCTGGCGCAGCGGCTCCTCGAGCGCGCGACGGACGATCTGCAGGCCAGTCGCGGCGTCCCCCGTCAATTTGAGCTCGTCGAGCGCGGACTGGGCGCGGATCAGGACGGTCCCGCCGCCCGGGACGATGCCCTCCTCGACCGCCGCGCGGGTTGCCGACAGCGCGTCCTCGACGCGGTGCTTGCGCTCCTTCAGCTCCACCTCGGTGGCGGCGCCGACCTTGATCACGGCGACACCCCCGACGAGCCGGGCGATGCGCTCCTGGAGCTTCTCGCGGTCCCAGTCGGAATCGGAGTCGGCGACCTGGTTGCGCAGGTCGTCAACGCGCGCCTGGATCGCGGAGCTCGCACCGCCGCCGTCGATGATGGTGGTGTTCTCCTTGTCCACGCGCACCGTGCGGGCGGAGCCAAGACGGTCGATGTCGGTGTCCTCAAGTCGCAGGCCAATTTCCTCGGTGACCACCTGGCCGCCGGTGAGCACGGCGATGTCCTGGAGCATGGCCTTGCGGCGGTCGCCGAACCCGGGAGCCTTGACCGCGACGACGCTGAAGGTGCCCCGCAGCTTGTTGACCACCAGCGTGGCCAGCGCCTCGCCCTCGAGGTCCTCGGCGATGATCACCAACGGCCGCCCCGCCTGGAGCACGCGCTCCAGCACCGGGACCAGCTCGGCGATCGTCGAAACCTTCTTGTCGGTGACCAGGATGTAGGGGTTCTCGAGGACGGTTTCCATCTTGTCCTGGTCGGTCACGAAGTACGAGCTCACGTAACCGCGGTCGAACTGCATGCCCTCGACGATCTCGACCTCGGTGCCGAAGCCCTGGCTTTCCTCGACCGTGATCACACCGTCCTTGCCGACCTTGTCCATGGCGTCGGCGATGAGGTCGCCGATGAACTCGTCGCGGGCGGAGATGGTCGCCACCTGGGCCACGTCCTGGCGACCCTGGACGGGGCGGGAAAGCTGCTTGATCTTGGCCACCACGTGGCTGGTGGCGGCGTCGATGCCGGTCTTGATCCCCACCGGGCTGGCGCCCGCGGCGACCTGCCGCAGGCCCTCGATGATCATGGCGTGCGCCAGGACCACCGACGTGGTGGTCCCGTCGCCCGCGATGTCGTTGGTTTTCACAGCGACCTCTTTGACGAGCTGGGCGCCCATGTTCTCGAACGGGTCCACGAGCTCGATCTCGCGGGCGATGGTCACCCCGTCATTGGTGATCACAGGCGCGCCGAACTGCTTGTCCAGGACCACGTTGCGGCCCTTGGGCCCCAGGGTGATCCGGACCACGTCGGCCAGCTGGGTGGCGCCGTCGCGAAGATGCTCGCGGGCGTGCTCGTCGAAGAGGATCTGTTTAGGCATATATGGTTCCCGGTCGCCCTATTTCTTGCCGTTGGCGACGACGGCCAGGATGTCCTTCTCGCTGAGGATGAGCAGGTCGACCTCGTCGATCCGGATCTCGTTGCCGGCGTACTTGGAGTAGATGACGCGGTCGCCGACCTTGAGGTCGATGGGCTCGCGCTTGCCGGTGGCCTCGACCAGGCGGCCGCTGCCGACGGCCTCGATCAGGCCCTCCTGGGGCTTCTCCTTGGCGGTGTCAGGCAGCACGATGCCACTCTTGGTGACCTCTTCGCGCTCGAGCGGCTTGACGACGACACGGTCAGCTAGTGGACGCAGCTTCATAAAACAGGTTCCTCCTCTTGCCCTTCACGGGTGGCCAGTCAGGGCCGTTAGCAGTCAGTGGTCCGGAGTGCTAATGCTACCCCTGCGGCCGGGCCCCTGACAAGTTGAGGGCCGGCGACCGTTCAGGCGGCCGGCAGCCAGTGCAGGGAGGGATCGACCTCGAGCGACACCGGGGCCCCGGCGGCGTGGAGGGCGTGGCCCGCGGCCGCGATCATGGCGGCGTTGTCGGTGCAGAGCCCGACACCCGGGATCACCAGCGGCGCCCTGATGCCGGCGCGGTCGAACCGCCGCTGGGCTTCAGCTCTGAGGGCACGGTTCATGGCGACCCCGCCGACGATGGCGACGACGGCGGGGGTGGTCTCGCGGACGGCCTGCTCCAGCTTCTCGGTGAGGTGCTGCACCACCCGCAGCTGGAAACTGGCGGCGGCATCCCTCACCCGTGTGGTGGGCAGCGTCGCGACGGCGCCGCCGTCGATCCCCGCGCCCTGGACCAGCCCGAGCTCACGTTCGAGGCGATAACGCACCGCCGTCTTGATCCCACTGAAGCTGAAGTCGAGTCCGTCCACCCTGATCGCAGGGAGCGGGAAGCCGGCGAGGGCTGCCCTGGCGTCGGCGTCCGCCGCGACCCGCTCGACCTCGGGGCCGCCCGGGTAGGCCATGCCGAGCATTCGCGCCACCTTGTCAAAGGCCTCCCCGGCGGCGTCGTCGAGGGTGTGCCCGAGGAGACGGTACTGGCCCACACCCTGCATCAGGACCAGCTCGGTGTGGCCGCCCGACACGATCAGCACAAGGAGTGGGAGCTGCACCTCGGGGAACTCCAGGAAGGCCGAGTGGAGGTGCCCGTCGAGGTGGCTGACGCCGACGATGGGAAGACCGCGCTCCCACGCCAGGGCCCGGGCGAAGCCGACCCCGGTCAGCAGCGCGCCGACCAGCCCGGGTCCCCGCGTCACCGCCACCAGGCCGATGTCGGCCAGCGTCACCCCGGCCTGCTGCAGCCCGGCATCCACGACGTGGGGCAATCGCTCCACGTGGGAGCGCGCGGCCAGCTCGGGTACGACGCCGCCGTACTCGGCATGCAGCGCGACCTGCGACGACACCACGTTGCTGAGGATGCGCCGGCCGTCCTCGACGACCGCCGCCGAGGTCTCGTCGCAGGAGGTCTCAATCCCCAGGGTCAACACCTGCGGGCTACCAGCCGGAGTTGTCGAAGGAGACCTTCTCGCCCACCTCGTCGCGCATCGACTCGAAGCGCTGCTGGAACGTGGGCGCCAGCAGCGAGTCGGACCACATCACGACGGCGTCCTCACCGTCGTCGGTGTAGTAACCGCGGCGGCGGCCGATGACCTTGAAGCCCAGCTTCTCGTAAAGCGCCATGGCCCCGAAGTTCGACGCGCGCACCTCCAGCGTCACCCAGCGAGCGTCAAGCGCGTAGGCCCTGTCGATCAGCCCCAGCATCAGGGCCATCCCGAAGCCGCGGCCCTGGTCTCGCCGGCGCACGCCCACGGTGGTGACGTGGGCCTCGTCGTGCATCTTCCACAGGCCCGCGTAACCCACCAACTCGTCGCCGTCCCGGATGACGACGTACGACGCCATCCGGTTCTGGGCGATCTCGCGGCGGTAGGCGTTGCGCGGCCACGGGGTGAGGAAGATCTCTCGTTCGATCTGCTGGACCGCTGGGATGTCTTCGAGACGCATCGGCTCGATCAGGGTGCGCTGCCGCAGCTGCATCATCTGTCTCCGTAATCTCCGGCGAGGCCATCATATGTCACCACCGGGTGGGTCAAAAGGGCCTCGCGGGCGGCCGCCGCGAGCGCCTCCCACCCGTTGCGGCTGGACCCTGTGACGACGCCACCGCCCATGCCCGCCAGGACCGCGGGCTCGGCGGCCACGGGTGTGGCTGGATCCACGTCCAATTGCACGTGCATGTCGTTGATTGAGCAACGCACGCGGCCACCTTTCATTGCGCGTTGCGGACCCGACGCGGTGAAGACCTGGGCGTACACGTTGGAGCGCCCGGCGCTGACCGCGGCCACGACGTCTCCCCCGCTGACGAGGCGATGGGCGGCGACGGCCAGGCTGCTCAGCGACAGCAGGGGCAGCCGGCGCCCAAAGCCCAGGCCCTCGGCCGTCGCCAGGCCGACGCGCAGCCCCGTCTGCGACCCCGGCCCGCGCGCCACCGCGATGGCGGTCAGCTGCGCCGCCCGGGTGCCGCCCAGAAGCTCTTCGACGACCCCCAGGATGCGCGCCTGGTGGCGCCCGCCCGGCTCGGCGGCGCCCCGCTGCCAGGTCCCGTCGTCGTCGAGCAGGCAGGCCAGGAGTTCCCCGCCCGAGGTGTCCAGCGCCAGGATCACGATTCCTCCATCCCGGGGAGGCCGGCGAGGTGGGGCGGGGCAGCGATGACTTCGACGACCCGCTCGTCGTCGCCATCCCCGGCGGCCAGCCGCAGACGGAGCGCGTCAAGCGCGTCCAGGGACCGTGCCCGGTCGGCCCACTCCACCACCAGCACCCCCTCCTGCGACAGCTCCAGCAGGCCGAGGTCGGCCACCTCGGCGTCGGAATCGAGGCGATAGAGGTCGGCATGCACGACTGGCAGACGACCGCGGTAGTGGCGCACCAGGACGAAGGTCGGGCTGGCGACCTCGTCGGTGCTTCCCAGCCCGCGTGCCAGCGCCTGCACCAGGGTCGTCTTGCCGCTGCCCAGGGCGCCCTCCAGCAGGACGATATCCCCGGGCCGAAGCGCCTCCCCCAGGCGGCGGCCCAGCTCGGCCGTCTGCTCCAGGCCGTGCAGGCGCAGGGTCGGGTTCACCCCCGGTAATGGGCGTGGCCGCCCACGGGCGGGGCGACCTCGTCCCCGTCCGCCAGCATGCGCAGGCCTGGTCCGCGGTCGAAATGACCGATGACGGCCGGATCCAGGCCCACGCCGCGCAGCGCCACGCAGGCCCTGGCAATAACCGCCGGCGGGGCGGCAAATATCAGCTCGTAGTCCTCGCCGCCCCCGGCCACCGCGACCCACTCCCGCGGCCAGCGCTCGCGGATTCCCGCCGCGACAGGCAGGGCATCCTGGTCCAGCAGGAGCCCTGGGCTGTCCGCGACTTCCAGCAGGCGCGCGGCGTCGACGAAGAGGCCGTCGCTGACGTCCATCGCCACCCGGACGCCGGTTGAAGCGAGCAGCGCGCCGGCCTCCAGCCGCGGGGTGGGCCGGCCGGCCAGGCGCCACGCCGTGGGCACGTCCCCAGGCGACCTCGTCGCGGTCAGCGCGGCGGCGGCGGCGCCCACCGGGCCGGTGATCGCAAGCTCCCAGCCGTCCCGCGCCCCGTCCCGGCGCAGCAGCAGGCTGGGATCGGCGGAGCCGAGGCACGTGCTGCTGATCACAGCGGTCGCCGACGCGCTGATGTTGCCGCCCGCGATGGGCGCCTCGAACTGCGCAGAGCACTCGGCGAGGCCCTGGTAGAGAGCCTCCGCCCAGGCCACCGGCCAGCTCCCGGGCAGCGCCAGGGCGATGACCGCGGGGCCCGGGCTCGCACCCATCGCGGCGAGGTCGCTGAGGGAGACCGCCAGCAGCCGCCAGCCGAGGTCGATCGCGGTATTGGCGCTGAGCGGGACCGCAAAGTGGACCCCCTCGACAAGGCTGTCCACGGTGGTGACGATGGCGTGGCCCAGGGGCGGTTGCCACACGGTGGCATCGTCGCCTGCCCCCACCACCAGGCCCGGGGCGCTCGGAGTCAGCCACGGCAGCAGTCGCTCCAGCAGGCCGGCCTCCCCCACGTCGGCGATGGTTGGTCCGCCCGCCGGGGCTGGCAGCGGAGAAGAGGTCATGCCCTCAGCTCGAGGCGGTCTGGCCGGGCAACCCCAGGTTCGGGCTTGACGCCACCGCCTGCAGGGAGATGTGGGCGCGGCCGGCGAGGTGCGCGCGCCGCCCGGCCGCGACCGCCTCGGCGAAGGCGCGGGCCATCAGCGGCGGGTCCTGGGCGCGCGCGATCGCGGTGTTGACGAGCACCCCGGCCGCCCCCCACTCCATGCAGCGGGCGGCGTCTGAGGGCACGCCCAGGCCGGCGTCGACGATCACCGGGCAGGGCAGCTTCCTGATGATCATCTGGATGTTGGTGGGGTTGAGAACCCCCATGGTGGTCCCGATGGGCGCGCCGAGGGGCATCACCGCGGCGGCGCCGGCTTGGTACAGGCGGATGCACTGGACCACGTCGTCGCTGCTGTAGGGCAGGACCGTGAAGCCTTCCGCGACCAGCAGCTTGGTGACCTCGAGAGTGGCGCCGGGGTCGGGTAGGAGGGTCTCCTCATCGCCGATGACCTCGACCTTGACGAGGTCGCTGAGCCCCGCCGCGCGGCCCAGGCGGGCCAGGCGCAGGGCCTGTTCGACGGTGGTCGCACCGGCGGTGTTGGGGAGCAGAGTGAAGGCGCCGAGGTCGATGTCGCCGAGTTCGGAGTCACCGCGCTGCAGACCGAGGCGGCGCACCGCCAGGGTGATCATGTCGGGCCGCGCCGCCTCCAGGCACCGTCGCAGGACACCGTTGTCACTGAACTTGCCGGTGCCGTGGATCAGCCGGCTACCAAGGGTCACAGCGCCGATCGTGAGGGCGTCCTCGGTGGCCACGGGGGTCGCCATCAGCCGCCGCCCACGAACCGCACAATCTCGACCACGTCACCCGGCTGGACCGCGCGGTCCAGGCCCTCGCCTCGACGGTAGATCGCGCCATTGAGTTCGACGACAACGCGCTCGGGCCGGACCTCGAGCCGAGCCAGGAGAGCGCCGATCGTGGACGGGCCGTCGATCGCGATCTGGTCACCATTGACGGTGATGGTCGCGGGTTGCGAGGACGCCGTCACACCCTGACCCCCAGCGGAGGCATCCTCGCCAGCAGGGCTGCCGCGGCAACCCGAGGATCCGGCGCCGCGGCAACGGCGCGGACCACCGCGACCCGGCGGGCGCCCACGGCCAGGACGTCGTCGAGGTTGGCGTCGTTGAGACCACCGATCGCGAACCAGGGCAACTGAATGCGGGCGGCGATGACCCTCACCAGCTCCACCCCGACGGCCGGCCGCCCCGGCTTGGTCGGCGTCTCATGCACCGGCCCCACGCCGATGTAGTCGGCGCCCTCGGCGACGGCGGCCTCGGCCTGGGCCAGGGAGTGGGTCGACCGTCCGACCAGCGCCCCCGGCGGCAGCCGGGACCGCACCTCATCGATGGCGCCGTCAGCCTGCCCCACGTGGACGCCGTCGGCGCCGCTCCCGGCGACCAACTCCGGGCTGTCGTTGACGATGAGCAGCGCCCCATGAGCGTGGGCGTGGGCCGCGACCTGTCGGGCGGCCGCCAGGAGGTCGATTGGTCGGGCCGCCTTGTTGCGCAACTGCACCAGGTCGGCCCCTCCGTCGACCGCGGCGCAGAGGGCGGCAGCCTGCCGTCCGGGCTCGTCATCGGCCGAGATCACGTAGAGGCGCGCGCCGGCCAGCCGGTGCCGGGCTTCCTCGAAGCGAAGGACCACCAGGCAAGGCTAGCAGCGGTCGGCATCCGAGCCGCGTGTTTTCTTCATGATGATTGCTCCAGGCGCTGCCCGACAAGCTGCCGCAGGGGCCGCCTAGTCTTTTCGGACTACCCGGTCGCGGCCACCCGACGGGCCCTGGGATGCGCCGGTGGCACCGCCTTGCGACGCCGGCGCGCCGGCGCCGCGGGGATGTTCTCCTCGATGAACTGGTCGAGGTAGACCCACGTGCTGCGGCGCGCCCCGCGGCCAGTGAGCACCCCCAGGTGGCCGCCGGGGCAGACGCGGTAACGACGGCGTGGGGCGTTGACCAGCAGCTTGCTGAGACGGTGGACGGCGTTCTTGGGCGCCAGCACGTCGGTCTCCCCGGCGATCACCAGGACGGGCACGCGCACGTTCTCGAGGAGAATCCGGCGGCCGCCCAGGTCGAGGTAGCCGTGGGCCAGGTCGTTGGCCCGGAAGAACCGGTGATAAAGCTGTCCGAAGGTCCGGCCGGGGTACGCCAGCATGTTGTCGGTGAAGCGATCGACGGCTTCGATCTGGGCCAGGAACTCACGGTCGTGGAGGTTCATCGCGATCGCCAGCGGCTTGGTTATCATCTTGTCCACCGAGCTGAGCTGGAAGGCGCGCTTGACCAGCGGCGCCGGGG
>DAINSI010000013.1:0-3915 GCA_036741395.1 Candidatus Dormiibacterota bacterium
CATGGAGCCTTCGGCAGTCGTTCTCACTTTGCCGCCCAGGTGGAGCATCTGGCGCAACGCCACCGCGTGGTCGCCCTCGACTTGCACGGTCATGGGGACAGCGATCTTCCCAAGGACGGTTTCCGGATCAGCGACTTCACCGGGGATGTGATCGCGGTGTGCGAGGCTGCCGGTCTTGATGGTGCGGTCCTGTGCGGTCACAGTTTTGCTGGGGCCATCGCGCTGGAAGTCGCTGCGGCACGACCGGACCTGGTGGCGGGAGTTGTCCTGCTGGATGGGACGATCCTCTACCCGGAGGGGCTCCGGACCCAGGCTCTTAGCAATCTCGTCCCGGTGCTGGAAGGGCCCGGGTGGGCGGAGGCCATGCAGGGCTACCTCGGGGGCCGCGGATTCGGCCCCTACGACTCGCCGGACTTGAAGACGCGGGTCATGGAAGAGATTGGCCGCGGGCCAGGCGGGCTGGCTGCGCCGCTGATGCGGTACGTCTTGTCCTCAGACCACGCCTCACTTATCGCCTCCAGCGACTGTCCGCTGCTTTACATCCACGCCAGGGTGCCCACCGACCTTGCCCGCCTCCGCGAGCTGCGGCCAGACGCCTTGATCGCAGCGGTGGCCGGATCAGGGCATTGGATGATGTTGGAGGTTCCCGACCAGGTCAACGCGATGCTGGATCGCTTCCTCGACATCGTCGCAGGAATTTCGGTGCGAGTCCGGGTGTGATCCCAGGGCCGGCCGCCGACCTTGGCGCGCGATGTTCGACCAGTTGCCCCCGACGACCTGACGACGTAGTCACCCAATTTCGAATACGGCCGTTCTAAGTGCGTCCGCTACGGGTCGCCACCCTCACCACGGCGGTCCAGCCTGCCCGTTGCCTCAGTGCGGCTTATTCGCCGCGGCGGCAAAGGCCGCGCGGCCGGCGGCGCAGATGTAGTCCTGGTCGAACCCGTGGTCGTCGTACTGCACCATCAGCACCGGGCCGCCGGTGAGAGAGTGCCGGGGACCACAGAGGGAGGGCGCCACCGCGGAGTCGCCCACCACCGCGAGCCACGTCGGCACGCCGGGGTGGTACGAGTCGGGGACGATCTGGGCCCACTGGTCGACGCTGGAGTAGATGCCCGCCGAGTAGCCTCGAAGCACGAAGGCGTCGATCGCACCCTGCACGGTGCGGGCGTTCCAGTCGGGGTGGTCGTCCGACCAGTTGTTGCCAACCTCGACGTCAAGCCACCAGAAGTCCGGACGCACCCCCTGTGCCCCGGCGCGGCCCATGGCGTCAACAGCGGTGAGCAGCCCGTAGTCGTACGCCCGGCAGGCGTGATCGTCAGCGCCGCAATGGTGCGGCCCGTTCGACGAGCCATCGATCTCGAGGTTGACGTAGGCCTGGGCCCCGCCCGGCATCCGGCTGCCCTTGGCCCAGCCGTACTGGCTGCCCAGGCAGGGGTTGGTGGTGAACGGGCGGCCGTCCGTGATGCCCACGACCCCCACGTCGTGGGCGCCCGGGTAGGCGCCGTCGCACTGCGGCCAGGAGATGTCGAAGCCCCAGCCGCCCTGGGGTGACGGAGGCTGGACGGATGCCCGGGGCGCCGGGTTCGGCGCCGGCCTGTGGATGGACAGGTGATGGCCGGGCCGATCCGCCGGCGAGACCGGTACCAGCTGGAAGCTGGCCGCCTCGGCGAGGGCGGCGCCGCTTCGCGTGGCAGTTCGCGTGTCACGGCGCGCGGCGGGCGGTGGGGCGGTCATGCTTGGGCTCGCCGGGGCCGCGACGGCCGTGACGGCCGTGACGGCGGGGAGGTGCGCCCGCGGCACGCCCCAGATCACCGCCAGCAGCAGCAGCACCCCGACGTGGGCGCCAAGGCGCGGCCAGCTATTAGACAGGTGTCCCCCAGTCACCACCTCCACGGTAGAGCCGTGTTCCTAAGGGTTCGTACTCATCCCGTAAATGTTTATGAACGCATTGCGGTGTCGGTCGCGACAATAACGCCGGGGTTGAGGGTGCGCGCTGGGTCCAGGGTCGTCTTGAGCGCTCCCAGGGCCGCGCCGAAGAGCGCCGGCCGCTGCTGCTGGTACCACGGCAGGTGCACCCTCCCGACCGCATGGTGGTGCGTGATGGTGCCGCCCTCGGCGAGGAGGACCTCGGATACCGCGCTCTTGACCTCATCCCACTGACTCACCTGGTCGCCCCACCGGCCGGGCGCGATCAAGCTGTAGTAGGGCGCCGGGCCGTCGGGGTAGACGTGGGTGAAGCGGCAGGTCACGATCCCGCCGCCGCAGGCGCGGTTGACCGCGGTCCGGGCCGTGGCCACGACGCGCGCGTGCAGCGCGGGGAAGGCCGCCCAGGTGCAGGCCGTCTCGAAGGTCTCGACCACCATCCCCATCCGGGCCAGGGCGTCCCGCATGTACGGCGCCCTCATGAAGGTCTGTCGCCACGCCCCCGACGCGCCCTCGCGGACCGCCACCCTGTCGTCGCCGGCCTCGGAATGGCGGGGCTCGTCGGCGACCCCACCGCCATCGCGACAGATCTCCAGGGCGCGGTCCAGCCACGTCCGCACCGGGTGGTCGGCCGACTCGAAGGCCACCACCAGCAGGGCGCCCACGCCGTCGGTGCCCGCGGAGAGCGCCGCCTCGTCGCCATCGAGAAGCCGGCAATTGGTGGGATAGAGGCGCGATTGCGCCAGGGTGCGGACGGCGGCATAGCCAGCCTCGAAGGTCCCGAAGCGCACCGCCGCCGACCCCCGCCAGCGAGGCCGCGGGGTGAGGCGCATCCAGGCCTCGGTGATGATCCCGAGGGCCCCCTCGGAGCCCAGGAGCATGCGGTCGGGCGACGGTCCCGCGCCCGAGCCCGGGAGCCGGCGGCTCTGCAGCACCCCCATCGGCGTCACCGCGCGAATCGACTCCGTGAGGTCGTCGATGTGGGTGTACAGGGTTGCGAAGTGTCCCCCCGCCCGGGTGGCCAGCCACCCCCCGAGGGTTGAGAACTCGAAGGATTGCGGGAAGTGCCGCAGCGTCAGCCCGTGCGGCCGCAGCTGCGCCTCCAGGACCGGACCCAACGCCCCCGCCTGGACGCGGGCTGCCTGGCTGACCTCGTCGACCTCGAGGACGCGGTCCATGGCCGAGAGGTCGATCGACAGCGCGCCCGCGTAGCCGTCGCCGACGTCGGGCTCGATCCCGCCGACCACCGAGGACCCGCCCCCGTAGGGGATCGCCGCCAGCCCCGCGTCAACGCACCATTCCAGGAGCGCGACCACCTCCGCTTCCGTTCGGGGGTGGGCCACCACGTCTGGGGGGTTGTCGATCTGTCCCAGCAGGTTGCGGACAACATCACGGAACGCCTTGCCATGCGTGTGCGCGACGCGGTCGCGGGGGTCGACGCTGCAGATCGCCGCCAGCGCCGGCGGGGGCGCCACCCGCGGTGAGCGCAGCTGAAGGTCCTTCACTGGCGGCGGGTCGCGCACCTCCGCCGCGGCCCCGGTGAGGCCGGCGACCATCGTCGCCAGCGCCTCCAGCTCCTCCCCGGCGACCGCCGCCTCCTCCCAACCCCAGCCCCACCAGGACCGCGTCGAGCCGGACGTCATCCCGCCGGGGTCTGGCGTCGCCCGCCCCGAATGCGCCAGGCGATCAGTGCCGCGACCACGAGCAGGAGCAACCCGCCCAGGGCGATGGGGGCGATCGACGAAGCGGCGCCGGGGACGACCGCGGCCGCTGGGATCGCCGTCCCCGTTCGCGGGTCGCGGAGCGGGCCGAAGCGGCAGGCGGCCCCGGTGTCACCTGAGGCGATGGTATTGGCGGGGGTCACCTGCAGGCACATCTGCGCGCCGCCGAGGCGCCCGCTACGATCCTGGCCGATGAGCTTGAGGACGACTGCGCCCGTCGGCAGCCCGTTCAGCGCCGCCCGGCGCCCGCCGGCCACGCGCCGATCGT
>DAINSI010000013.1:3925-34167 GCA_036741395.1 Candidatus Dormiibacterota bacterium
GTGGACACGGGCGTGCGCAGCTCGTGCGCCACATCGCCGACCAGTTCGAGGCGCACGCTCACCGGGAGCTGCGCGGTGCCCCATGTGTCGATCGGGAGCCGCGCGAAGTCGTCGGGATCGGCGCGCGGATATGCCACACCGGCGCCCGCCGGCCACGCGCCGATCGTTGACGTACCAGGTGAGCTCGGAGTCCTTGAGCTGCCGACCGCGATCGTCGAACGCCTGCCCGCTGAGGTAGAGCGAGGCGGCGCTGGTCAGACCCGCCTCTGGCGCCGGGTCGAGGATGTGCACCGTCGGCACCGAACCGGGGGTCCAGAACGTCGAGCTGGTGGCGACGGTGTCGCTGAACCCGTCGTTCACGGTCACGCGCAGGCGCGCCGAGGTGCTCCCCGCAAGCAGGTATGTCGGCAGCGAGACTGAGCCCTTGTCGGGGCCCGCGTAGACCGCCTTCCAGGTGCGGCCGTCGTCACCCGAGAAGTCCAGCGCCGCGAGCCGGTTGGAGACGCCGGTGATGGTCCCGGCGTCGACTGCGTCCATGGCGTCCGTCTGCCATCGCACGGTGGTGTGATCGCCACTGACGTGGTCACCGGACGCGGGGCTGATGAACCGTACCGACGGCGCCCGCGGCGCCCGCGCCCTCCGGGCGACGACTTTCCCGTCGTGGGCGATCTCCAGCGACGCGACCCCCGTGACCGGCACCCCCGCGACCAGGTCCAGCGAGACGATCCCCTGCTCTCCGTGCATTTTCGACACCGCCATGCCGATATCGGCAAGCTGGCCCCCCGAGGCGTCGCGGGCGATGAGGTGGTATGCCGAACCCGGCACCGGGGCCTGGTGGAAGCGGTGACTCGGCGTCACGCTCCCGAAGAGAACCCTGCCGTCCGGGCCCGCGAGGGCGTCGACCGCCAGGACGGGGGCCGCGGCTGCGAGGCGGAGCGACATCGGCCCGGCGGGAGCCAGGGCAGTGGGCGTCGTCGGGCCGCTCGTCGCGTACTCCGCGAGGCTGTTATTCCAGTTGCGGGGAGACACCCAGGAGTCGCTCTCGTCGGGGTTGGCGCAGTAGCCCATGAAATCGAACCATGGGTTCGGTGTGGGTATGCGGGTTGAGCGGTTGGGGCCGGCGTCGACGCCGAGGACGCGGAACGGCCCGAGGGTGTCCGCCCGGTTTCGCGTGTCCAGGCCGTAGCCCCCGAGGTAGCCCTGCTGGTCGGTCGGCCAGTCGTCGATGTTCCCCACGTCGGCGCCACCGATGCTGCAGCTGCTGGCGTGGTACCGGCCGAACAGGTGGAAGAGCTCGTGAGCGACCCCGGTCAGCGGCCGCCCACCGTCCGGCACGGTCGCCACGCGCCACTGGTCGCACTCGAAGGTGGCGTGGTTGTCGCGGCAATCGGCACCCTTGGCCCTCGTCCGGATGCCGCTGGCACCAGGTACCACGCCGATGACCATGTTGCTGGTGGACGGGTCGAACTCCTCCTCGTTGAAGAAGACCGAGTCGTGGGCGTTGGCATATTTCCACAGCCGGAAGGTCGCAAGGATGCCCTGGAGGTCCTTGGACGCGCTGGAAGCCGCGATATCGGAGATGTCGACATCGCCGTAGTAATCGGGGATGACGAGCTGCCCGTCACCGAGTGGTGCGACCAGCCGGGCGGAGGCGAATACCCCGATGGTGGGGCAGGTGAACTCGTCCTTCTCTATGAGCGCTCCGCCCTCGTGGAGGACGGTCTGGTAGCAGGCGTAGCTCGGGGACGCCAGCGTCTTCCCGTTGATGGGCATGGCGATGGGCAGAACGTTCACCGCCTTGGTGGTGGTGAACTCCACTCCGGTCAACCTGAGGTGCAGGACTCCGTTGCAGACGTCGGTGTTGCAGGCGTCGACACCGGCGAAGAAGCCGGTGGGCGCGTTCAGGGTGGCCTCGAGGTCGATGCTCCCGGTGGTCCATGCGGGGGGTAGCTCGAAGGCGAAGGCGCCGTTGGGATCGCGCCGCTCGTCATTGCTGATCCCCGCCGGCCCCGGGGCCAGGGTGCGCGTGCCCCAAACCGGGTTGATCGGCCCGCCGGCAAGGGCGGTGCTGCTGCCCGCGGCAAAGGCTGACAGGGTGGCGGCAACATTGGGAACGCCGCCGCCCGGTCCGTAGCGGGCGTTGGCAAAGACGCGCACGACCGTCTTCTTGTTCGCCGCCAGCAGAACCCCCTTGTACGGGACGCTCGTCTCGGTGGCGGATCGCTGCGGGAGGTCATTGACCTGGATCGCCTGGGTCACCTCGAATCCCTGGACGGCGACGCTGTAGCCGGGCCTGACCGTGAACGCTACATCCGCCGAGCACCCGCTCACTCCCGCCGCCGCCGGCACCGCGCTGACCTTGGCGGCGACGTCGCCGCCCGGTGCCGCGGCGGCCGTGAGTTTGAGCTTCACCGGTGTCTCCCCGGGGCCGGTCACCGACGGGGGATCGAAGGCGCCGCTGAGCCCGGCCGGTAGGCCACCGACACTGAACGTCAGCGCACCGGTCCAGTTGCTGGAGCGGCGCGCTACCAGGGGGACGTCGACCGTTCCGTCCTGGGCCAGGGCCACGACCGTGTTGTCCTTCCGCGAGAAGGAGCAGACCGGCGGGGGCCCTGCGGGGGGAGTCGGCTTGGTGCCCGGCTTGGGCCCGGTGCCACCCGGGCCGGGAGGCGTTCCCGGGCCAGGGGGCGCGGTTGGGCCGGGAGTCGCGGGCACATCGTAGGTCAGGTTATCGATGGCAATGTGCGCGGCATTGCCGCCCATTAACGAGACGAAGACGATGTCGTTGAGCGATGACGAGACGTCGAGCTGCACATAGGTGGTGCCCACCCCGGGCGCCGACGCCTGCCCGGCGGGGTCGGAGACGGGGGTACCGACTTCGTTGTAGGCCTGCACAGTGACCGTCGACGTGCTGCTGCTGAAGTAGACGCCGGCGAACACGCGCACGTGGGATTGCCGGTCACGGAACTTGGCAACCGAGTAATTCGCACAGAATTCCGGGCTGCAACTCTGGTCCCGGATGGTCGCAGCGTGGGGGTTGGACGGGGCGTTGCTGTCGGTGACCACCACTGGGAGCGTTGGGGATCCGCCGACCGGGCTGCTGGTCACGAACGTCAGTCCCTGCGCCGAGTACTGGCTCTGCACCGTGGTGCCATCGCCGCCGATGTCGTCGAAGCCGACGGTGTGGCTGTCGGCCAGCGCCGGCCGCACCGGCGCCAGGCTCGCGAGCAGGGCGGCGACGACGGCCGCCGTGAGCGCGACCCGGGGTCGCAGGCGAATCCGCGAACCGGTCACCACGGGGTCGCTCAGCGTCCCGGCTTCTTCCTGGACCCGCCCCCGAGCCCCTCTCGCAATGCCCGGGGGATGGGCAGGCGGTCCAACGGCTCGATCACCTTCTTCTGCACGTCGAGAGCCAGCTTCTCGATCGCTCGCAGGCTGCGGTTCATCTGGTCGGCGGTCTCGCTCAGCCGCTCGAGGCGCTCGATGACGCTGATGACGCGGTCGATCCCAACCTCGGCGTCAAGCCGGTCGAGGAGCTCGGCCGCGCGCTCCGCCGACGCGGCCAGGTGGTCGACCCGGTCGGCGCTGACCCGGTCGAGGATCGCTGCGGCCCGCTCGGCCGACCGCGCCAGGCGCTCCATGGCGCGGGCAGCGGTGTCGATCCCGGTCAGCTGTCCCACCATCTGCAGCGGACCACGCAGCAGGTCGGTGAGGATCGCCGGCGCCCCGGGGAGGCCAGGACGCGTCGGCGGCGGGCCGGGATTCAGGTCGGCCGGCTCAAAGCCCTCCGGTTCGGGCCGCCGTGGCCGGGGCTTCAGGGGTGCCGAGGTCGTTGCCCGGGGCGGCGCGGGCTTGCGCCCCGCGGTACGCCCTGTTCCGCTCGTCATCGACGCATCTTCCCACACCCGATCAAGGGTCAGGAACGGTCTGGGCTACGGACCACCCCTGACGTAGAGAACCTGCCCGCTGACGAAGCCCGCGTCGTCGCTGCAGAGGAATGAGATGGCCCCGGCGAGGTCCTCGGGCGTGCCCACACGCTGCAGTGCGATGTTCGCGGCGGCGCCCCGCTTGAACTGCTCGTAGTCGATGCCCATGCGCTCCGCCGTGGCCTGCGTCATGCGCGTATCAACAAAGCCCGGTGCGACCGCGTTGACGTTGATGTTGAATCGGCCGAGCTCCAGCGCCAGGGTCTTCGCCATGCCCTGCAGGCCGGCCTTGGCGGTCGAGTAGTTGGCCTGGCCGCGGTTGCCCAGGGCCGACGTCGACGACAGGAACACCATCTTTCCGTACTTGCGCGGTGTCATGTGCTGCTGGGCCGCCTGGGCACACAGGAAGGTGCCCTTGAGGTGGGTGTTGATGACCGCGTCCCAGTCGTCGTCGGTCATCTTGTGGACCAGGTTGTCGCGGATGATCCCGGCGCAGGCGACCAGGATGTCGAGCTGGCCGTACTTCTTTATCGCCTCATCGAACATCGCCTCCACCGACGCCCGCTGGGTCACGTCACAGGCCACCGCGAGGCCCCTGCCGCCGGTCGCCTGGATGTCCGCCACGACCTCCTGGGCGGGGCCCTGGTCGAGGTCGGCGACGACCACCGCGGCACCCTCAGACGCAAGCCGTTTGGCCGTGGCCGCGCCGATGCCTCGTCCCCCTCCGGTGACCAACGCCACCCGGTTGTCAAATCGCATCCAGAACCTCCTTCATGGGCGCCGCAGCACCCGCCGTGACGGCAGATTTTAGCCGCTGGGGGGAAACGGGGAGCGCCGATATACTTCGGGCGATCTGAGATCAGGGAGGGTTCGATGAAGCACACGCGCGTCCTCACAGCGGAGTTCCTGGGCACCTTCGGCCTGGTCTTCTTTGGCGCCGGCGCGATCTGTGCCGACGCCTTTGTCAGGGGTCAGATCCCGTTTGGCCCCGGTGACCTGCTGCTGGTCGCGACAGCCCACGCGATGGTCCTGGCGGTCATGATCACCGCCCTCGGCCACATCTCGGGCGCGCATTTCAACCCCGCGGTGACCGTCGCCGCGGCCATCACCAAAAAGATCGAGCCGACCCTGGCGGGGATGTACATCGCCACCCAGTTGGTGGCCGGCGTCGTCGCCGCCGGCCTGCTCCGTTACATCTTCCCCGAGGCGATCACCAGCGCCGTCAAGCTGGGGGCGCCGACCCCCGCGCTCGGCCTCGGCAACATCCACGGCATGGTGATCGAGATCATCCTCACCTTCTTTTTGGTCACCGTGGTCTTTGCCACCGCCATCGACCCCCGCGGCGCCTTTGGCAAGATCGCGGGCTTCGGCATCGGCTTCGTGCTCTTCTTCGACATCCTCATGGGCGGTCCCCTGACCGGCGCGGCGATGAACCCCGCCCGCGCGTTTGGGCCGGCGCTTCTGGGCGGGGCGCTGGACCCGCGCCACTTCCTGATCTACTGGATCGCGCCCGTGATCGGCGCGGCCGCGGCGGGCCTGCTCTACCAATACGTTCTGATCCATGCGCCCGACGACGTCGTCACCGAGGTGCCGCCACCGTCGACCGAGCGCCTCTGAGCCGGCGCGAGCCGTGATCGTCCGCGAGGATGGTGACCGGCTCGTGATCGTCCGCCAGGCGGACCATGCCCGGCTTTCGGGGCGCATCGCCGCGGCGTGGGGTCGCTCGCCCTGGGAGGCACCGCGACCGCTGCCGGCGGTGACCGTGGGCGCCCGGGTCCACGACGACGCCTGGCTGATGTGGGACGACGCGCCGGAGGTTCGCGATGGGCGGCCCCTGGGCTTCCACGAGGTGGACCGGGTCAAGACCGTCTCGATGTACAGCGCGGGCGTGACCGCCGCCGTCGCGCTGGACCCCTACGCCGGCCTCCTCACCAGCCTCCACTACTCAGGCTTCTTCACCTCCCATTGGGGCTGGCAGCCGTTCTCCACGCCAGATCGCTTCCCCGAGCCGCAGTCGATGGCGCTACGCCTGTTCCTCCAGGACGAGCGCCAGCGCCAGGACGTCCTGCGCCGCGGGCTGAACCTGGGCCGCGACGACGAGGCGGTGTTGGAGGCCAACTACAAATGGCTGCAGCTCTGGGACCGAATCTCTCTGGACATCTGCCGTCAGTCGCGGGAAGCGCCCTGGGCACTCGACTACCCCGACGTGCCCGTGCGTTATGACGGCCCCGAGACCGTGGCCCTCAAGTTCGCGATGGTCACGCCGGGGACCTACGTCCTCAACCCCTACCCGCTGCTCCCACGGGCCTTCAGGGTCGCCATCCCCGCGGTGACGCTGCGGGCCGGGTTCAGCAGCAGGGAGGAGTTCCTGGAAGCCTGGCGCGGGGCGCGCGAGGACACCATGACGGCGACCATCGAAGGGGCCTGATTCGCTACAGGGGGAGCCTCTCCTGCTCCGGCTCGATCATCGCCGGGACGGATTCCGGGGGGGGCAGGCCAAGGTCCAGCATCTGCCCCAGCTGGAGGCCGTTGACGACGGCATAGTTCGAACGGTTGTTATTGAAGAGCGCGTGCACCACGTCGGCCTCACCTGCGAGCCCCCTCACCCGCGGCGCCCACTCCCGCAGCGTCTCCTCCCTGTAGAGGTAGTCAAAGCGCTCGGTCGAGCTGGGGGCGTCCTTGATGTACCACTTCTTGCGGTTGTGCCCATGGAAGCGGATCACCGCGAGGCGGGGGCTGGTCACCACCAGGTGGGGCGGCATGGTGGCCGAACCGACCTGCGGCTCGTCGACGCAGCAGTACGACATACCCGACTCGGCCAGCAACTCGGTGACGGCGTCGAACCGCTCGGGCTCAGCCCACGAGCGGTGGCGGAACTCCACGATCACCTGGTCCGACGGGTGGCGGCCTGCCAACCGCGCGACCACGTCCATGTTGGCGGCCGACGCCTTGAACCACGGTGGGAACTGGTAGTGGACGCCGCTCAGTTTGCCGCTGTCCCGGATCGGCTCCAGCAGCTCCATGAAAGCCTTCTCCTCTTCCGAGGTGGGCGGGCGCGGGCTGCCCTGCTCGCGCTCGTGGAGGGTCAGGCTGCGGTACGCCTTGACGTTGAAACGGAAGCCCGGCGGGGTCGCGTCGACCCATTTCTCCGCCGTCTGCGGCTTGGCGATGCCGTAGAAAGTGGTGTCGACCTCGACGATGGGGAAGAAGCGTGCATAGTGGCTGAGCCGGTCACCGGCCGGGAGCCCCACGGGGTAGAAATGCTGGTGGTCGGACCAGTTGCACGTCCCGACCAGGATGCGGGGGGTGGGTGCCATCCCGGGAGCCTAGCGTCGGCTGTGATCCAACCTGCCCGGGCCCCCCGGCATCCACCAACGGAGGTATCCACCATGCCGCTCACCAGGCTCGCAGCAGGCGTCTTTGGCGCCGTGTACCTGCTGGTTGGGATCGTCGGGTTCGTAGTCACCGGTCTGTCCGGCAATCGCACCCTGATCATCTTCCCCATCAGCCCGCTTCATAACGTCGTTCACCTCGCCATCGGCGCCGCCGGCCTCGCCGCCTCCGCCACCGGCCCCGCGCTCTCGCGCACCTTCTGCCAGGTCGTCGGCGCGGTCCTCGCGCTGGTCGCGATCCTCGGCATCATCATCGGCAACAGTCTCAGCATCCTGCCCATCGGCGGGTTCGACATCGGCCTCCACGTGGCCACCGCGCTGGTCCTGCTGTACCTCGGCTTCGCCTCCCAGGAGGAATACGCAAACGCCTGACACGCGACCCAGAGAGGGGAATATAGTGAGCGCCTATGAGCGAACCCTGCGATCATCCCGGCTGTTCCCGGACCGACGCCGCCCCCTGCGCCTACGTCGACCGCAAGGCCCGGCCCTGTGGATACTCCTGGTGCCCCGACCACTCGGCGCCTCTGAACAAGGTGAACTACTGCCGCCGGCACGGTGGCGTGACGCGGGCGATCGCCGAGAATCCCTACGACACCATCGAGCCACCCGACCTGGACAACCGCGCGCTGTCCCTCTGCGAGTGGGTCTCCGCGGACCTCGACGAGCAGGTCCGCGCCATGCTCGCGCAGCTGCAGAAGCCCAACGACGGCTCCGTCATCACCCTGCATCCCCTGCGCCTGGTGATTCAGCGCCAGCCGCACCGCCGCGGCTGGGCCCGGGTCTGGACGCTGTCAACCCAGACGGGCGTCGTCAAGAAGCTCGGCGTCGAGGTCGACGAGGCCCGTGACGCCGAGGTGATGGCGACCGTCGACGGCAACACCGTGGCATCAGAGGTGCCTCCCTGGATCGGCGACCGCGGCACCCAGATCGCCGAGGATGCCTCCAAGCGCAAGCGGGCCAAGTTCCGCGAGGACCTCCTCGAGGCCATGAACACGGCCGTGGTAGCCGCGCGCTCCTGGGGCTGAACCCGAGCAACTGACCCCTTCCCCGACCGACCGGGGGCGGCGCCGACATACGATGGCACCAATGAGCACCTGGACGGGGGAGGAGCGCCGCCAGCGCGACCGGCGCGACCGGCGCAACAACATCGCCGCGGCCCGGCGCGGGCCCTGGGGCGACCTCCACGCACCCATCCGCCTGCTGGTGTTCCTGCTCATCGCGCTCTGTCTGACGCTGCTGTACCAGCAGGCGCAGTTCATCCTCAGTCGGGTCTTCGGAGTGCTCCTGCTGTTTGTCTTCGCGGCGATCGCGGCGATGTTGCTCAACCCCCTGGTCGACGCCGTCGCCGACCTCGACCCGCTGCGGACGCGGCGGGGCACCGCGGTTCTTGCCGTCAACCTCCTGATCGTCGGCCTGCTGGTTGCCGTGGGGGCGGTGCTGGTGCCGTCGGTGGCGTCGCAGGCATCCTCGCTGGGGGACCAGGCCCCCGCCCTGGCGTCGAGGATCAACGGCACCCTGCTGAGCGCCGAGGCCAACCTCAGCGCCCGTGGTATTCCGCTGCACCTCGGCGTGCCGACCGGGCTGGAGTCGTTGGTCGCGCCGATCCTCGGCTCCGCGATCCAGATCATCACCGGCACCGTCGGCGTTCTCGTCAACCTGCTCCTGGTCCTGGTGATCGCGATCTACCTGCAGCTGCAGGGCCGGCAGATGATCGCCGCGCTGCGCCAGGTCTTCCCCCGTCAGCAGGCGCTCTTCGACTTCACCCTGGTCACCGCCGGGACCACCCTTGCCGGGTACGTCCGCGGCCAGGTGATTTTTGCGGCGGTCATGGCCGTCTACACCGGCGTGGTGCTGTCCCTGATCGGGGTGCATTTTGCGCTGGTTATCGCGTTGATCACCTTCGTCCTAGAGCTGGTGCCGCTGGTGGGCGCGCCGGTGGCGATGGCGCTGGCCGTGGCCTTCGCGCTGCTGCAGGGCCCGGTGGTGCTGATCGCGGTCGCCGTGGCCACGCTGGTGGGACACCTGGTGGGTGCCTACACCATCGGCCTGCGGCTGATCGGCAACGCCACCCGGCTTCACCCGCTGGTGGCGATGGCCGCGCTGCTGCTGGGGTCGAGCCTCGGGGGGATCCTCGGCGCGCTCTTCGCGATCCCCCTGGCGGGCATCGTAAATGTGTACCTGGGGGCGATGTTCCGAGCGCGCCGCGGCCAGGCCGCCTTCGCCCTGCCGGGGCGGACCGAGGCCGGCCAGGAGCGGCTCCCCAGCCTGGGCGATGAGATCACCCAGATGGCCGAGGACGAGCGCATCGTCAACGACCCGGTGCCGAGGGTGGCGGCGAAGCGCGCGCCGCGAAAGCGCAGCCCGGCGAAGGGTTCTAGCCGTGCCGGATGAAGCGCACCCGGCGACGATGATGGGCGGTGCTCCCTTCCTTGGGCACCACGCTCAGTGAGCCGTCGGCCTCCAGCATCACCAATTTGGCCTCGGACACGCTCTCGAGGCCGTGCTCCCGGAGCGCCGCCATCACCTCCTCGTCGGTCAGCTCCTGCTTCTTCAGCTCGTCTTTGAGCCAGCGCCCGCTGCGCGCCACCACCACCGGCGCCGGTTCCACCAGGCGGTTGACGAATTTGAACCGGACGCGAAGGAAGCTGATGACGAAGTTCAGCGAAAGCAGCGTAACGATGATGACCACACCGCCGGTGATCGACGCATCGGGGCCGGTCATCGCCGGCTGCACGGCGTTGGCCACCAGGAGCACCAGCACCAGGTCGAAGAGCGTCATCTGGCCGACCTCGCGCTTGCCAAAGAGGCGGAAGCCCAGCAGCAGCGCCACGTAAATCGCGGTGCAGCGCAGTACCAGCTCCCACACCGGTACACCAAGCTCGAGGAACTTCATCAGCGCAGCTTAGGGCCACGGGCCGCCGACATCAGGCGAGCGGTGAGAGGGCCGCCGCGCAGAGCTGCGCGCCGACCGCGGCCGCGGCTCGGGCACCGGTTTCGCGGCGCACCGGGCCCCCGCGCACGATCCCGTCGAAGTCCTCGAGCCAAGCGGGGTCATCACCGACAGCGGCCTCCGCGGCCGGGCCGCCGAGGCGGGCGGCGAAGCGCGCCGCGATGTAGGCCAGGCGGCCGCTGCCGGTGGCCTCGGCGTGCTCGGCGGCCTGCGCCGACAACAGGGACGCGATGTAGGTGATGGCCATCCGCCGCTCGACCCGGCGCATGCGCAACTGCGCCGCATTGAGGTCCAGGGCACCGAGCGCCGCGACATCCTCGGCGAGCACCCGCGCCTCCCGGGTCAACGCCCCTGCGACCTCGGATGCGGGACCGCCGTAGGCCTGCTCGCAGAGGCGGTCGACCTCGTCGAAGTAGGCCGGGCCGGCACCCTTGGACAGCGCCCTCAGGACATCCAGCGCCATGATGTTTCCCGAGCCCTCCCAGATGGCGTGCACGTACACGTCACGCAGGAGGCGGCCGTTGGGCCAGTCCTCGATGTAGCCGTTGCCGCCGCGAACCTCCATCGCCTCGGTGGCGACGACCCGGGCGCGCTCGGCGGCGTAGCCCTTGAGCATCGGCGTGAGGATGCGCAGCAGGCGGTCGGCCTCGGCGTCGCCGGCGTCGGCTCGCGCCAGCGTCTCGGCCACCGCCATCCCAGCCGACAGCGTGGCGGTGGAATCGGTCACGAGGTCGGCCAGGGTATCGCGCATCAGCGGGTGGCGGTCCAGGTTGTCGCCGAAGGTCACGCGCTGTCGGGTGTGCTCGAGGGACTCGTGGACGGCACGGCGCATCGAGCCGGCGGCGGCCAGGACGATGCCCGCGCGGGTGTGGTTGACCATGTCGAGCATCTGCCTCATGCCGCGGTCCAGGTCGCCAACCTGCCAGGCGAAGGCGCCGCGCAGGCCGATCTCCGCCGACGCCAGGGCTCGGTTGCCGAACTTCGACTTGAGGCGGTGGAGGATGTAGGCGTTGCGCCGCGGGTCGGCGTTGCCGGGGTTGTCCTCGATGCCCTCGGGCAACATCCGCGGCATCAGGAACAGTCCCAGCCCACGGGTGCCGATGCCGGCGCCCTCGGGCCGCGCCAGGATCAGGACAACGTCAGCGGTGGGGTTGCTGCAGAACCATTTCTCGCCGTAGAGGCGCCAGCTGCCGTCGTCCTGGCGGACGGCGACGCACTCGCTGGCGCCGACGTCGGAGCCGCCCGCCTTCTCGGTCATGAACATGGCCGCGGTGAGGAAGTTCTCAGGGTTGTCGCTGGCGATTCGAGGCACCCATTTCTCGGCCAGCGCGGGGTCGTTGCGGCGCAGCGTCCGGCACATCGCCGAGGCCATGCCCACCGGGCAGGCGCAGATCGGCTGGTCGGCCTGGAGGAAGAGGTACTCGACGCCCACGTGCATGCCGGCTGGCGCGGTGCCCGGCAGGCCACGCCAGCCGGGGATATTGCCCATGCGCACCAGCCCGAAGCCGTGCTCGGTCCGCTCCACCTCCCTGAAGTAGGGGTGGTAGTCGACCTCGTCGACCCGCTGGCCGCGATGGTCGAACTGGCGCAGGACCGGCGCGTTCTGCTCAATGATCGGCATCAGCGGCTCGATCTTCTGGGGAACCAGCGTCCCGGCGTCGCGCATGGCGGCCTCGGCCACGCCCCAGTTGGACTCGCCGACCGACCTCCGCACCAGCCACTGGAGGTGTTCGTCGGCGCTGTACCAGTCGGTCTCGGCGACCTCGGGGATATGCTGCGCGCCGCTGCTCAGCTCACTCAGGCGCCGTGTCTCCACGCCGCTAGGTTAGCGCGCGCGAGCGCGCCGAGGTCAGTCGGCGGACATCCTCCGCGGCGGGACCATCTCCTGCGCCCCGAGCTTGTCGAGGCCGCGGGCGCGGTAGTAGACCGTCGAGCCGATCCAGCTGACCAGGAAGATGGCGATGATCACGTAACCGAGCTTGCTGATGTCGAGGTTGTTCACAAACCTCCAGAACGGCCCGTTGCCCGTCTGCGCGTCGCCGCTGCCGCTGATCCCGCCGGTCTGCGACCCGATCACCTGGAGGCCCTCGATGGTGCCGATGACCATCGCCACGATCACCGAGATCCCGGTGATGTTGAGGTTGTAGTAGAGCTTGCGAATGGGCTTGACGAAGGCCCACCCGTAGGCGCCGAGCATGAGCACACCGTCGGTGGTGTCGATCAGCGACATCCCGGCGGCGAAGAGCAGCGGGAACAGGATGATGTAGAAGGCCGGGATCTGCCCGCTGGCGCCAAAGCCGGCGGTGATGGCCAGCAGTCCCACCTCGCTGGCGGTGTCGAAGCCCAGGCCGAACAGCACCCCCACCGGGTACATCTTCCAGCTCTGGTCGACCAGCTTCAGCGCGGGCCGAAAGAGGCGGGCCAGCAGCCCCCGGTTGGCGAGGTAGTCATCGAGCGACTGGTCGTCGTAGTGGCCGCCGGTCTTGACCTTGCGGAACTGGCGGTAGACATCGACCATGACGATCAGGTTGATGGTGCCGATCACCAGCAGGAAGACGGCTGAGACCGAGGTGCCGACGATCGACCCGGTGGCCCTGAACTGGGGCAGGTTGGTCTTGATGTAGGAGGTCGCGAAGGCCAGCGAGATCGAGAGCAGGATGACGATGGTCGAGTGACCCATGGAGAAGAAGAAGCCGGTGGCCACCGGGCGCTGCCCCTCCTGCATCAGCTTGCGGGTGGTGTTGTCGATCGCCGCGATGTGGTCGGGGTCGACGGCGTGGCGCAGCCCGAAGCCGTAGGCGATGGCGGCGATGCCCAGGATGACCGGGAATTGCAGCGACGCCACCAGCGTCAGGGCCCAGATGACCACGTTGAAGCCGATCAGGACGCCGTAGAGGATGAAGACCCGCCGCCTGGTGCCCTCGCCGCGTAGCGCGTGCTGCATCGTGGCGATCATCCGGTGCTCTCCATGTTGAGGTGCGCAGCATACGGGCTGGTGGGTCGGAGTTGCAAATGCGTATTCAGGTTGACGCCGGTACGGTGCGACAAAGTCGCAATAGTGGTACCGTCCGACCATGAGCCGCCTCGCCGACCTGCCAAGTCATGGCTACCGCCGGACCAGCCAGCGCGCGGCAATCTTCGAGGTCCTCGAGCGCAGCGGCGGGCATCTCACGGCGGCCGAGATCGTGGGCGCAATCGAGGAGCGCGGGCTGCCGGTCAACCGCAGCACGGTCTACCGTACGCTGGAGACCCTGCTCGACACCGGCATGGTCCGGGCATCACGATTGGGCCGTTCAACGTCCTACGAGGTGACCCACCCCGCGGGCGAGGTCGAGCATCATCACCTGGTCTGCCGCGACTGCCAGGCGACGCTGCATGTGACGGGCAGCGGCGTAACCGACATCCTCCGTGCCGAGGCGGCGCAGGCGGGGTTCAGGGTTGATGATGTGCAGCTCACCGCCAGTGGCGTCTGCCGGCGCTGTCGCCGGGTCCGGCGCCCGTGACCAGCGCGAATTGGACGGCGCCGCCCGGGGGGACGCCGGGCTACGATCGGAGCCCGCAGATGAGGTTGGATAGATGCGCCTGTTGAGGAATCATTCCGCGCCGAAAGGGGTTGAAGAGAACATGGATCGAGAGGTGGTGCTGACGGACGATGAGTGGCGAGCCCGCCTCACGCCCGAGCAGTTTGACGTGATGCGCAAACACGGAACCGAGCGCGCGTTCACGGGTCAGTACTGGAACAGCCACGAGGACGGCACCTACCACTGCGCCGCCTGCGACGCCGAGCTCTTCAGCTCGGACACGAAGTTCGACTCCGGCACCGGCTGGCCCAGCTTCTCGGAACCCAAGACCGCCGAGAACGTCGAGCTCCACGATGACAACACCTTCTTGATGCGCCGCACCGAGGTCCTCTGCAAGCGTTGCGGGTCCCACCTGGGTCACGTCTTCGACGACGGACCGGGCCCGAGCGGGCAGCGCTTCTGCATGAACTCCGCCTCGCTCAGCCTCAAGAAGTAGCCGCGCGGCTCTGCCGACCGGGCGCTTAGCATTGCGCCGTGCCTGAAGCCGGCGTTCGCTCCGCCTTCCTCGATGCCCTGCGGCGCCTCCACGAGCGGTTCCTGGTTGACGTCGAGGGCGTGACCGAGGTCTGGCTGGTGCGGCACGGCGACGCCTACGGCGAACTGGTATCGGGCGATGACCCTGCGGGCAACCCCGGCGCCGACGGCGAGTTCTTCGGCGAGTCGCCGCAGGGTGACGATGTCCCCACTCGCATCGACCCGCCCCTCAGCCCGCGCGGCCGCGAGCAGGCCAAGCGCCTGGGGCAGAGGCTCGCCGCCTCGGGGTTGAGCGCGGTCTGGTCCAGTGGCCTACTGCGGGCCCAGGAGACCGCTTCGCTGGCAGCCGCGCCGGGCGGTCTGCGCACCGAGGTCGACGACCGCCTGCGGGAGGTCCGAACCCACTGGGATGATTCCGACACCAGCGACCGGGACACCCCCGACACCGCCTACATCCCCTTCGTCGAGCCGCTGGACGAGGTCATCGCCCGGATGGAGGCGGCGGTGCGCGATATCGCCACCGACGCCGGGCCCGGGACCCGCGTCGCCGCGGTGAGCCACGCGGGCGCGATCAGCATGTACCTGGCGCACCTGCTCAAGCTCGACTCCGGGCCGCTGCGGGTCCTGCCGCGGTTCACCAGCGTCAGCGTGGTCCTGTTCAAGGACGAGCGCGTCGTGGTGCAGTCGATCGGGGATGTCGGCCACCTCTTGCGCGAGGAGCCCGTTGGCTGAGTCGCGGCCGGCACCAATGACCCTTGACGCACTGGGCGACCGGCTCCAGGGCTACCTGGCCCGCGAGATGGACCGGCCGGGCCTGCGGCTGGGACCGATCGAGGCCATCCCCGAAGGCCACTCTGGCTTCACCTACTTCGTGACCGCCGACGACGGCGACTGGAGCCAGCGGATGGTCCTCCGCCTGCCCCCGCCCGGTGCCCGCATCGCCGGGCCCGCCGACGTGCTCCGCCAGGGCCGGATCATGGCCGCGCTGCACGACCACGGGCTGCCGACGCCGCGGATCATCGCCAACTGCGAGGATCCCACCGTTCTCGACGGCCGCCCATTCTGCCTGATGGAGGCCGTGGCAGGAGTGCGCATCGAGACCGCCCTGTCGCAGTTCCCCTCGCTGCAGATCGCCGAGTCGGCGGTGCGGACGCTCAAACGCATCCAGGCGGTGCCGGTGCAGCGGAGCGGGATTGGCGACGAGAAGCCCACCGCGCTGGCCGAGGAGATGATCCGCTGGTCGTGGCTGATGTCGCGCGCGCCCGAGGAGTTGACCACGGCGGCGCCCGTCCTGGGAGCGCGCCTGGCCGAGAAGAAGCCGGCGGATCCCGCGCCCACCCTGGTCCATGCCGACTACCACTACGGCAACATGCTGTTCGCTGCGGACGCCGCCGGCCTACCCGAGGTCGTGGCGGTGCTGGACTGGGAGATCTCTGAGATCGGCGCGCCCCTACTCGACCTCGGGTGCCTCTGCGTCGTGGCCCAGCGCCGCAACGAGGTGCCCGACGCGCCCAACCCCGGCGGGGGCATCGACATCGAGATCGAGGACGTGATCCGGCTCTACGGCGCCAACCCGGTGGAGTCGCGCTGGTACCTGGCCCTGAGCTGCTACAAGTACGCTTCGATCTTCGGCTACAACCTGATGTTGCACCGGCGCGGCAAGCGCCCCGACCCGATGTACGAGAACCTGACCGGGGTGATCATGGCGCTGATCGATAGCGGCATGAGCTTCCTCGACTGAGTAAGCGGCAGGATTGATGATTCGAACTAGGAGGAAGTCGACGTGAGCTGGGATTTCTCAACCGAACCCGAGTTCCAGGCAAAGCTGGACTGGATGCGCGAATTCGTGCGCGAGGAGGTCTGGCCGCTGGAGGTTGTGGACACCGACCTTGCGGGTTTCCAGAGGCTGATCCGCCCACTCCAGGACCAGGTCAAGGCGCAGGGTCTCTGGGCAACCCACCTTTCCCCGGAACACGGCGGCCAGGGCTACGGCCAGGTCAAGCTGGGCCTGATGCACGAGATCGAGGGTGCCTCGATGTGGGCGCCCAGCGTCTTCGGCAACCAGGCGCCCGACTCGGGCAACTCGGAGATCCTGGCGCTGTACGGGACCGACGACCAGAAACGACGCTGGCTCGAACCCCTGCTGGCCGGTGAGATGCGCAGTGCGTTCTCAATGACCGAGCCCGCGCCCGGCGCCGGAGCCGACCCCACCATGCTCAAGACCACGGCCCGCCTCGATGGTGACCAGTGGGTCATCAACGGCCACAAATGGTTCACCAGCAACGCCATGGTCGCCGATTTCCTCATCGTCATGGCGGTGACCGACCCCGAGAACCAGAACCCCTACTCGCGCGCGTCGATGATCATCGTCCCCAAGGACGCCCCCGGCCTCAACGTGGTGCGCAACATTCCCAACATGGCGTCGGAGCACGAGCCCTTCGGCTTCGGGCACTCCGAGGTCCTGTACGAGGACTGTCGGGTCCCCGCCGGCAATCTCCTGGGCGCCGATGGTGCGGGTTTCCTGATCGCCCAGATGAGGCTTGGGCCGGGGCGCATCCACCACTGCATGCGCTGGCTGGGCGTCGCCCGCCGGGCCTTCGACATGATGTGCGAGCGGGCGCTGCAGCGCCAGGCCTTCGGCGGTGAGCTGGCCCGCAAGCAGACGGTGCAGAACTGGATCGCCGACTCCGCCGCAGAGATGCAGGCCGCCCGGTTGATGACCCTCCAGGCCGCCTGGAAGATCGACATGGATGGCGCCGCCGCGGCCCGCAAGGAGATCTCGATGATCAAGTTCTTTGGCGCCAAGGTGCTGCTCGACGTGATCGATCGGGCCATCCAGGTCCACGGTTCGCTGGGCTTCTCTTCTGACATCCCCCTGGAGGCCATGTATCGCCATGCGCGTGCCGCGCGCATCTACGACGGTCCCGACGAGGTCCACCGCGTCACCGTCGCGCGCCAGGTGCTGAAGGACTACACGCCGGCGGAGGGCCCGTGGCCCCGGGACCATATCCCCACCCGGCGGGAGGCCGCGCAGCGTAAGTTCGCCAACCTGCTGGAGCAGGCCACCGCCAATCTCTGACCGTCCCCACCGACGCCCGCTACCTGGCCCTCGGCGACTCCTACACCGTGGGCACCGGGCTGACCCCGGAGAAGAGCTTTCCGCCGCGCCTCGCGGAGCATCTGCGGGCGCAGACCGGCAAGCCGGTGGGCGTCACCAACCTGCCTGGGCCGACCAGATCTGGGCCACCGTTGGTGACGCCTGGGCAACGACTTCCTGAAGGGAGTTGCGCCGACCGCGACCGGCTGCTTACCTGTTAACGACCGTAAAGGTCTATGAAGGGCTGTAAATCTTGGGAGGCCGAATGACGAACCGTTTCACGCTCCGGGCGGCCCTGGCCGCAGGCATCGCTGCCGCGGCCCTGATCAGTGGCCCCGCGCTCGCCAGAGCCCAGGTCGACGCCGGTGTGTCCCGCAGCCCTGTGAAGCACCTGGTCAAGCACATCTACCCCACCGTGGCGGGCGCCGTGGATACCCGCAACAAGCGTTACCTCGGCGTGGGCAATGGTGTGGGTCCGCTGCTCTATGGCGGGGGTGCGGTCGAGAAGTCGCCCAGGGTGTACCTGACCTTTTGGGGCTTTAACGGCAAGGACCCCTCCGGCGAGCAGTCCCGCCTGGTGAACTTCTTCAAGGGCGTGGGTGGCAGCGGCTGGGCCAATATCCAGACCCAGTACTACAGCGGCGCCGCCGGCAGCATCACCAACCCCGGGGGGCAGTTGGGGGGCACGTGGAACGACAACGCCAGCACCCCATTGCCGGTGATCACCGACCAGCAGATCGCCGACGAAGCGGTCAGGGCCGAGCACCATTTCGGTTTCAACCCTGATGCCGACTTTTTCGTGGCCACGCCCACCGGGACCGGCACCGTTGGCTTCAAGGTCCAGTACTGCGCCTGGCACAGCATGACGACCGACGGCACCAGGAACGTGGCCTTCACCAACCTGCCCTACATCACCGACGCCGGCAGCAGCTGCGGTTCCAACAACGTGAACCCCGGCGCCGCGGGCACCACCGACGGGATCACCATCGTGGGTGGCCACGAGTACGCCGAGGCGGTCACCGACCCCGATGTCAGCACCGGCTGGATCGACGCCTCCGGCCAGGAGAACGGCGACAAATGCGCCTGGATCAACAGCGGCCCCGGCGCGGCCCGCAACATCAGCCTGAGCAGCGGCAGCTTCGCGGTGCAGAGCCTGTACAGCAACAAGGCCGGCACCCTCGGCGGGTGCGTGATCTCCTATCCCTGACAACCGCTGACTACGAAGGGGCCGCCACCTGCGGCCCCAGGTACACCTCACCTTGCACGACCATACGTATATAGGCGCTATAACGTTTCATTAGATCTTGCTCTTGCGCGGGGGGAAACATCTGTGCGAGGATTCGGCCATGCCACGATCGATGTGGAAGGGCGCGGTCAGCTTTGGGATGGTCTCCATCCCGGTCCGGATGTACCTGGCCACCGAGTCCAAGTCGGTGTCCTTCCGCTCCCTGTGCCCCTGCCACAAGCAGCCCATCAAGCAGAAGCGACACTGCCCGATCACCGATGACGTCCTGGAGTGGAAGGATGTCGTCAAGGGCTACGAGCTCTCCAAGGACCATTACGTCCTGATCGACGACAGCGACCTCGACAACCTGCCGCTGCCGACGGCGCGCACGCTCGACATCTCCGAGTTCGTCAGTGCCGACGAGATCGACGACGAGCTGTATCTCAAGCAGGCCTACTACCTGGAGCCGGAGAAGACAGGGGAGAAGCCCTTCTACCTGCTCAAACAGGCGCTGGCTGAGGCGGGCCGGGTCGCCGTTGGCAAGATCGCCTTCCACGACCGCGAGCACATGGCGACGCTGCGCCCGCACGGTCGCGGAGTGGTCGTTAACACCCTCCATTGGCCGGATGAGATTCGCAGCGAGGCGGAGCTCAACCTCCCCGAGGAGGAGATCAAGATCGACAAACGCGAGATGGCGATGGCCAAGATGCTCATCGACAACCTCACCGAGGAGTTCGATCCCGCCCGCTACCACGACGAGTACCGCGAGGCACTGCTCAAGGTGGCCGAGGCCAAGGCGGCCGGCGAGGTCTACGAGGTCTCCGAGGATGCTCCCGTCCCCAAGGTGATGGACCTCATGGCCGCCCTCAAGGCATCTGTCGAGGCCAGCAAGCGTGGCAGCAAGCGTGGCAGCAAGGCGCCCACCGCCGCCGAGGTCCCGCCGGCACGGCCCAGGGTCGTCAAGAGCAAAAAGCCGGCGATTGAGGCGACGACCGAGGAGGCCGCCGAGAAGCCGCGTCGACGGGTGGCCAAGGCTTCCTGACGCACGCTTAGGCTTGCGGCATGGGTGACCGCCCGCTGATCGTGCTGCCCCCGGCGGGCGGCAAGCCACCGCCGAGCCTGGACCCCACCGACCTGCCCCTGTCGCCGGCGGTGCTGCCGCCGGTGGTCCTGCCGATGTTGCCGGGGGGCGCGAGCGAGCCCTTCGACTCCACCGAGCACATTTTTGAGGTGCGCTGGGACGGGCTGCGGGCCCTGGCCTTCGTTGAGGGAGGGGGGTATCACCTCCAGGACCAGGCCGGCCGCAACATCACCGAGCTCTTCCCGGAGCTGGGGGAGCTACCCCGCCGGCTCAGCGCCGACCAGGTCATCCTCGACGGTTGCGTGGTCATCAGCGACGGCAGCGGGCGGCCGGACTTCGCAGCCATGGACCGGCGCATGCGGGTGGGGACGGAGGCGGCCACGGGCCAGGCCGCCGCCCGCCAACCGGCGGCATACGTGGTCTTCGACATCCTTTATAGCGAGGCTCGGTCGGTGATGTCCCTGAGCCTGCTGCGTCGCCGCAAGGTGCTCAAACAGGTGGTGCAGGCCGAGGGGCGGATCTGCCTCTCCGAGGCTGTCGCGGGCGATGGCGTGTCCTTTTTCGAAGCGGCCCGCGAGATGGGCATCGACGCGGTCATCGCCAAGCGCAAGGACAGCCCCTACCTTCCCGGCGGCCGCACCCCCAGCTGGCTCCTGGTGCAGGACGTGCCGCGGCAGGACGTGGTCGTCCTGGGCTACCTACCGGATCCCTCGGGGGTCGGCTTCGAGAGCCTGCTGGTGGGAGTTTTCGCGGAGCAGCGTCCGGTCTACGTGGGGGCCGTGGGCGGCGGATTCGACCAGCGCACCGGGCGCCTGTTGGGGCAGGCGATCCCCGGCCTTCGGGGTGGCGCCGAGGCGCCCCCGAACGCCAAGCGCGTGCCGCCGGACGCCGTCTGGGTCCGGCCGGAACTGGTGGTATCGGTGAAGTTCAGCGAATGGACTCCCGAGGGTATGCTGCGCTTCCCGATATTCGTCGGCCTGCACCCCGAGGTGGATCCGCGTGCCTGCATCCGCCAGGTGCTCCTGCCCCCGCGTCCCCGCGGCCGCAAGCGCAAGCTAACCATCGACCTGCCCCAGCTGCCCTTCGCCGCGGACTCGTGAGCCCCGACAAGCTCAGCGATTACCGGCGCAAACGCACCTTCGAATCCACCCCCGAGCCCGCGGGCACGATTGCGCCGCGGTCGGCCGGGATCTCCCGTTTCGTGGTCCAGAAGCATGCCGCCAGCCGGCTCCACTACGACTTCCGAATCGAGCACGCCGGGGTGCTGCTGTCGTGGGCCGTGCCGAAGGGCCCCAGCCTCAACCCGGCTGAGAAACGCCTGGCGGTGCACGTCGAAGACCATCCTCTGGAGTACTTCGACTTTGAAGGCCGGATTCCCAGGGGCGAGTACGGGGGCGGCACGGTGATGGTCTGGGACTGGGGTGGGGTCCGCTGGCTGGGCGAGGATGTCGACGCCATGCTGGGGCGCGGCGACCTCAAGTTCGAGCTCTACGGGCGCAAGCTCAAGGGCGCGTTCGCCGTCGTCGGTGGACGCAATGGCAAGGACTGGCTGTTGATCAAGAAGCGGGACGAGGGGGCGACGGAGGACCCCGTTACCGACCGCGATCTCTCGGTGCTCTCGGGCCGCGCCATGGCCGAGATCGAGGCGGCCCAGGAGCGCACCTGGCATTCCAACCAGGATGCGAGTGGCCAGGGCGGGGGCGGCGCGGCCTTCGTCGACCTGGCGAAGGCGGTAAAGGCCCGGTTCCCAGCGGCGGTCGCGCCGATGCTGGCGACCCCTCTCAAGGAGGCCTTCGACAACCCGAAGTGGTCATACGAAATCAAGCTCGACGGGTTTCGCACGCTGGCCCTGGTGCGCGATGGCAGGGTCAAGCTGCTGTCGCGCCGCGGGGTCGACGCCACCCGGCAGTTCCCCGAGCTGGCGCAGCTGGGTGTCCTGGTGCGGTCGGGTGACGCGGTCCTCGACGGTGAGGTGGTGGCCCTCGACGAGGAGGGCCGTCCCAGCTTCGGCCTGCTCCAGGAGCGAACCGGCTGGAAGGGGGGCCGTAGCAGCACCAGCCCGCACCCGGCCATCCCGATCCTGTACTACTGCTTCGACATCCTCCACGATGACGGGCGCTCGCTGCTGGACGTACCGCTGCGAGAGCGGCGGCGCCTGCTGGGGGCGCGCCTGCTGGACGGCCCCAGTGTCCGCCTTCTCGACACCTTCTCGGGCGACGACGGGAAGCTGCTCTTCGAAGCGGTACGGCAGCAGGGCCAGGAGGGGGTCCTGGCCAAGCGCCTGGACTCCCCCTACCAGCCGGGGAAGCGCAGCCGGGACTGGGTCAAGATCAAGGCGGTCCGGACGCAGTCATGCGTGGTCGTGGGGTACACGCCGCCCCAGGGCGGCAGGAAGCATTTCGGGTCGCTGGGCGTCGCCGTGTTGCTGCGCGGCCGCCTGACATACGCGGGCCAGGTCGGCAGCGGGTTTGATGAACGCACCCTGGCGGCCATCGTGGCCGACCTCGCGCCGCTCTCTCCGGGGGGCCGGACGGAGGTCGCGCACGCTGAGGTCGCTCCTCGGGACGTCGCCTGGGTGGCGTCTCGGCTGGTCTGCGAGGTCAAGTACACGGAATGGACCCGGGAGGGGGTGCTGCGCCACCCGACCTTCCTTGGCATGAGGCCGGACAAGACCGCTGCCGACTGCCAGCGCGAGGACCCGGCCGGCTGACTGGCGGCCCGGCGAGGTCGCGCGCGAGGGCTGCGCCGATACACTGGGACGATGCCGGGAATCCTTTCGCGCTTTGGACGCCAGCCCAAGCTCACGCTGGCGGACAAACACAAGCTGACCATCTACGCCATGGAGCTGCACCGGGCCATGACCCCCTTCGCGGCGGTGGTTGAGGAGCTGCAGGCGCGCGGCGCCCCGGTCGAGGACGCCAAGGCCATCAGCGCCGACGCGCAGACCAAGGTCGATGCCGAGGTGGTGCGCAACGTCTCGCTACCGGCGTCCGCGCACACTGAAATCAACTACTACTTCCTGCTGGGGATCACGCCTCGGGCCAGCAACGAGCAGATCCACCGCGCGTTCCGGCGCAAGGCCAAGGAGGTCCACCCCGACCGCCACAGCAACGAATTCACCATTGACCAGTACCAGACGCTGATGGGCGTGGTCAGCGATGCCAACACCGTTCTCTCCGATGCGACCACCCGCCGCGCCTACGACGTGATCTGGCGGGAACGCAGCCGCCGGACCGCTCGCGAGAACCGCAAGAAGGGCGACGTCCGCGGTGACTGGGAGACGCGCTACCGCTGGGAGATCGCTGAGATGTCAGAGGTGGAAGAGGCCATGGCCACGCTCCTCGGCGAGCTCAAGCGGAGCCTCACCGGCGGGGGTGTGCCGGCATCCCCGATCGTTCGCGCCATGGAGCAGGCGATGGAGCACTACGAGGGCGAGATGCTCGAGATCCGCAACCAGACCCATACCCTACCGCCCAACTTCTCCTCCTTCGGCGAGCGCGTCCGCAATGAGATGCAGCGCAAAGAGAGGTTGGTCAAGAGCCTGCGCAACCTCGCCGCCTGGTTGCCGGAGGCAACGACGCCGTCGGGCGCGTACGCGATGTCTGGCCACGTTGACAGTGCCCTGCAGACCCTCGAGGAGATCCGCCAGGCCCAGCACATCTTCGAGCTGGGCGCCGCCAGGCCCTTTATCTAGCCGGGATCCACCGATCCGGACGCCGCAGATCGGGATGATGGGCGTTCGAGCCGAAGGAGACGGGTGAGCACCGGACTGAGCGCACCTGTAGGTGCGGGAGGGAGGGGCGCAACCCCGCGAAGCGGGCGAAGCCGGCGACGCCCGGATCGGGCGTCCAGCGCCTGAGATACAAGTTTGGATCGGTGGATCCCGGCTTAGGCCGGGACACCGGCTATGCCGAATCCCTGACCGTCTTCCGGCGCGTGTGCAGGAGGACAAGGAGGACGGCGGCGAGCACGGACTCGCCGGCGAGGGCGCGCTGGGCGCCAAAGAAATGGGCCACCGCACCCAGTTGCACCGCTCCGAAGGGTGCCACGCCCATCAACAGCAGCACGTAGATGCTCATCACGCGGCCACGGAGGTGGTCGGGGACGGCGATCTGCAGGGCGGTGTTGGCGCGCGCCAGGAAGGCGATCCCGGAGAAGCCGGCGAGTCCCAGCAGCAGCGCCGAGAGCGGAAGCAACGGGGATAGTGCGAAGCCCGCGATGGCCAGGCTCATGCCCATCGAGCCGAGGACGATCCAGGCTCCCCGGACGCGCCGGCGTTCGTGGAAGACGGCCAGGCTCAGGGCCGCAACCAGCGCGCCGATTCCACCGCTGACGCTGAGCAGGCTGTAACCGCCGGCGCCGCTGTGGAGGATGCCGTCGGCGAACAGCGGCAGCATTGCGGAGTACGAGAAGACCAGCACGCTGATGGTCACGACGGTGAGGTAGATGTCGCGGATCAGGGGCTCGCGCCAGACGTAGCGCAGGGACTCGGTGACGTGGCCCAGGACGCTGCCATGGCTGACGACTGCCACCGCCTGCGGCCGGACCCGAATCATGTACAGGCCGACGATGACCGGGATGAAGGTCAACGCGTTGATCGCGAAGCAGATGGGGACGCCGAAGAACCTGATCATCAGGCCCGCCAGGGCGGGGCCCATGATCCTGGCGCCATTGAAGATGCTGCTGTTCAACGAGATCGCGTTGAGAAGGTGCTTCTTGCCCACCAGTTCCACCACGAAGGCCTGGCGCGCGGGGGCGTCAAAGGCGTTCACGGTGCCCAGCCCGAAGGCCATCGTCCCTACGATTGCCAGGCTGAAGACGGGGTGCGCGCCGCTGACGACGCCGGAACCGGTCAGGCCCGCGAGGACCACCGCCAGCGTCATCGCCGACAGCTGGGTGGCCAGCAGCAGGCGGCGCTTGGGCATGCGGTCGGCCGCGACGCCACCCCAGAGGCCGAAGAGCAGGATGGGCAGGGATTGGATCCCGGTGACCACGCCCAGCATCAGGGCCGAGTGGGAGATCGTCCACACCAGCCAGCCCTGGGCCACCTGCTGGGTCCAGGTTCCCACCAGGGAGACCAGCTGGCCGAAGAAGAAGAGCCGGTAGTTGCGGTGGTGGAGGGCGGGGAAGGCGCGGTCCAGGAGGATCGCGCGCATCCCCCGTCGGCTGGGCGGGATCGCCTCGACCGCCACCGGCTGGGCCTCGGCGTTCATGCCTTGGCATCCCTGGCGGCGGCGCTCGCGGGGCGCCCCAGCGCTGAGGTCATCAGCGCCCGATCCAGGCTGGTGAGCGAGCGCTCCAGGAGCCGCTGCTCGGCCGGGGTGAGCTGGTCGACGAGGTGCTGGATGCGCTTGCTCGCCTTGCGCTGGAACTCGCGCAGGATGGCGCGACCGGCGTCGGTCAGGTCGAGGCGGACCTGGCGGCGGTCGCTCTCCAGTGACACGCGCTGCACCAGCCCCTTGCGCTCGAGGCCGTCCACCAGGCGGCTGATGGTGGGGGGCGTGACCGCCAGGTGCTCGGCCAGGTCGGCCGAGGTCGTGCCTCCCCTGGCGAGGTGCCGGAGGGTGCGGAACTGGCCCATGGTCAGGGGCACCGACAGCTTCTGCTGGCGCACGTCGGCGTTGATCGAGCCGGAGAGGCGCGGCGCGATCGCCAGTAGGCGCTCGACCAGCGGGGCGGTGCCCGTCGCGCTGCCGATCCGCCGGGCCTGGAGTCCCGAGGCCTCGGTCATTGCTTGCTAAGGCTAATGGTTAGCATCTACAACTATATTAGCAAGCCCGTCCAGCGACCAGCTCGCCGGTCGCGATTTGACGCGGTGCGGCTCGGTTAGAATCCCGAAGCTTTCCGACTCCGCTGTCATGTTTGCGGTGTACGGGACTTCCACTTCAACTCGAGTGAGGTTCTCTTCTTGAACGTATTCGTGACCGTCAAGCAGACGCCTGATCTCAACGTCACCCCTCGGCTAGGCGACAACCACCGGGTTGTGCGCGAGGGCGTCGAGCTGGTCATGGACCAGGCCGACGAGTACGGCGTCGAGGAAGGACTGCTGCTGGCTGAGAAGACTGGGGGCAAGGTGACGGTGGTGTCGATGGGCCCCGAAAAGGCCAACGACGCGATCCGCAAGGCGCTCTCCATGGGCGCCGAGGCCGGGGTCCTGGTGACCGACGCGGGGCTCGCCGGCTCTGATGCGCTGGGCACCGCCCGCGCCCTGGCTGCGGCCCTGAAGGGTCGGGAATGGGACATCGTCATCTGCGGCACGGAGTCCTACGACGGCTCCACCGGGATGGTCCCGGCGCAGCTCGCGGAGCTCCTCGGCGTGCCCCACCTCTCCTTCGCCAAGAAGCTCGAGGTCGACGGCACCAAGGTGACCGTGCAGCGGCAGACCGCCGATGGCTTCGTGACCATCGAGACCGAGACTCCGGTGGTGGTGACCGTCACCGGTGGGCTCAATGAGCCGCGCTACCCCACCCTGAAGGGCATCATGGGTGCCAAGAGCAAGACCGTGGACACCCTCGACCTCGCCGCCCTGGGACTCGACGCCGCGACGGTCGGGGAGGGCGGTGCGCTGGTCAAGATCGTGGCGGTGACCCCGGCGCCCGAGCGGCAGGCAGGAGAGATCATCACAGACGAAGGCCAGTCGGGCGAGCGTGTTGCCGCCCTGCTGACCGAATTGAAGGTGCTTTAGAAATGGCTGAAATCTGGGTCCACGCCGAAGCAGACCAGGGCAACATCGCCCCCATCACACTGGAGATCCTGACCAAGGCACGAAGCCTGGGGGTCGAGGTCGTGGCCGTGGCCCTGGGGAGTGCCGCCGGGCAGGCCGAGAAGCTGGGCGAGTTCGGCGCCACCAGGGTCCTTGCCGATGCCCGCGAGGACTACGGCCAGTTCTTTGCCCTCCCGGCGGTCGACGCGTTTGTGGCCCTGGCACAGGAGCGCAAGCCCCTGGCGATCCTCTTCGGTGGCACCTACGACGGGCGCGACATAGCCTGTCGCGTGGCGGCGCGCCTGGGGGTCGGCATGGCGGCGTTTGCCGGCGACGTCAGTGTCGAGGGCGAGTCGGTCATGGTCGATGTGCCGATCTGGGGGGGCGCCCTGATCGCCACCAAGAGCTTCAACGCCGCGGGCCCGCACGTCATCACCTTTCGCGCCAAGGCGTTCGCGGCGGAATCGGCTGGCGGTGCCGCTCCGCAGGTCGAGCAGGTTACCCCGGAGATCTCCGAGGCCGCCAAACGGGTGCGGATCCTCGACCGCAGCGTCGAGGAGACGACCGGTCCCAAGCTCGAGGAGGCGGCGGTTGTCGTCACCGGCGGACGCGGCATGGGCGGCCCTGAGAACTTCCCCATGCTGGAGGAGCTGGCGGGCCTGCTGGGCGGCGCCGTCGGTGCCACCCGCGCGGTGGTCGACGCGGGCTGGATGCCCTACTCCATGCAGGTTGGCCAGACCGGTAAGACCGTCAAGCCCAACGTCTACATCGCGGCCGGCGTCTCGGGTGCGATGCAGCACACCGTGGGCATGAAGGGGAGCAAGAACATCATCTCCATCAACAAGGATGAGGAGGCCCCCATCTTCAAGCTCAGCGACCTCGGCATCGTGGGCGATGTCCACAAGGTGATCCCTCAGATCACCGCCGCCGTCAAGGCCAAGAAGGGCGGCTGACTGGCGGGGCCGCTGGGTGGGCAAGATCTACGATCACATCGACGAGCGACTGGAGGCGTTCATCCGGGCCCAGCCGGTGTTCTTCGTGGCCACCGCCCCGCTCGACGGCGACGGCCACCTCAACCTCTCACCCAAGGGCTTCAACCGGCCGGCCGTGCTCGACGACCACACCTTCGCATACCTCGATCTCACCGGCAGCGGGGTGGAAACGATCGCCCACCTGCGCGAGAATGGCCGCATCGTGGTCATGTTCTGCGCCTTCGACGGGCCGCCGCGGATCGTGCGACTCCATGGGAGGGGTGAGGCCGTGGAGAAGGGTGCACCCGGCTACGCTGACCTCGCCCGCAATTTCCCCGACCACCTCAGCGCCCGGGCGGTGATCCGGGTGTCGGTGGAGCGCATCTCCGACTCCTGCGGCTACGGCGTCCCGCTGATGAGCTACCAGCGCGAGCGGAGCCAGATGGATGACTGGGCGGAACGCAAGGGGCCCGAGGGCATCGCCGAGTACCAGGCCTCGCGCAACGCCGCCAGCGTCGACGGGCTGCCGGGCCTGGCCCCGGTGTCCCCCGGAAAGGGCTAGCCGGCAGCCTTCGCGACGTCGATCACCAGGCGGCTCGGAGAGGCCAGCTCGACCACCCGGGTGCATGTCGGGGAGTTCATCCCGGCGGCCCAGCTCAGCACCCTCTCGAAGTCGCCGATCTGCCTGACCTCGGCCAGCGTATCGGCCGCCCCTAAGGCCGGCGGCAGGATGATGTCGGTGCTGCCGTTATAGGTGCCCTGGCCGCTGGCGCCGTGGAATGTGATCTTCATTCCCTGGTCGCCGCGGAGGCTGACGGCGCGGCCGCTGGCGTCCTCGGTGAAACCCGTGCCGGCCTGCCGGGCGACGCTGTATGGAGGCAGACCGGTCCCGGCGAACTCGAACGTCACGCGGTCGAAACCGGCCTGGTGGGCCACGCGGACGGCGGTGAGGTTCCCGGTAGCGCTGGTCGTCCCGCCCTGGGCGCCCGGCCCGCACACGAACGGTCCGAGCAGGCCCGCTGGCGCTGACGCGGCCGGCCCGGTGGGAGCGGGGGATGGCTCGAGCGACGGCGACGGCGACGACGCCGCGCCAAGGGATGGTCCCGCGTTGCGGGGGGGGTGCGCGTTGAGCAGCGCCAGGCCGACCGCGGCGACGAAGAGTGCCGCCACAGCGACCGGTGCGGCGCGGAGCCACGTCGCCGGCTGGGGGGCCGCTCCGGCGACGATCCGTGACGACAGGTCGTGCGGCATGCCGGGCACCCGGCCGGCCTCCTTGGCCAATTGCAGCTTCAGGTCGCGCTCGAAATCCGTCATCAGTTCTCCTCGTTACCGGTGAGCTCGCGCAGGCGTCGCAGGGCGGTCTTGAGCCGCGACTTCGCGGTGTCCACTGGCACGCCCAGGGCGCGCGCAGTGTCCTCCACGCTGAGATCCTGGTGGTAGTGAAGGACGACAACCGCACGCTCCTCGACCTTGAGCCGGTCGATGGCGCGCCCCAGGTCGAGACGCGCTTCGGTGCTGACCGCGCTGGACTCGGCGCGATCCATCCCGAGCCTCTCCCGCAGGGTGTCGAGCCGGTGGCGGCGACGCCAGGCGGAGATGGCCTCGTTGGCGGCCATTCGGTTGAGCCATGGCCCCGGATCCGCGCCGCGGAGGCTGGAAAGATGGCGCCAGAACTTGAGCAAGGTCTCCTGGCAAACGTCCTCGGCGAGGTCGGGGTCGCGAACGATCATCCGCGCCGTTCGCAACACCATCAACCCATATCGGTCGACCAGGAGCGCGAAGGCCTCGCGGTCGCCCGAGCGGCACCGTTCGAGCAGGTTGTCCATCGCGGGCTCCATCAGCATGTCATCCCTTATGACGACCAGAGATGCCTCTGCGGGTGACTATCTCACCAGATCGATGGTTCGCGACGGCTACGCTGGTGATGTGACGACCGCGGAGTTCGAGGCCTTGCTGAGGTCCCAGGAGCATGTCACCGTCCAGTCACTGGACGACGGCGCCTGGCTGGTCTCGATGGAGGGTCGCATTCGCCAGCGCATCAACGTCGCCACGGTGCTGCGACCGGATCGGGTTTCGTTCTACTTCTTCATGGTGCGCTCGCCGCGCGAGAACCATCAGGCGTTCTATCGCGCCATCCTGCGTAAGAACCTGCGGCTCTTCGCGATGAAGTACGCGCTCGACGCCGACGGCGATGTCTGGCTGGTCGCCGAGCTGCCGCGCAACGGTTTTGACGCGGGCGAACTGGACCGCATCCTGGGCGTCTTCTACCAGGAGTCGGAGTCGGCTTTCGAGGCACTGGTTCACCTCGGCTACCCCGGCGTCTTCCCACCGCTTTCGGCCACGCCGCGCAATCCCGCGCCCTTCCCGCCCGAGCCCGCCCCGAGCTGACCCGGCCGGCTGGCGTACGCTAGCCACATGGCTGCTCGCAAACCGCGGTTCCTGCCCGTGATCCCATTGCGGGAAGCCGTCCTGTTCCCCGGCGCCCTGGCGCCGCTGTCGGTGGGGCGCGAAGCCTCGCTGGCTGCGCTCGAGGAGGCGGGCAAGCGCGGCCGCCATATCCTGGTGGTGGCCCAGAAAGAGCCGGGCCAGGACCTGGTCGGCGCCGACGATGTCTACCTCTGGGGCACCGTGGGCGAGATCGAGGGCGTCCGCCGGGTGATGGGCTCGGCGCAGCTGGTGCTTCGTGGCGTCGCGCGGGCGCGGATCGAGCGCTTCACCAGGCACGAGCCCTACCTCGAGGCTGAGTATGTCAATGTGCGCGACCGGGTCGACCCCGGCCTGGCCCTCGACGCCCTGGTGGCCTCGCTGCGTGACGCCTTCGAGGCCTACGTCGGCAGCGGCG
>DAINSI010000013.1:34177-45512 GCA_036741395.1 Candidatus Dormiibacterota bacterium
TCCTTCGTCCGTCCCATGCGAACCTCGTCATCGATCCACGAACACGACATCAGGTGGTGCCCATGAAAGTCGGCGTCGCCAGGGAGTCCGCGGCCGGCGAGCGGCGCGTCGCCCTGGTACCCGAAGCGCTCGGCAAGCTGACGGCGGCCGGGCTCGAGATTCTGGTCGAACACGGTGCCGGCAGCGGCGCCGCCATCCCCCAGGAGGCCGCCCAGGCGATCCTGCGGGCGGACGACCCGGGACTGTTCGCCGACCTAGTCGCCGGCGTTCCGGACCTCACCGTGGAGCAGAAGCAGGAGCTCCTGGAGACCCCGTCGGTGGAGGCGCGGTTGCGCACCCTGGTGGTGGAGATCAGCCGCCAGAAGGAGGTTCTCGAGCTCAAGAGCCGGATCCAGTCGGAGGTCGAGGGCACCTTTGGCCAAGCGCAGAAGGAACAGATCCTGCGCGAGCAGCTCAAGGCCATTCGTCGCGAGCTGGGCGAGCCCGAGGAGGGCGGCGACCTGGAGGAGCTGCGGACCAAGATCGACGTCGCGGGGATGCCCGACAGGGTTATCGAGAAGGCCCGCCGCGAGATGAGCCGGCTGGAGGCCATGCCCACCATCTCGCCCGAGCACGGGATGCTGCGCTCGTACCTCGACTGGCTGGTCTCGGTCCCCTGGAAGGAGTCCGAGCCCGACCCCGACTGGGACACCCGCAAGGCCAAGGGGGTGCTCGATGAGGACCATTACGGCCTCGACAAGGTCAAGGAGCGGATCCTCGAGTACATGGCCGTGCGCGAGCGGGTCGAGGCGCAGTTGCGCGAGGCCTCCGCCAAGGCTGACAGGGCGGGGTCGCGAAAGGGCGCCTCAAGCCCCGTCAAGGGCAGGCCCGCGCCCGACCGCCATGCTCGCTCGCCGATCCTCTGCCTGGTCGGGCCGCCCGGAGTGGGCAAGACATCGTTGGGGAAGTCGATCGCGCGCGCGCTGGGCCGCGAGGTCGTCAGGGTCTCACTGGGCGGCATCCGCGACGAGGCCGAGATCCGCGGCCATCGCCGCACCTACATCGGTGCCCTGCCCGGTCGAATCATCCAGGGGATGCGCCAGGCCGGCACCCACAACCCGGTGTTCATGCTCGACGAGATCGACAAGGTCGGCGCCGACTTCCGGGGCGACCCCGCCGCGGCCCTGCTGGAGGCGCTCGACCCAGAACAGAACCGCGAGTTCAGCGACCACTACCTGGAGGTCGCCTACGACCTCAGCCAGGTGCTCTTCATCACCACGGCGAACCTCGCCGACACCATCCACCCCGCGCTGATCGACCGCATGGAGGTGATCCGCCTCCCCGGGTACACCGAGGAGGAGAAGCTTCACATCGCCAGGCGCTACCTGCTGCCGCGCCAGCTCACCGAGCACGGCATCACCGCCAGGCACCTGGCGCTCAGCGATGCGACACTGCGCCGCATCATCCGCGAGTTCACCCATGAGGCGGGGGTGCGCAGCCTGGAGCGCGAGATCGCCAACGTCGCCCGCAAGGTTCCGCGGCGCCTGTCGGAGGGCGAAACCAAGAGGTTCTCACCCCGCCCCGCCGATCTCGAGGGCATCCTGGGGCCGCCGCGGTATGACTTCGGCCTGGCCGAGACCGAGGACCAGGTCGGCGCCGTCACCGGCGTCGCGGTCAGCGAGTGGGGCGGCGACGTGATGACCGTGGAGGCCATCGTGGTCCCCGGCGAGGGCGACTTCACCCTCACCGGCCAGCTCGGCAAGGTGATGGAGGAGTCAGCCCGGGCGGCGTGGTCCTATGCCCGGGTCCACGCGGCCCGCTTCAACGTCGATGCCAGCCGCATCAAGGACAACTCCGTCCATATCCACGTGCCCGCCGGCGCCATTCCCAAGGACGGACCCTCGGCGGGCGTGACCATGACCACCGCGATCGTCTCCGCCCTCACCGGCCGCGCTGTGCGCAAGGAGGTCGCGATGACCGGTGAGATCACCCTACGGGGGCGCGTCCTCCCCATCGGCGGCGTCAAGGAGAAGCTGCTGGCGGCACACCGCGCCGGCATCAAGGTGTTCATGCTCCCGCGCAAGAACCGCAAGGACCTCGACGAGGTCCCCGAGGAGATTCGTAAGGAGATCGAGGTGATCCTCGTCGACCACGTCGAGGAGATCCTGGCGACCGCGTTGTTGCCCGCCTCGCCCCGCGCGGCGGCGGCGGGACTGCCCGCCATCTCCGCCTAGCCCCACTGATCCAGCCGGCGCCCCGGCGCGAACCTAGTATTGAGTCGAATGGACGTTCTCAAGATCACGCCGCGCGGCTACTGCCACGGGGTGGTCGACGCCATCAAGATCGCCCGCCAGGTGGGCGCGGAGTCGAAGTCCGAGCCGGTCCCACAGCCGGTGCACATGCTGGGCTACCTGGTCCACAACGAGCACGTCACCGACGAGCTCCACGACCACGGCGTGGACCTGGTCGACGCCGACGACCGCATCCAGGGCCTGCAGCAGATCGACGCGGGCACGGTCATCTTCACCGCCCACGGTGTTTCGCCCCAGGTCGTCAAGCGGGCCCAGGAGATGGGGCTGCGGACGGTCGACGCCACCTGCTCGGACGTCGTCCGCACCCACGACCTCGTCAAGGACCTGGTGGCGCGGGACTTCCATGTCATCTACATCGGCCAGAAGGGCCACCCGGAGCCCGACGGGGTCATCGGTGAGGCCCCCGACCGGATCCACCTCCTGGAGCCGATGGACTTCACGGCGCTGGACGGCGTGGACTACCCCACCGAGCGGTTGGGGGTCACCTGCCAGACCACCCTGAGCCAGTGGGACACGCTGGCGACGATCGAGGAGATCCAGCGTCGCTGGCCCCACGTCGAGGTCTACAACGAGATCTGCAAGGCCACCCAGGAGCGCCAGGAGGCAGCCGTAGCGGCCGCCGCCGAGGTCGACATGGTGGTGGTTGTCGGCTCCCGGCGGAGCTCCAACTCCAGGCGCTTGGTGCAGGTGGTGGAGGAGCTTGGCCACAGGCCCGCGAAGCTGGTCGACAACCCATCGGAGATCGATCCCGCGTGGTTCCGGGGGATCGGGCGGGTCGGGGTCACCTCGGGCGCGTCGACGCCCACCTGGATGACCCGCAAGGTCATCGAGTACCTGCAGCAGCTCGATCCCGAGGCCGCCGCGACGACCGCAGGCTGACTCCGCCCGACGTCAGCCGAGCCGGCGATACCCTCCGTCGCGGACGTCGGCCCGTCCATCGCGGACGAGCTTGTCGAGGTGAGCTTGCAGGCTGCGGGCGGCCACCGGGTACATGGCCTCCGGGGTGTCGTCGTAAGCCACCGGCAGGAGCTGCTCCACGGTCCGTCTCTCCGTCGTTAGGAGCGCGGCGCGCACCTTCTCCTCGCGCTGCAGCCGATGGGCGACGTAGCCGGCGATGTAGCCCACGGGGTCCTCGATCGCCGGGCCGTGCCCGGGCATGAGGACCGAGGCTCCGCCCCGCAGTCCGAACAGCTCTGGACTCCCTATCTGCTTCAGCGACACCAGGTACTCGGTCATGTTGCCCTCCGGGGGGTCGACAACGATGAAACCCTCACCCGCCAAAAGGTCCCCGGCGAAGACCGCTGCGGTCTCCTCCCAGAGGTAGCAGGCGTGGTCCTTGCAGTGCCCCGGCGTGAGCAGGACCCTGACGGTCACCCCTCCGAAGCGCAACTCGTCGCTGTCGCCGATGGCGCGATCAAGCCGGGGGGCGGCGGGGTGGGGAACACCCGCCAGCGGGGCTCCGAGCCTCCGCGCCATCTCCTCGGCGGCCTCGGCGTGGTCAGGGTGGTGGTGGGTCAGCAGGACTATCGCCGCCTTTCCTCGCGCCTTGACCGACGCCTCGATGGCAGCGAGGTGCCGGGCAGCGGCCGGACCGGGGTCGACGACCACCACCTGGTCGTCGTGGCCCAGCACGTATGTGTTGGTGCCCCGCCCGGTCATCGGCGAGGGGTTCGGCGCCAGCAGGACGTCGAGGTCCAGGCTCAGGGCTGCTCCTCGTAGCCCGGTTCGCCGGGCATCAGGACCCGGATGCCCTGCTGACCGATGCCCGTTGCCGCCCCCACCACGCGCGGCAGGATTGGCGCCAGGTCGGCGTCCCGGCCCAGGCCCTCCAGGGCCGAGCGGACGTCGGTGTAGGCACTGAGGGCGGTCAGGGCCGCCCGCGTAGGCGGCAGGATGTAGGCGTCCCTGCTGTCGGCCCGGGCCAGTGCCCCGCCCGGGGTGACCCATTCCAGCGACGCGATCTCACCGGGCGCGGCCACGGCCTCATGGTTCGCCGGCATCCCGGCGGCCAGGAAGAATGTGTCGTAGCGCTTGGGCAACGCCTCGGGGGTGACCCAGCGGGTGAATGGCACCAGGCTGCGGAGATCCAGCCGCAGACCGGCCTCCGAGACGACCGAGGCGAAGCTTGCCGCCCCGGAATGGACCTTGAGACGGGCAGCCTGTAGCCACTCCCGTCCGCCCGCGCCCTCGCCGTCGACGCCCAGCAGGACTCCCGTCTCCTCGAAAACCTCTCGCACCGCCCCCACCAGGAATGCCCGGGCCGGCTGCCCCCCGGCTTCCTCGGCGTGGAGCATCCTGGCCGCCTCAGTCTCGCTGACGTCGGTGAGGCGGTCCCATTCCGGCCCCGCATCGGCGTCGTCGATTCGACCTCCTGGGAAGACCTGGGCCCGCGGGACGAACTCCGCCTCCACCGGGCGCAGCAGGAAAAGCGTCTCCATCCCAGCCGGGGCGTCGCGGATGACGGCCACCGTGGCCGCCGGCCGAGCCTGCACGGTCAGGTGCGCGCGGGCGACTGGCCGAAGCGCGGCTCGCGTTTCTCGAGGAAGGCCATCACACCCTCCTGGAAGTCGTCGGTGGCGATGCACTGGGCCTGCAGGTCCGCCTCCAGGTCCAGGGTAGCGGCCAGCCCGCGCTCCGCGGAGCCCAGGATCGCCTCCTTGGCCATCGCCGTCGCCAGCGCCGGCCCATGCGCCAGGCTCTGGGCCAGGTCCTGGGTTTGAGCCGTCAGCTCGGCGGCGGGCACCAGCCGGCTGAGCAGGCCCATCGCGTGCGCCTCCTCGGCGCCGACCCGTCGCGCGGTCCAGGCCAGGTCGAGGGCCCGGGAGGTCCCGACCAGGGCCGGCAGCAGGTAGGTGCTGCCGGCGTCGGGCACCAGGCCGACACGCGAAAACGCCTGCATGAACGACGCCTTCTCCGACCCCACCCTCAGGTCACAGGCCAGCGCCAGGCTCATGCCGGCCCCGGCAGCGACGCCATTGATCGAGCCGATCACCGGTTTGGGCAGTTTGCGGATGGCCAGGATCATGCGGTTGAAGTGAAGGCGGAGGTGTCCGCGGACGAAATCACCGATATCGTCGCCGGCGCTCTCGTCCTCGATCGACTTGAGGTCCTGGCCGGAGCAGAAAGCCCGCCCCGCCCCGGTGATGACCACCGCCCCGACCCGGTCGGAGGTCCGCGCTTCCTCCAGTGCCAGGCAGACCTCGTCGGCCATCGTCCCCGTGAGCGCGTTGAAGCTGTCGGGGCGGTTCAGGGTGAGCGTGATGACCCGGTCGCGGGTCTCGACCAGGATGAGGTTGTATTCGGGCACCGGGCTCAGTATCTCACCGGCGTCGGTGGCGCCGATGGCGCCGGTTGCGCTTCTTCGCCGCGGCGGCCTCGGCGGGCTCCCCAGCGACGGCCGGCGGTTCCCCCTCGACCGCGACCGGGTCCGACTCGACGTCGACCGGCGCGGGGTCTGGGGCCGGCAAATCGGGGGCCGGGGCGCTGACCGGGGCGGCGGGGGAGGGTACGGGTGGCCGGTGCTGGAGCCGGGGCAGGCGCCGTCCGCGCCGCTCGCCGCCCTCGACGGGGGTCCGCCAGACCCCCTCGGCCCGGCCCTCCAGCGCCGCCGGCGCGGAGGTCGCGGACTCGCCTGGGTGATCTCTAAGGCGTTCCTCGAACTCGAGGAGGAACTGCTCCAGGGACTTCTTGGCTGGTGTCGAGCGCCCCGGCAGGTCCCGCTCGGGCTCTGATTCCTCGATGTCTCCGAGCGAGCGCGTGGTGTCGGGATCCATGGGTAGATCGTAGGACCCCCCGGTAGAATCGGACCAATGGGTGATCGCACCGAACAGCGCCGCGAGTACGTCAGGTTTGCCTTCTACAAGGTGAGCCCAGAGTGGCGACGCCTCGGGGCCGGGGAGCGCCAGGATGCCGTCGCCGAGGTGCAGAGCCTGGCTAGCCGCTACGCCGAGGGCATGATGATCCGGCCCTACTCGACCGTCGGTACGCGCGCAGATTGCGACCTGCTGCTGTGGACGGCATCGCACGAACTCGCCTCGGTGCAGGAGCTGGCGCGCGACTTCGGCGCCACTCGTCTCGGCCGGTGCAGCGAGACCAGCCACTCGTTCCTCGCCATGACCAAGCGCTCCATGTACCTCGACAGCCACGTCCATGACGGGCAGGAGCGCCTCCACATCAAGCCCAGCACGGCCCGCTATCTCTTCGTCTACCCGTTCGTGAAGACCCGCGATTGGTACCTGTTGCCCAAGGCCGAGCGGCAGCGGATCATGGACGAGCACATCGGCATCGGGCACAAGTATCCGGGCGTCAAGATCAACACGACCTACTCCTTCGGGCTTGACGACCAGGACTTTGTCGTCGCCTTCGAGGCCAATGAGCCGGGGGAGTTCGTTGACCTGGTGATGGACCTGCGCGAGACGGAGGGCAGCAGGTACACCGTCCGCGACACCCCGATCTTCACCTGCGTCGCGAAGTCGCTGCCCGAGGTTCTCGCCGACCTGGGCTGACATGCCCATATACGAATACGGTTGTCCCCACTGCCGCAAGCGGCGGTCGATCTTCTTCCGCTCGATGGCCCAGGTCGAGCCCGATCCACCCTGCCCCCAGTGCGGGCAGGGGGGGATGACCAAGCTGATCTCCCGGGTCGCCACCCCCAAGAGCGAGGATGCCCGCCTGGAGCAGCTGGCGGACGCCAGTGCGCTGGGGGATGTGGACGAGAACGACCCGCGCAGCATGGCCCGCTGGGCCAAGCAGATGGGCGGTCAGCTGGGGGACGAGCTGGGCCCGGACTTCGACGGCCTGATGGAGGAGATGGAGTCAGGCGAGGGTGCCGGAACCGGTGCGGCGGACGACTGGTCTCCCTGAGCGCGCGCTCTTGAAGAGCCTGGAATGGGAACATTTCCGATCCGGCGGAATTCAATTGGTATATTGGCGATGGCAGAATCGGGTATAAGGGTCGGGGTAGTTAGATGATCGCGGTCAGCGGGCTGAGGCCCGCCATTGTTCTCGCACAAGTGGTTTTGACCTTCGGCGCGGCCCAACTGGGCGGCGCCGCGGCTGCCGCACGCTACCAGCAGGACCAGGAACACGCCGCGCAGGCCGCGATCGCGCAGGCCGACCAGGCCTTCGATCTCAAAGCCAAGCACGTACTGGACGATGGCACACCCCACACCGCGGTCGACCCGGTGGTGGCCCGCCACCAGGCGCTCCAGAAGACGCCGGTGCCGCCGAGCGCCTTCTTCATCGACCTCAAGCGCGTGGACGCCCTCCAGAAGCGCGCCCGCGACACCGCCTCCCTGACCAGCCAGGTCAGCGCCGCAGAGGCCCAGGTCGAGGTCCAGCTCCATCAGCAGCTCGTCGACTCGGTCAAGAGCCTGCGCGACGCCTTCGACCCGGCCAAGACCGCGGGAGTGGACTACGGGGAGTACTCCACCTATGCCGACAGCACCGAGAAGGCCAACGCGCTCCTCAGCATCCCCAGGGTCGCCCAGCAGAGGATCGACGAGGTCAAGGCCAGGACCGACGCCCTCAAGCAGGCGACCGACCAGAAGATCGCCACCGATGAGGCCGCGCGGCAGGCCGCCGAGGCTCTGCAGGCGTCGAAGGACGGCGCCCAGGCTGCCCTCCAGGGTGCCCAGGCGGCCCTCGCCCGCGCCAAGACGATCCCGGTGCTCAAGGTCGCAGACAGCGAGAAGGCGATCAATGACCTCGGGCAGCAGCTGACCCAGAAGCTGGCGGCCAACGCGCCCCGCGAAGACTTCCTGGCCCTGTCGGGGTCGCTGCGGGGCCAGTCATACGCCCTCAACAACCTCGTCGACTCGCGCCAGGCGACCTACGACCTGCTGGCCCTGACCAACCGCGAGCTGGACGCGGCGCAGAACGCCAAGAACGATGTCTCCGCGGAGCGGGCCCAGATTGCCCTGCTCGGTCCGCAGCTCGACCAGGCCGGCGACCTACCCACGATCCAAACCATCAGGGGCCAGATCCAGGCGATCAAGAACGGGGTCGACGCCAAATACCTGGCCGCGCTCTACGGCGTGGGCAAGGTCATCGTCGTCAGCGTCACCCAGGAGCGCCTGGTGGCATTGCAGGACGGGGTTATCGTCCTCGACACGCTGGTGACGACGGGGCGGCCCAGCCTGCCCACGGTGCTCGGAACCTTCCACATCTTCGCCAAGTACTCGCCGTACTGCATGCGATCACCGTGGCCCCCGAGCAGCCAGTACTACTGGGCCGGTTGCGTCAGCATGAACTGGGCGATGGAATTCGAATCCAGCGGGTATTTCATCCACGATGCGCCCTGGCGCACCCACTACGGCCCGGGATCGGACACCGAGAACGGCGGCACCCACGGCTGCGTCAACGTCCAGTACAACCAGATGCAGTGGCTCTACGGGTGGACGGACCTGGGCACCACCGTGATCACCAAGAGCGGGGACCTGCCGGGCTGATCGCTACGCCTGGGTCTCCCGGACGCTGAAGCTGACGATCCCCGCCGGGTTGACCAGCGCAAACTCCCGCTGCAGGGTCTGTGGTTTGCCGTCCGGTCCTCCCTGCAGGGAGGCCACGATCACGGCCGAGACCCTGGTGACGGGGAGGAACTCGCGGGGGTTGCGCTCGAAATGCATCGCCAGCGTGAGCCGGGGCTCGAGGTGAACGTCGGCCGCCAGGGCGAAGGCGGTCGTGTTGAGGACCACCTGGTGGCGAATCTTCTCCTTCCACATCATCGGGTTGTGCTGTGGCGGCCCCGTCTCGGCGGTGATCATCACCACCGCCGACTTGGCGATCGTGGTGTTGCTCTCCGTGGCGCTGACGACGGGGTATGAGCTGAGCAGGGGCTCCGTCGTCGTCTGCTCCAGCTCGAGGTACTCCATCACACGGTTCACCTCGTCGCTGAGCCGCAGCGGTGGCTGGATGCGCATCAGCCCCCGGATCCTCAGGAAGGTGGAGTAGACCTCGACCCTCGCGAGGTCCCCCGAGTGCTGACTCATTGTGTGGGGAGCGTAGCCTGACTACTCGCCCGGTGTCCACCGCCGTGCATACAATTCGCCCGTGCTTCGGGGCGGCGAGGGGGCGAACCGCGGGCCCAGGCTCGACCGCATGGGAGGCCTGGTCCTGGCCCTGATCGCTGGCGTGCTGGTTCCCGCCGGCGGTGTCCTCCTGCTGGCTTCTCGCGACCCGGTTCCGCGTGGCTGCGACACCGGCCAGGCCACGCCAACGACCCTTGAGGGGGCGATCCTGTACTCCACCGGCGCCGACCTCTGGTACTCGGAGGGGTACCCCGGTCGCCCCCGCAAGCTGGTCGATTATGGTCCCCGCCGCGCACGCCCCAACGCGTCCCCGGCTGCCTCGGCGGCCGCGCCCTCGCCCGCAACGGTGACGCCGAAACCCTCGCCCGCAACGGTGACGCCGAAACCCTCGCCCGCTGCGACCCCGTTGGTAGCGATGCCGGTGCGGATACTGGCGTCCGACATCTCGGCGGACCGCAAGCTGGTGGCCTTCCTGGTCCTGGATCCGCCCGAGCACAAGGGAGGCGGCATCTCCCTGCGGCTGGTGTCGCCGTTGGACCCGCCGGGGACCGCGCCGGTCGAGGCCTGGTGGGTTGAGTTTCCGGACCGGCGCTCGCGCCGAGCCTCAGTCCACATCCTCGACAACGGCAAGATCCTGGCCTTCGCCCCCGTGCAGGCCCACGCCGTGACGCCTCCGACCCCCGCGCCGGCACACCCGCAGGCCTCGCCCTCCGCGACTGCCACACCGTCCGCGACCGCCGCTCCCGCAACCACCCTTCAGGTCCTGGTCATCGCCCCCGGGCCGCCGAGGTCCTCCATCTTGGCGTCGGGTTCGGAGCGGTACTACCTGGCCGAGGGGCGCACCGCGTGGCCGGATGCGCGCGCCTACCGGGTACCGCCCGCCCTACCCTCGCTCGGCAGCAGGGTGGACGGGCCGACATCCAGGGTCGCGGGGGTTGTCGTCCGGGACCTCAACTCGCCGCTGGCCCGCCGTCGCATCAACGAGCTCGTGCTGGGCACCGCCGCGAGCCGCGCGACCCAGGCCGCCTGCGTGCTCCCCGGCGGCATGACCCCCACCCTCTTCTCGCCCGACGAGTCCAAGCTGGTCCTGGCGCAGCCCGACGCGGCCCTGGTGATGGACCTCGCGGGCACCCACGCGGCGAGCAGCCTCCTGCTTGGGACGTTGCTGGCATGGCGGTCGTGAGGGGCGGCTCAGCCAGATCGCCGTGGAATTGACGCCGAAATCCGGCAACCGCTAAGCTCACTCCGTCCCAAAACGAGCCCCGATGAACCTAGGGAGAAATATTGAGCACCGCTTCTGCAGCCCCCGTCGATTGGCGTAAAGAGGTCACCAACGGCCTAGAGGAGCTGAAGGCGTTCAGCCGGCGAGGCTTTTTCACTCTCGTGGGGCTGGTGGGACTGTCGGTGGCGACCCTCGCGGCGACCGTGCTCAGCCTGCGCTTCGTGATTCCCAACGTGACCTACGACGAATCCCTGCTGTTCAAGGCCGGCGCGCCGGACGACTACCCGGTCGGCTCGACCACGATCTTCAGCGACAAGCGCATCTCCCTCAACCGTGACGTCGACGGCTTCTACGCCGTCAGCCTGATCTGCACCCACCTGGGCTGCACCCCCCGCTGGTTCCAGAACGACTCGATGTTCCGCTGCCCCTGTCACGGGTCGCGGTACCTGCGTGACGGCGTCCGCTTCTTCGGCCCCGCGCCGCGGCCCATGGACGTGGTCAAGGTGGGACTGAGCCCCGACGGGCAGCTGTTCGTCGACCGCGGCAAGATCGTCCCCCGTACCGACCGACAGGCTGTTTGAGGTAAGCGATGGCGCAGGACACGAACAAGACTGAGTCAGGCTTCCGCAAGGCGGCGCTGATCCCGATTGAGATCAGCGTGCAGGTCTGGAAGTCCATCTTCCGGCATGGTCTGCCCCTGACCGACAAGATCGCCACCCGTACCGCCCTGACCAACTATTGGCTCCACGCGCACCCGCCGCGGATCCGCAAGAGCCACATGAAGTTCAGCTACA
>DAINSI010000014.1:0-41762 GCA_036741395.1 Candidatus Dormiibacterota bacterium
GAACGCCGATGCGGGCGTCGAGGGGCCCGGCCCGTCGTCGTCACGCACTTCCAGTGCGCTCCTCCTAGTTCCACCCTCTCCTTCGCCTCGACGCCCCGACCGGAGGCCTCGCGGCCTCCCTGCCGCGGTCTATGTAAACGTTATTTCGCGGAGGGCCCTGACCGGCCCGCGCCCGTTGCCGCGGCGACCCAGTCATACCTGAGCCGCCGCTTGCCTGGGGGTCTACTTCGAGGCTTGCTGGCGCGCCTTGACGCGTAGCGCCGAGGCCCGCTCCTTGCCCTTGCGCTCCACCTCTTCGGCCTTGCCGCGGGTTTCCTGGGCGCGGCCCTGCTTTTCCAGCTTCTTGTCGCCGGTGGCCTTGCCCACGGTCTTCTTGAAATGGCCTTCGAGCTTGTTCTTCAGCTCCGGCATCTAGGCCTTCCTGACCTTGCTGATGGTGTCTTCGATCGCTTCGCGCACCTTGCGGCCGCCTTCCTGGACGTTGCCGACGGCCTTCTGGCGGTCGCCCTGGGCCTCCAGGCCCTCGTCGCCCGTCACCTTGCCGACCGTCGACTTGACGCTTCCTCGGACCTTGTTCTCGCGCTCACGCATGTAAAGCCTCCTCGGCGCTGGCGCGCCTGTAGTGGTGCTTTACATGATAGTCGACTTATAAGGTTCGGACGAGCGAGCTAGGCCTTGACAAAACCACAGAAGCGTGCAATCCTCTGGATATAGGGCCGATGGCGGGACAGCCAGCGGCACCGGGGGTTTCTGGGGGGAAGTCATGGGGGGACGAACTATCTACGCACACGCAGCCGTGATCGCCTTTGAGGTGGCCGTGGTCGTCGCCTGCGGGGTGCTGGGCTGGAACCTGTTGCACTCGCCGTCACCGGCGTCCACCGCGGTCACCGTTCAACACGCGCCGGCGCTTCCCGGCTTCCTGGCCGCGACCGGTGTCGCGACGCTGATCCCGACGCGCAAGACGCAGCCAGCTCGCATGGCTGCGGCGCCCAACCTGGCGGACCTCGTGCTGCGCGTCAACGGCGACGATGCCCGCCTCTATCGAGGCCAGTGGCAGGCCATGGAACTGCTGGGGTCAGCGACGCGCGATTACGTCGAGCGGCACATCGTCCCGGTGGTGCTGGCCGCGGCCAGGGGAGGGATGCGTTGAGCGACCTGTCGCTGCTGCAACAGGTCATCGACCGCTGGATCACGATGGGACAGGCGCTGGTCGCCAGCGTGGGCGCGCTGGCGTTCGTGATGGCCTTCCTCTGGAAGATGGTCTCCATCGAGCCGCGCGCGGTCATGGAGTCCAAGCGCTGGATCGGCCGGATTGTCTTCGGGACCCTCGGTGTCGAGCTCGCCGGGACCCTGGTCAAGGTCCTCGTCGCGGCGGCGAAATAGGACGCCATGATTGCCGAGACCGCGCCCCTGGTCGACCCCGCGCGGCTCGCGGGCCTGCCGCCGCTGCTGGGGCCCGACCAGCTCCTGAACTTGGTGGGCGGACTGCTGGCGCAACTCGTCAGCCGCGCCGCCGCATCGTTCAACACGGTGACCGAGTACTACGTGCTCTGGACCGGCAACTTCAGCGCCCACGCGGGGAGCGGCAACCCCTGCCTGCACGCTTTTGGCACCGGGCGGAGCGACGGCGCGGGGTGCCGCTTCACCGACAACGTGGTGCTCCGCGGCGTCTACACCCTGACCTCGGCGATGGCCATGACGATGCTGGTCGCGGTCCTGACCTACGCGTTTGGACGCTCCATGTTCGAGCACTCCTTCCGGGCCAAATACACGCTCAAGGCGATGCTGCCAAAGCTGCTGGTGGTGATCGTGCTGCTCACCTTCGGGCTGGCGTTGATGCAGCAGGCGGTCGACCTCAACAACGCCGCTGTCGACTCGATCTGGACGTACCAGGGCGGCCTGGGCGCGGATTCCAACCTCTGGCACCTGCTGCTCGGCGGGCAGGCCGACAACATCATCCTCGCGGTCCTGCTCTTCCTGGTCGCGGTGCTGCTGGTGCTGCTGGTGATCACCTCGGTGGCGCGCAACCTGCTGCTGGTGGTGCTCATGGCAGCCGCCCCACTGGCCTTCATGTGCATGCTCCTGCCCGAGCTGGAGACCTACGCCACCGAGTGGCGCCGGCTCTTTCTCACCGCGGTGTTCACGCAGGTGGTCCAGGTGCTGATCCTGCGGCTGGCGCTGCTCCTGCTCTTCGAAGACCACGGCATCCTCTCCGCCATCCACGGCCTGGTCGCGCTCTACCTGGTCTTGCGTGTGCCGGGGGCGCTGCACGCCGCCAGCCATGCCGAGTCCAAGGCGATGCTCTACGCCAAGCACGCGGGCCACGGCGCCGTGAAGGCCTTCGAGCACGCCACGGCGCCGGAGCACCACACTCGCTCCCACAGCGCGGCCTGAAGCGATGCCACTGGGGATGTTCCGGCTGGGGATCTTTGCCTGGGGCCGGCGGCGCGGCGCCGGCCGCGTCCTGGTCTGGGCGGTGGCGGCCGTGATGGCGCTGCCGGTGGTTCTCGCCGTGGCGGTGGTCGCGGCATTCGCGGGGCTCTCGCCGTCCCCGGGTTCCGCTAGCGGCAGCACGGTTCGGCCGCTGTCGTCGTGGGTGGTCAGCCAGGGTTACGGGTGCACGGGCCTGCTCTTCGAGCCTCCCCGCGGTGGCTGCGCGCACTTCCACTTCGGGATCGACCTCGTGGCCCCGGCGGGCAGCGCGGTCAGCGCGGTCGCGGCGGGGCAGATCGAGATCCTGCCGGCGGCCGGGTTCGGTGGCGGCTACGGCCTGCATGTTGTCGTCCACCATGGCGACGGCCTGGATACGATGTACGCCCACCTCGAGGATGTCGCGGTCCTCAGCGGCCAGCGCGTCCCCGCCGGGACGGTACTCGGTCACGAAGGCTCGACCGGTCTGAGCACCGGGCCTCACCTGCATTTCGAAGTGCGGGAGGCGGGCATCGCCGTCGACCCCATCAGTGTCTTCCCGGGCATCTTCGGCCCGGAGGGTCAACCACGTTGAGAGATCGCAGCGGTAATAACATCGCCGGTCTCAGGGAGGGACAGAGATGATCAACCGAGTCATCATGGTCGGTCGCCTGACACGCGACCCCGAGGTCCATGACACCGCCAGCGGCGGCAAGCTCGCCAACATGCGCCTGGTCACCAGCGAGTACCGCAAGGGCGAGGACGGGCAGCGCAAGGACGAGGTCCAGTACCACTCGGTGGTGGCCATTGGGCGCCTGGGTGAGGTGTGCGCCGACTACCTCGGCAAGGGGCGCCTGGTGTACATCGAGGGGAAGCTCCGGACCCGCGAGTGGGAGGGCAAGGACGGCCTCCACCGGTACACCACCGAGGTGCTCGCCGACGTCATGCAGATGCTCTCGCCGCGACCGGCCGCGGACGGCGAGTTGGACGTGGCGGGGACGACCGAACCGGCGGGGGTCATGGCGGGCACGGGCGCCGCTTGAGCGCCCGTCGCTGACCGCGGGCGGTTCCATCGTGGGGGCCGCGTGCGGTCAACGCCGTCATGAGGGGGGACATCGGTCGCGGGTGCCCGTTAGCGGGCTAGCACCCGCGACCGCCCTTGTGAATTGAGCTGTCGCGGGTGGGTGTCTAGCGGCCTCGGCTCACGTCCGGTAGCACAACGATTTCCAGCCGCCGTTCACGTTGACCAAATGGACATCCTGGGTCACCACCGTCTCCTTGGCGAGCTGGCGAACCCGGTAGTCGACGACCAGCTCGGCGACCTCGTGGTAGGTCTTGTTGGTGTGCTCGTCGCGCCACGAGGCCAGCATGCGAACCTCGCGGACCTTGCTGCCGAGCAGGCCGCGGCCGGGCTGGCGTGCGCCCATCTCCTTGGTGAAGCTGGCCTGGTCTTTCCAGGAGGCCTGGGAATCTGGCGTGAGCAGGTCCCAGGCGGAGTCGAACCGGCTGGCGCTGATCAGGCGGGTGAAGGTCTCCTCGCAGAGGGTGGGGTTCACGCCGGCCATCGCGCCGGCGGAGACCGTGCTCACGTTCATGACCGCGGGCGACGCGCCTGACGCGGCGTAGGGCGCCGAGCCGACGGGCAGCGGCACACGGGTGAAGCGCTCGAATTCCATGGCGCTGCGCGTGGTGAAGACATTGAGGAGCATATGCCAGGCCCTCTGCAGGAGGGCCTTGAAAATTGGCGGCAAAATTAGCCTCCCAGCCCGATCAGGTGGTTGAAGTGGTGAAACGCCCTGCTACCAGATCTTGGGTCCATCGATGATCCTACACACAACTGGCTGTAAGTCAATCCCTAACCACCGTGGGTGCTGCCGGCCCGCTCGACGACCTCTTTGGCGAGGTCGCGATAGGCCTGGGCACCGGGGTGCTTGGGGGCGTAATCGAGGATCGACCGGAAGCCTGCCGCCGCCTCGGGGAAGCGCACGGAGGACCGGACCACCGTCTTGAAGATGGTCTTGCCGAAGAACTCACGGACACTCTGCTCCACCTCGGCCGAATGCAGCGAGCGGGGCCGGAACATCGTCGGCAGGATTCCGATCACATCCAGGCCGGCATTGGTGCTGCCGCGCACCTCGGAGACCGTGTTGAGCAGGAGCTGCATTCCCTTGAGGGCGAGGAAGTCCAGCTGCAGGGGGATGAGCACCCCGTCGGCAGCGGTCAGGGCGTTCACCGTCAGCAGGCCGAGGTTCGGCGGGCAATCCATAACGATGAAGTCGTAGCCCGATCGAACTGGGTCCAGGGCCTCGCGGAGGCGGTACTCACGCCGCTGACGGCGGCCCAGGGCCACCTCGCCGGCTGCCAGCTGGATGCTGCCGGGGATGATGTCGAGGCCCTTGTCGACCTCCTGGAGAGCGTCGGCGGCCATGGCCCCCGAGATCATCAGGTCGTACGCCGACATCTCCCCGGCCGCCAGCTCCACGCCGGCCATCAGGGTCAGGTGGGCCTGGGAGTCGAGATCGACCAGCAGCACTCGCTTGCGACGTTCGTGGAGGGCATAGCCCAGGTTGAGCGCCGTCGTCGACTTCCCTACTCCCCCCTTTTGATTCGCGACAGCAATTACCTTGCCCATGTACCTCGCCATAGGGGTTTTCGTTCTTGGCGAAGGGCAGACATCACCCAACTCTGAGTGAGATTCCATCCCTCTGACCGCCGATTCCCGCGGCGGCCAAGCTCAGAGTATAGAGCCCCCTCGCGGCTCGGAGGTGGCCCCCTACGGGCGTCCTGGTTCAGCCGCGCCGGTCGACAAGGAGCGACTGCAGGGACCGCCCGATGGGCCCCTCCTGGTCCCAGAGCTGGCTCTCCGCCAGCCCCACGCCGTGCTCGTGGACCCACGTCGTCGAGTCCAGCCCGATCCACTCCCCGCGGGGGTAGCGGTGCAGGTAAACGGTCAGGTCGGGGTTGATGTAGATGTGGGTGCGGAAATCCAGCACTCCCGAGAGGCCGTTGCCGAAGTCGGCCGCCGCGACGACGCGCTGGAGGGGGGTGGGCGCCTGGCCCTCGACCAGGGGCCCCGGGAACCTGAACCAGCAGGTCGCAGGACCGGGGTCGATGACCTCGCCGCGGACCACGCGCAGCTCCAGCGCGGTGATCAGGCCGCGTCCCCAGGATTCGATCCCCGCCGGGGCGTGGCCGGTCTCGGGCCCGGGCGGGGGTTCGGGAGACGCCATCGCCCCGGCCGGGACATCAGCGTCCCCGGCGCGCACCCGCAGCCCCGTCGCTCGCGCCACCAACTGTTCCCCGGCGTGAATCTCCGCCTCCACCAGCTGGACACGCCGGCCCGGCCGCGCCAGCCGCGCCGTGACCGAGAGCGCGGCCACGGGCACCGGCCGCATCAGCTCGCAGGTCACCCTGGAGAAGGGCAGCTCCGGGTCGGGCTCGATCGCCTCCATGGCCAGGGCCATCAGCGCCCCGGCGGCGCCGCCGTGCAGCGCGTTGGGGTCCCAGGGGCCGGCCGCCGCGGGCGTGGGCATGAAGCGGTCGCCCTCACGCCGGAACAGCGGCTCCGACGTCAAACCGGGATCAAACCTCCTGCACGACCTTGCCCGCGCTGTCCTTGTGGTGCTGCTCGACCAGCGCCTGCGCGACGTGGGCGGGGACCTCGTCGTAGCGGCTCAGCTCCATCGTGTACGTGCCCCGGCCCTGGGTCAGGGAGCGGAGCTCCTTGGGGAACTCGTACATCTCCTTGAGGGGAACCTGGGCGGTGACCTGCGACTTGCTCCCCGGTTGTGGGTTCATCCCCCCCACCTTGCCGCGCTTGCCGCTGAGCAGCGACATGACATCGCCCATGTAGCGCTCGGGCACGGTCACGCTGACGTTCATGATCGGCTCGAGGAGGACCGGCCTGGCCTCGCGGCAGGCCTCGCGCATGGCCATCGCGCCGGCGATCTGGAAGGCGATGTCCTTGCCGTCAACCGGGTGGGTTGATCCGTCGACCAGGCGGACATGGACATCGACGATCGGGCTGCCCACCAGGATGCCCTCCTCCATTGCCTTTCTGACGCCCTTCTCCACGGAAGGCCGGAAGTTCTGGGGGATCGAACCGCCGAATATCTTGTCCTCCCAGACCAGCCCGCTGTCCCGGGGCGCGGGCGAGACCTCGATGACCGCATGGCCGTACATCCCCGCACCACCTGACTGCTTCTTGTGCTTCTTGTCGACGCGCGCCGTCCCGGTGATGGTCTCGCGATAGGGGATCCGGGGGAAGTGCAGTTCGGCCTCCACGCCGTACTTTCGCTTCAGCTTCTCGAGGGTGACGGCGAGGTGGACGTCGCCCATGCCGCGCAGGATCTGCTCGTGGGTGGTGTCCTCGCGGGCCAGCTCGAGGGTGGGGTCCTCGTCGAGCAGCTTGCGCAGGCCGGTGAACACCTTGTCCTCGTCGCCCTTGTTCCTGGCGGTGATCGCCATCTGGTAGATGCGAACAGGTAGCTCGGGTGCGTGGATGTCGACGGCGGTGTCCCGGGCGGCGAGGACATCACCGGTGAGCGTCGCCGCCAGCTTGGAGATGGCGCCGATGTCGCCGGCGCAGAGCTCACTCACGGGTTGCAGGGTCTTGCCCAGGGGCATGCTCAGCGCGGCCAGCCGCTCCGCCTGGTTGCGGGCGGCGTTGAACAGCTGCTGGTCAGGCCTGAGCGTGCCCGAGATCACCTTGAGGAAGCTGATGCGCCCGACGAACGGGTCGGCGGTGGTCTTGAAGCACAGCGCGGCGGCGGGACCGGCGGCGTCGGGGACCAGGCCCCCGTGCTCCTCCGCCTCGGATGCCGGCTGTTCCGCTGCTGAGGGCATCAGCTCCACGATGGCGTCGAGGATCTGCTGGGCGCCAACCTCGCCGAGCGCGGACGCACACATCACCGGCACCACCAACCCGCCGCGGATGCCCTCGTGGGTGGCACGAACGATCTCCTCATCGGCGATCTCCACGCCCTCCAGGTAATGCTCGAGGAGCGCGTCGTCGGCCATGCAGGCCGCCTCCACGAGCTGGGTGCGGTAGGTCTCGACGTCGGCCGCCATGTCGGCCGGGATGGGGCCCTCGCTGACCGCGCCGCCCTCGTACGTGTACGCCTTGCGGTGGAGGAGGTCGACGACACCCTTGAAATTGGCCTCGCTGCCGATCGGCAGGTGCAGCGGCACCGGCTTGGGCTCGAAGGTCTCCTGGAGGCTGCGCAACACGCCGAGGTAGTCGGCGTTGTCCTTATCCATCTTGTTGACCACGACGATGCGAGGCTCGCCGCGCTCGCTCAACAATTCCCAGGCGGCCTCGGTTCCCACCGACACCCCGCTGTTGGCGCCCACCACCACCATCGCCGCCTCGACGGCGTGCAACGCCCCAACGGCCTCACCGATGAAGTCGGCGAAGCCCGGGCAATCCAGCAGGTTGACCTTAGTGTCCTTCCATTCCAGGTGGGCGATGCCCGCGCCGATGGAGATGTGGTGCTTGTGCTCCTCGGCGTCGAAGTCCATCGTCGTGGAACCGTTGTCGGTGCTGCCCAGCCGGGGAATGGCGCCCGCGGCGTGGAGCAGGGCCTCGGCGAGGGTGGTCTTGCCATCGTGGCTGTGGCCCAGGATGGCGATGTTGCGGATGTCTTGCGGCGAGTACCCGGCCATGTTCACTCCGTATTCACCCTTCTCCCGACACCGCCGTCAGCGGCAAACCGTAATGCTAGTGGTTTTCTGAGCCAGTCCACTAAGGGTTTTGGACGCCGAGTGCCCTGACGGGAGACGGGGACGGTGAAGGGGACGTTGATGGCGAAGGTGAGGGCGCGACCGGCGGCGGATGCGCCGCCGTGAAGAGCCGGAAATTGCCCACCATGTCGTCGAACGCGAAGCCGGCCACCGCGGACGGCGCGCCCATCGTCAGCTCAACCAGGAGGCGCCGGCCGCCATGGTCCACCTCGGTGATGACCGAGCGAACCTGGGCCGTGGCCCCAGCGCTGCTGAGCGGATAGTCGAATCGGACGGCGTCGTTGTCCGCGAGCCGGGACCTCGTCCGCACCAGCGTCTTGCCGACGCCGGGCTGCGCTCCGAGGTGCCTGGCCTTGGCCCCCGCGACGTCACCCAGCGAGGGGGCGGAGCGGGCGTCGCCGAGGTCACTGATCATGACATTGACGTTGGCCGCGAACCCCTGCGCGAGGGTGCGGGAGTCGGCCGCCAGCAGGCGCAGCTGGTCGTCCTTTTTGAAGGCGTCGGCGAAGTAGCTGCCCAGCTCCGGGCTGTGCGCTGCGACCGTCTTGAGATCGGCGTCGAGGGTCGCGGAGTCGCGGAAGCTGGCGTCCCAAGCGTCGGGGTAGGCGATCGCAAAACCCTGCCCGGTGTCGCTGTGGCTGCTCCAACCCGTGGGTAGGGACGCCGATGTCCTGGCTGCAGGCGACACCGGCGTCCCCGTCTTCGCGGCAGGACCGGCACAGGCTGCGGCTGCCATCAGGGCGATGGCCAGGACCGCCAGGTGCGCCCGTCTCACGCCGACCACGCCGGTCCGGGCCGGAGCTCCAGCATCAGCATCTCGACGTCCGCCCCCGCGCTCAGTGTTGTGACCTCCTCGGGGACGTCGATCAGCGCGTTGGCCGAGGCCAGGCTGTGCAGCTGGTGCGACTCCTGACCCGCCAGCGGGGTGACCATCAGTCCGGCGCGATCGCCCGGGCGCACCACGGCGCGGACGAAGGTGCGCAGCCCAGCGGAAGTGTCCAGGGGGGCTGCCAGCGTGCCGCGGCGACGCGGACGCGCCCAGCCCGTTCGCCCCGACATCGTCAGGATCGCCGGCAGGACGTACACCTCGAAGCCCACCAGCGCCGACACCGGGTTGCCCGGGAGCCCCACCACCGTGACGCCGCCGACGGTGCCCACGGCCAGCGGCCGCCCCGGCCGCATCGCGACGCGCCAGAAATCGAGCGAGCCGTCGCCCTCGATCACCCGGCGCACAAAGTCGTACTCGCCCATGCTCACACCGCCCACGCTGATCACCAGGTCCGCGCCGGCGGCTGCCGCCAGCGCCCGCCGCACGTCCTTCTCGCTGTCGGCCGCGCGGGCCACCAGCAGGGGCTCGCCGCCGGCCTCGCGACCCGCCGCCGGCTCCCGGGCGGGGTCGACCAGCTCGTCGCCGGTGGCGATCACGGCCACCCGCGGTCGTGGGATGCAGACCGGCATCACCACCCCGAGGCCCGCCAGCAGGGCCAGCTGCGGGGGTCCGAGCACAGTGCCGGCGCGCATCGCGACCTGGCCCCGGCGGATGTCCGCACCGGTGGGCCTGACGCTGCGCCCGGCGGCGACCGCCTGACGCACCAGGACGTCTCCCGCCTCGGTGCTGGTGAGCTCAACCTCGACCACGGCGTCGGCGCCCTCGGGCAGCACCGCACCGGTCATGATGCGGACCGCGGCCCCCGGCTCCACGATCGCCCCGCCGGCGCGACCGGCAGCGGACTCGCCGGCGATTCGCAGGCGCACCGGCCGCGCCGCCGAGGCGCCAGCGGTGTCGGTGGCGACAACCGCGAACCCGTCCATCGCCGAGTTGTCGAATCCCGGCAGGTCGCGCCCGGCGACGACGTCCGCCCCCAGCACCAGCCCCTCGGCGACGGCCAGGGCAACCGGTTGAGGGGTCAGCGACGGGAGCAGTGACAGCAGGCGCTGGCGCGCGGCGTCGACACTCAGGGGTTCCATCAGCGCTGGGTGCCGGCGATCGGCTGCTCTCGGTAGAATCCCGGCGTGCTGGTGGACGACATCATTGCCGCGATCGAGGCGGCCCGCGACAAGGTCATGGCCGACGAGACGCGGGCGATGATCAAGCTGGGCCTGCCGCGGCGGATGGCCGAACAGACCGTGGCCGCGCGCTTCCACATGAAGGTGGATGAAGAGGAGAGCAGCGGTTCCTCGGAGTTCGACAACGGCCAGTGGCACGACATCTCCTGATCCCCTGGCGCGGCGCCCTCAGGCGCCGGACGGGCTGGGTGAGGCGCCGCCGGGCGCCGGGTTGCCGTTGAGGAACGCCCGCACCAGGGCATCGATGGCCGGTTTGTTGGGGATCAGCACGGCGCCGTAGAGCGCGAACTGACGGGGGGTCGGGTCGCGGACGAAATTGGGCCCGACGGCGTAGGTCTGGAGCCTCGGCTTGCTGGTGCTCACCATCGAGTTTCCCAGCGCCAGCATCTCTGCCGGCGAGAGGTTGGTGCGCAGGTTGGTCTTGACGATGTCCAGGAACTGCGTGAACTGGGCGATGCGCTCCGGCTTCAACACCTTGGAGGTGAGGGCGGTGATGAAGTGCTGCTGGCGGACGTTGCGGCCGAAGTCGCTGAGGGGGTCGTCGTGGCGCGACCGCACGTACCACAGCGACTGCTCGCCGGTCATCAGCTGGCGACCGGCGGGCACATAGATGGGGATCAGGTCGTAATGGTCACCGGGGTACTCATGGTCGGTGATCGGCCGTTCCACGTCGAGGGTCACCCCGCCGACGGCATCCACGCCCTGGCGGAAGCCATCGAACGTGATCACGGCGTAGTACGGGATCCTGATCCCGATCAGCTGCTCCATCGTGCGCACCGCCAGCGCGGGCCCGCCGCCGTTGAGATGGTTGGTCTCGCCCAGCGTGTAGGCCTCGTTGATGCGGTGGCCGGGGCCGTAACCCGGGATGGTCACCAGCAGGTCCCGGGGAACGCTCATCATCCGCACCGCCTTGTGGTCGGTGTCGACCGCGGCCAGGATCATGGTGTCGGAGTGGGCGACGTCGCCGGCGACGATGTTGCCGCTCTTATCGTGCCGCTCATCCGAGCCCATCAGCAGGACCATGACCGTGCCCTGGGGCGCGGGCGCGGCATCCGGCGGCGCCGCCAGGCTGCCCGAGCCGGGGTCCACGCTGTTCTTCGATACCGTCGCGGCGGCGCTGAGCAGGTTGTAGCCGTAGTAGGCCACGGGGACCAGCGCCACCAGCAACAGCGCCAGCAGCACCCAGGGCCAGGCGCGCCGTCGGCGAACCGGGCCTGGGGGTTCCTGTAGGGGCGGGGAGTAGCTCGAGGCGGGCAGCGGGCCCCACTGGTTCTTGCCCCGGCGCCCGCCATCGCGCAACCCCGCGCGACGTCGACGCTGAGCCATCGCGGGAGAGTATGCCAGCCGGGTATGAGGGCGCTTCCCGGGCAATAGAATCGTGCCCAGGCGGTCGGCTAGCTCAGTTGGTTAGAGCGCTCGGTTCACATCCGAGAGGTCAGGGGTTCGAGTCCCTTGCCGACCACCACGCTCTAACGGAGGTGACCCTTGGCCGAAGCGACACTCCTGTATGGGGACAGCCTGCGGCACCCCAACGTCCTCTGGCGGACCGGGTTCTCAGCCCCGGACCCCGTCATCTACCTGGAGGCCGGCGACCGCCGAATCCTCCTCGTGGGGGGCATGGAGGTGAACCGCGCCCAACAGCAGGCGAAGGTTACCGAGGTCCGTCAGTTCGACGACCCGGCGTGGCGCGAGCGCCTGCGGCACGGCTCGGAGTACGACGCCCATGCGGGCACCATTGCCGCGCTGCTCAAGGAGCTGGGCACCGAGCGGGTGACCGTCGAGCCCGACTTCCCGGTCGCCCTGGCCGTGGCCCTGGACGAGAACGACGTGGTGGTGGCCGTGAAGGACGACCTCTTCCGCGATCAGCGACGCCGCAAGTCAGCGGCGGAGCAGGAGGCGGTGGCCCAGTCCCAGGCCGCCGCGGTATCGGCGATGCGCGCCGCGCGCGCGCTGCTGCGCGGCGCGGAGATCCGCGACGCCAAGCTCTGGCACCAGGGTGAGCCCCTGACCAGCGGCGTGCTTCTGAGCGTGATCGAGCAGGAGCTGTTGCGGCACGGCTGCGTCACGCCGGCGGGCGGCATTGTCGCCGCCGGCCCGGGTGCCGCCGACCCCCACATGGCCGACACCGGCCATCTCGACGCCAACTCGGGGATCATCGTCGACATCTACCCCAGCAGCAAGGAGACCGGGTACTTCGGCGACATCACCCGCACATACGTCGTCGGTGAGCCCAGCGAGACGTGGCTGCGGATGTACGACGCGGTCAGGACGGCGCACGCCGCGGCGCTGGCCCGGCTGCGCCCCGGGGTGAGCAGCCGCGAGGTTCACCGTGCGGCCTGCCAGGCGCTCTTCGATGCCGGCTTCAGCACCACCGCGGAGGGTCTCAGCCGCGATGGGGTGGCGAACATGAACCACGGCACCGGCCACGGTGTCGGCCTGGAGATCCACGAGGCGCCGCGGATCAACGATTTCGAGGGCGAACTGCGGGAGGGCGACGTCGTGACCATCGAGCCGGGGCTGTACAGTGCAACTGATGGCAGCGTGCGCCTGGAGAACACCGTCGTGGTGACCGCCGACGGTTACCGCGAGCTGACCGACATCGGCCTGGACTGGCGCCCATGAAGATCGCCGGCGCCCGCGTCCTCCTCACCGGGGCCTCTCGCGGCATCGGCGCCGCGACCGCCGTCGAGCTGGCCCGGCGCGGCGCCAGCCTGGCCATCGCCGCGCGCACCCGCAAGTCGCTGGACAAGGTTGCCCGCGAGTGCCGCGAACTCGGCGCCGACGTCCACGTGATCGTCGCGGACATGGCCAAGGAGGCCCAGGTGAAGGCCATGGTCGCCGAGGCCGACAAGGTTCTGGGCGGCATCGACGTCCTCGTCAACAACGCCGGATTGGGCCTGACCGACCCCGTCTCCGAGATCGAGCCCGAGGACCTGCGCTACGTCTTCGAGGTCAACGTCATGGCGCCGCACATCGCCACCCTGGCGGTGCTGCCGGGCATGCTCAGCCGCCGCCGCGGGCGCATCGTCAACGTCGGCTCGGTCGCCTCGCACATCTCCACCCCGTTGCTGGGCGGCTACTCCTCGACCAAGTTCGCCCTCAAGGCCCTGACCGACTCGCTGCGCATGGAGCTGCGTGGGACGGGGGTGGGCGCTACGCTGATCTGCCCCGGTCCCATCGCCACCGACTTTGTCGTCAACTCCAAGGGCGAGGTCCACGGCCGTCTCCCCACCAAGCCGGTCGGTGCGCCTGCCGAGGATGTCGCCAGGGCGATCGGCAAGGCCATCACCCGCGGCTCCGCCGAGCTCTTCATCCCGCCCTACTACCAGGCGGTCGTGGGCGCCAACTCCGTGGCCCCGCAGGTGCTGCGCTACATCGGCAAGCCGGGCATGGCAGCGGCGACCAGGCTGGCGGAGAAGTTCCTCTAGAGGTCCCGCGCGGGCGCCTGCTGGAGGCGCTGCGCCGTGAGGCCGGCATCTCCGATGCCGCGGTAAACGCCATCGCCGCGGTCCCGCGCGAGCTCTTCGTCCCGGCGCGCTTCAGCGAGCTGGTCTACGCCGACGTGGCCCTTCAGCTGGGCGAGGGCGCAACGATCTCCGCGCCATCCATGGTGGCGGCCATGATCTCGGCGATGCGGCCGGCGGCCGGGCTCAGGGTGCTGGAGATCGGCGCCGGCAGCGGCTACGCCGCGGCGGCGATGGCGGCGGCCGGGATGGGGGTTCTGGGGGTCGAGATCTCTCCGATCCTGGCGCGCCAGGCGCGGGCCGCAATCGACCGCGCCGGCTACGCCGACCGCGTCACGGTGGAGATCGGCGATGGCATGGCGGGTTGGCCGCCGGGCGCGCCATACGACCGGGTCGTCGCCTCCGCCGCAGTCGCCGCCCTGCCCCAGGCCTGGCTGGAGCAGGTGGTCGAGGGGGGCCTCATCGTCTACCCCGAGAGCGGTGCCGAGTGGGACATGCTGGTCCGGGTCGAGCGCCTGGAAACTGGGTGGCGTCGGGAGGATGTCCAGCCCTGCAGGTTCGTGCGCATGCAGGTGTAGCGCTCACCGCTCCGGGTCGGCCGCCATGTGCGGGTATCGGTAGTCGGTCGCGGGGACGTACGTCTCCTTGACGGTGCGCGGGCTGGTCCAGCGCAGCAGGTTGAGATGGGAGCCCGCCTTGTCGTTGGTGCCCGACGCGCGGGCGCCGCCGAAGGGCTGCAGACCGACCACGGCGCCGGTCGGCTTGTCGTTCACATAGAAGTTGCCGGCGGCGTTGACCAGGCGGTCGCTGGCGGTGACGACCGCCTCCCGGTCGCGCGCGAAGACGGCGCCGGTGAGGGCGTAGGGGCTGGTGCGGTCGACGAGGTCGAGGATCTTCGCGAACTCGCGGTCGGGATACGGGTAGACGGTGAGGATGGGTCCGAAGAGCTCCTGCTGCAGCAACCTGAAGTCGGGGTCCGTGGTCTCGACCACGGTGGGGCGCACGAACCAGCCCACGCGGCCTTCGCTGCGACCGCCGGCGACAACGGTGGACTTGGCGCTGCTCTTGGCGAAGGCGATCGCGGTGCGGTGGCGCTTGAACGCGGCCTCGTCGATGACCGCGCCCATGAAGTTGCTGAAGTCCGCAACGTCCCCCATGGGGATGCCCTCGACCTGTTCCGCGAGCTGGGGCCTGATCCGCTTCCACATCGACTGCGGGATGTAGGCGCGCGACGCCGCCGAGCATTTCTGGCCCTGGTACTCGAAGGCGCCCCGCACCATCGCCGTCACCAGCGACGCTTCGTCAGCGGATTCGTGGGCAACGATGAAGTCCTTGCCGCCGGTCTCGCCGACCAGGCGGGGATAGGTCCGGTAGCGCGCGACGTTGGCGCCCACGGTTTTCCAGATCGACTGGAAGACGCCCGTGGAGCCGGTGAAATGCACGCCCGCGAGGTTGGGGTCGTTGAGGGCCCGCCCGGCGACCTGGGCGGCGTCGCCCGCGACCATGTTGATGACCCCGTCGGGCAGTCCCGCCTCCTGCAGCAGCTGCATCAGGAAGTGGCAGGCCAGCAGCGTTTCGGGCGACGGCTTGAAGACCACGGTGTTGCCCATCAGGGCGGGCGCGGTGGGCAGGTTGCCCGCGATTGACGTGAAGTTGAAGGGCGAGATGGCGAGCACGAAGCCCTCCAGCGGCCGGTACTCCAGGCGGTTCCAGGCGGTGGGGTCGCTCTGCGGCTGCTGCGCCAGGATGGCGTCGCCAAAGTGGACGTTGAACCGCCAGAAGTCGATCAGCTCGCAGGCGGCGTCGATCTCCGCCTGCTGGATGGTCTTGCTCTGGCCCAGCATGGTGGCCGCGTTGACGCTGTCGCGGTAGGGGCCGGCGAGCAGCGCCGCCGCCCGCAGGAAGACCGCGGCGCGGTCCTTGTAGGGGGTCGCCGCCCAGTCCCGGCGCGCCGCCAGCGCGGCGTCGATGGCCGCCTGCGTCTCCTTCACGCCGCCGCGCGCGTAATCGCCGACCACCAGCTCGTGTCGATGCGGTGCGCGCACACTGCCGCGGGCAGCGGTCATCACCGGTTTGCCGTTGATCACCATGGGGATCTCGGTGGCGGCGTCCGCGAGCTCTGCCAGTCGCGCCCGCACCGCGGTGCGCTCCACGCTCCCCGGCGCATACCCGCGCACCGGTTCGTTCATCGGCGCAGGCGTGTGGACGTGGGCGTCGGCCATCAGGCCCAGCGTATCAGCGGGGGCTGGGCCTAACCCGGCGGCGCCGCAGCAGCAGCACCGCGACGGCGCCGATGACCAGCAACCCGAAGATGTTGAGCAGGACCAGCCCCCTGAACTGGCTGTCGGAAAGGCCCACCTGGGCGGGGTGCCCGCCCGTTGAGATCGACCGTGGCGGCGCCACGGCGGGCTCGGTGGGTGGCGGCAGTTGCTGGCCCGGCGGTCCCCACACCGAGATCTCGGTGAGGCGCGAGGTGTCGGTGATGTTGGCTCGGATGTACCGCGCGTGAGTGCCGGCGGTGACCGGGATCGCCGCCAGGCCGTTGGGCGCGGGGCCGTCGGTGAGGGCGCGGCCGCCCGTCGGGGACCAGTGCTGGCCGTCGAGCGAGGTGTCCAGCAGGCACCCGCTCTTGCAGCCGTGGATGGCCACGAGGTCAATCGATGCCGGGGCTCCCAGGTCGATGTAGGGCGTGTTCCTCCCGGTCACCGGGCAGGGAGTGCCGCCCGCGGTCTCAGCGCAGCCGGTCTGCGGCTCGAACAGCGTGGCGATGTCCCCGTCGGTCAGGCGGCAAGGGCGCTGGCGGACCGGGTCGCGACCGGTGACCGGGATGTAGCACGCCCGCTGGCGTGAGAGTGGGGCGCCCGCGGAGCCGCGGTAGATGACGCTGGGGGAGCGGTAGTCGAAGTTGAAGACCGTCCCGGTGCCCCCCTGGTGCGGGCGCGCGTGGACCGCGACGCCTCCGTCGTGGTCCTCGAGCAGGCGGGCATCGATGGTCGCGGGGCTGTGCAGGCCGGCGAAGGCCCAGACCAGGTTTCCGGCGGGGTCCTCGAACTCGGCCTCGAATACCGGCGCGTCGCCGAGCGCGGGGGCGATTGCGCCGTAGGTCAGCCTGCCACTGGCGCCCGCGCCGGAGTAGCTGATGGCGGGCTGCCAGAACGCCACCGCGGGCAGCTTGAGGTCGGTGACCCGGATCCTGAAGGTCTGGGTGGTATCGGGCCCGGTGAGCTGGTCGCCGTGCGGAGGCAGGGCCGCACTGAGGTTGAAGGTCGCGGCGTTGTGGCTCCCGCCCTCGTAGGTGTCGCTGCCCTTGAGGCTGTAGCTGAAGGTGCCGTCGTCGGCGGTCAGCGTCTGGCGCGGTGAGTGGCAGACCTGGGGGGCGTTGTCGGCCAGGCAGGCGATGCCTGCCGAGGCCAGGATGACGAAGGCGCCCCCGAAGGCCTCTTCGACCCCGGCCTGCCTGTAAAGGGCGACCCGGGTGCGTTTGACGGGCTTGCCATCCGCCCCGACCAGGCGCCCGTGCACCAGCACGCTCTCGTCGGGGTTGAGCGCGCTGGGCGTGCCCGTGTCGCACCCGACGATGGCCAGCAGTATGCCCACGCCCAGCACGAGCGTGGCGCATCGTCTCGCCCAGACCATCATCCCCTCCAAGCTCCTCCCCGCGTCCCTAGACTTTAGCCGTGCCAGAGGCCGTCATCGTCGCCACCGGTCGCAGCCCTGTCGGCCGTGCCGGGAAGGGTTCGCTGATCGACGTGCGACCCGACGACCTGGTCGGGTACATCGTCGCCCGGGTGCTGGAAAAGGTGCCCGAGCTGCCCCACGACGAGATCGACGACCTGATCTGTGGCTGTGGCTACCCGGCGGGCGAGCAGGGGATGAACATCGGCCGGCGCGCGGTCTTCCTGAGTGGACTGCCATCGAGTGTGCCGGGCACCACCGTCAATCGCTTCTGTGCCTCCAGCCTGCAGGCCATCCGGATGGCCTTCCACGCCATCCGCACCGGCGAGGGCCGCACGTTTGTGGCGGCGGGCGTGGAGTGCTACAGCCGGGTCGGCCGGGGTGGCATGACCGATGACGACAGGAACCCGCGGCTGGTGGGCGACGATGCCTGTGCGCAGGGATACATGGCGATGGGCATGACCGCGGAGAACGTCGCCGACCAGTTCGGCATCACCCGCGACGACATGGACCAGTACGCCTACGGCAGCCAGATGCGGGCCACCGCGGCGCAGCAGGCCGGGGTGTTCGAGCGCGAGATCATCCCCGTCACCACCCCGGCCGGCGCGGTGGTGACGCGCGACGACGGCATCCGCCCGGACACCACCCTGGAGCGGCTGGCGGCGCTGCAGCCCGTGTTCCGGGAGGACGGGCGGGTCACCGCGGGCAATGCCTGTCCCCTCAATGACGGCGCCGCCGCGGTGATCGTCATCGAGGCGGAGCGCGCGCGGGAGCTGGGGCTGCAGCCGATCGCCCGCATCCTCGCGTCATCGGTGAGCGGGTTGGATCCCACGATCATGGGCGTGGGTCCCATCGAGGCCTGCCGCAGGGTGCTCAAGGCGACCGGCATGACGGTCGACGACATCGACGTGATCGAGCTCAACGAGGCCTTCGCCTCGCAGGTGCTGGCCGTCTCTCGCGAGCTCAACTGGGACATGGACCGGCTCAACCCGCACGGCGGCGCGATCGCCCTGGGCCATCCCTTCGGCATGACCGGCGCCCGCATCATGACCACCCTGCTCAACGACCTCCAGACCCGGGACCAGGCGATCGGCCTGGAGACGATGTGCGTCGGCGGCGGCCAGGGGATGGCGATGATCGTGGAACGCCTGGCCTAACCTCACGCCGCGCGGCTCAACGGTCACGGAGCCGATAGACGTACTTGAGCGCGGAGTGAGTCGGCGAGAAGCTGATGACCTTGACGTCGACGAGCCCGGCGTCGAGCCCGGCGGCCATCGCGGTGGCCTCGGGGACCGGGGTGGACGGGCCCTTGGGGCGGATCAGCCACAGTGTGCCGTCACGCTTGATCCGCGGTTTGAGCCGGCGGATGAGCTTCAGATCGTCCAGCGCCGCGACCCCCAGGAAGACCACGTCGACGGCCTCACGGGGGTCGCCGGCCAGCTCCACGCCGTGCTCGGCGAGCTCCGCGGCGAAGCCAACCTCGGGGACCTCGTGGAGCAGCGCCCGCATCCCCGGCCGGATCCCCAGCTTCTGCAGGCGGGGCCCGGTGTAAACGCGCTCCCCAGAAGCCACCAGACGATGCTAACCTGCGCTTTGATAAGAGGAGGATCCCCAAATGAAGCCCTTGGGCGCGCTGGGGCTCGTGCTGGTGATCGTCGGGGGACTGATCGCGCTGGCGCTCGGCGGGCTCCGTCCGGTGGGCGGGGCGCTGGCGATCTGCGGGCTGGCCCTGATCGTCTACTCGTATGTCCAGCCACAGCGCAAGCTTGAGCGGAGCCGGCGCGGCCCGTACAGCTGGGAGGACGACGAGAAGCAGAAGGATGGACCGCCCGAGATCTACACCCCGGTGCCGGGCGAGGTGGTCCCGAGAACCAGGCCGACCGCCGCGCCGGCAGACTTCACGGTCGCGGCCCCGGGCGACATCCCGCCGATTCGAACCCAGGCATCGGGCGGAGCCGCGGAATACACCACCGGCCACGGCGAGGTGCCGCCGCCCCGGGAGCGCGAGCACGAGGCCGCGGAGTACTCGCCGCCGCCCGGCGAGATGCGCGATGAGCCCCGCAAGGAGCCCTCGCCACCTCCTCCCGGGTTCTCCGAAAGCCTGCTGCCGCCCGAGGACGCTGACATGCCCCCGATGGCCCCGCCTCCCCCCGCAACCTGACGGCACTGTCAGGTCTAGAATTGCCGGCGCGTCCGACCAACCTGTCCACAACGTGAGGAGATCCGATGCCTGAAGCCGTAATCGTCGCCACCGGCCGTTCGCCCATCGGCCGTGCCGCCAAGGGCTCGCTCGTGAGCTACCGCCCCGACGACCTGCTCGGGTACATCGTCAAGAAGGTCCTGGAGAAGGTCCCGGAGCTTCCCCACGAGGACATCGAAGACCTGATCACCGGCTGCGGCTTCCCGCACGGACAGACCGGCATGAACGTCGGCCGCCTGGCGGTCTTCCTCAGCGGGTTGCCGATGAGCGTTCCCGGCACCACCGTCAACCGCTTCTGCGCCTCCAGCCTGCAGTCGATCCGGATGGGCTACCACGCCATCAAGTCGGGCGAGGCCAGGGCGATCGTGTGCGCCGGCGTGGAATCGGTGTCGCGGGTCAACACCATGCCCGCGATGGAGGACATCAACATGCGGCTGTTCGGTGAGAACGCCCTCGCCGACGCCTACATCACGATGGGGATGACCGCGGAGAACGTCGCCGACCAGTACAACATCACCCGCGAGGAGATGGATGAGTACGCCTACGGCAGCCAGATGCGGGCCTCGGAGGCCCAGGAGAGCGGGTTCTTCGACCGCGAGATCATCACCGTCGCCACGCCCGAAGGCAACGAGGTCAGCAAGGACGACGGGATCCGCCCCGACACCACCCTGGAGAAGCTGGCCACCCTCAAGCCGGTCTTCAAGGAGGACGGTCGGGTCACCGCCGGCAACGCCTGTCCCCTCAACGACGGCGCCGCCGCGGTGGTGGTCCTGGAGGAGGAGTACGCGAAGTCGCTCGGCCTCAAGCCGCTGGCCCGGATCAAGGGCTCGGCGGTGAGTGGCCTTGATCCCAGCATCATGGGCGTCGGTCCGATCGAGGCCTGCAAGCGGGTCTTCGCTCAGACCGGCATGACCGTCAAGGACATCGACGTCGTCGAGCTCAACGAGGCCTTTGCGGCGCAGGTCATCCCGGTGTCACGCGAGGTGGGCTGGGACATGGACAGGCTGAACCCGCACGGGGGGGCGATCGCCCTGGGTCACCCCTTCGGGATGACCGGCGCCCGCATCATGACCACCCTGATCAACGATCTCCAAACCCTGGACAAGACCTACGGCCTGGAGACGATGTGCGTGGGCGGCGGCCAGGGGATGGCGATGATCGTGGAGCGCCTCAGCTAGCGCAGCGCCTGGAGTAGACGCAGCCCACCGTAGCCGAGGCCGATGCCGACCACCATCACGACAGCCACGATCGGCGCCGGCGATCCGCCCTTCTTCGCGGGCGGAGGGTCATGGGCCAGGGCCCTGGAACTGGGGACGGGCTCAGCCTGCAGGGATGGCGACGGGCTGGGGCTGACGCTCGATGATGGCGATGGACTCGGGGCCGCCACCGCCGCAGTGCCAGGCTGACCGGGGCCCGCCGGGCCGCGGGCGCTGCTCCCGGGACGCGCAGGTGTCGTCGCCGGCGCGGGGCCCTCATTCGAGGCCGCGGGCGCCGACCGGCATCCCGCGCTGCTGCCCAGAGCCGCGGCCGCGTCGAGCTCGGGGAGGCCCTGGCGGGCGACGGCCGTGTCCAGGATTCGTTGCCGTGCCTGGGACGCTGATAGGCCATGGGACATCAGGAGGGCGAGGGTGCCAGCCACGTGGGGGGCGGCAAAGGACGTCCCCTGCTCGGCGGCATACCGGTTGCCGAAATAGGTCGAGACGATGTTTATCGTCCTGTCGGGGGAGCCGTTGGGATCGTCGCCTCCGGGTGCATAGATGTTCACGCCCTGCCCGGTTGTGCTGTACCAGGCCAGCTCGCCCTGGGGCCCCGTCGCGCCCGCGACCAGCGCCACATTGGCGATCTGGATGTACTGCGAAATGGGCACCGGGACCTGGTTGTTCCCTGCCGACACAGCCACTGCGACTCCCTGCTTGGACACCTGCTGGATGGCGGAGACGATGTTGCTGTCGGGGAGGATGGACACCCCCTGCACGCTGGTGCCCAGGCTGATATTGAGGACGCGGGCACCGTGCGCGGCCGCCCACCTGATTCCTGCCCCCACGTCATTGGTGTATCCGCTGCCATTGCTGTCCATCACCTTGACCACCAGCGCTTGCGACGACGGGGCGATGCCGGCGATGCCGATGGCGTTGTCTTTGTTGGCGACCATCAGGCCGGTGGTCATCGTTCCGTGCCCGTTGTCGTCCTGCACCGCCCCTTGCCCCGTGGCGTCAGGGTTGTTGACGTCACCGTTGCCGGAGGTGAATCGCGCCCCCGCGACCAGTCTCCCGGCGAGATCCTGATGGCCGAAATCGGCGCCGGTATCGATGTCCCCGACCAGTACGCCACCGGTTGACGCGCACCAGGCCTGCGGGCCATTGATGCTCGCCGGCTGGCCGCTGAGACCCCACTGGTCGCTGAAGAACGGGTCATTGCTGGCCAACGCCGTGGTCGACAGCATGACCAGCGCCCCGAACGCCACCAACACCGACAGCGCGCGTCGCCGCGCGCCGGGTCGCCAACTCCCAGTACTCATCGTGCCCATTCTGGCACCGCCGCCCCCGGCAACTCGAGCGCGATCCGCCGTTGACCCCTTCCATTAGGCTCTCTGCCTGACTTTGCGGGGGTTGCGGGAGCGATGAGAGCGATGAGAAGGGCGGCTGGTCTGACGGCGACACTGGCGATGGTGGCATCGCTGGCGACCGGTGTGATGCCGGCGTCGGCGGCCGCGGTGAGCGTTCTCAACGGTGGCACCTACCGCACCATGCCGTTCCCCAATGACGCGCTGACGGTGCCCGACGCCACGCAGCTGACCGGCAGGCACGTCAACTTCCGCGTCGGACCGGACTACCCGGCCTGCGACGGCAGCAACTACTCCACGTGCGACGTCTACAGGCAGCTCAACCGGCTCGACGGGTTTGACATCCAGCCGCGCGTGACCATCCCCTTCTCCGGAGCCATCGACATCAAGTCGGTCAACGACACTGACTTTTTCATCCAGGGCCCCGGGGGGCGCACCGGGATCGTCCAGCTGGTGTGGGACCCCGCCGGTAAGACGCTGTCCGGCCTGAGCAACGGGCTGCTGCACGAGGCCTCCACGTACAACCTCGTGGTCACCTCGTTCATCACCGACTCCGCCGGCAACCCGGTCGACGCCTGCGGGGGCGCCTGCATCGTCCCCTTCACGACCATGACCGCGACCGCCCAGCTGGACCACATTCGCCGCTCGCTGGACAACGGGTCGGCCTTCGCCGCGGCGGGCCTGGGTAGCCCTGCCAGCCGCAAGCTGGGTTTCACCCAGGGCGGGACCGATGACGTCTTCCTGGCGGCCAGCGTACCGCCGTCGGTGTCCGGGCCGGCCGACGGCATCCTGCGCCACGACCAGACCAGCGCCGACCCCGCCAAGCCCCTGACCGACACCGTCGCCCCCGTCCTGGTCCCCCCCGGGAACGCGGGCTACTACGCCTTCGGGAGCTTCCAGTCGCCGCGCTACCAGTACCGCGCGGCCGGCCAGGACGACGCCAACGGTTTCACCGACGGTGAGATCCCCATGCTGCCCAGCACCCAGACCCAGCAGCCCTTCGGCGCCGACCGGATCGGTGTGACCATGATCCTGCCCGTGGGAACGCCGCCCGCCGGTGGCTGGCCCGTCGCCATCTACGGGCCCGGCTTCACCCGCAGCAAGTTCGACCTCTTTGTGACGTCGGACTTCAACGCAACCCTGGGAATCGCGACCATCGCCACCGACCCCGCCGGCCACTCCTACGGGCCCAACAGCACGGTGACGGTCAAGCACGACCTCACCTCCACGACCTTCCTGGATTACGGGCGCGGTCGCAACGTCAATGGCGACGGCCTCATCTGTGACGGCCTCAAGGACGGTGTCGGGCCCACCGAGCACGTCACCACCGTCGACGCGGCCAAGGCCTGCTCGGACAATGGAGGCAACGGCCAGGAGGCCCGCGACCTCGCCGCCAACCCCTCCCACAAGCCCGTCGATGGGGTGCGCTCCGGGCTGATCCAGACGGTCATTGACAACATGGCGCTGGCGCGCTCCATCGCGCTTGGGGCCGTGGTCCCAGTCGTGCCGACGAACGCCGGCGACGTGCTCAGCAAGACCGACATCAGCTACTACGGCCTCAGCTTCGGCGGGATCTACGGCACCATGCTGATGGGAACCGATCCCATGATCCACAAGGGGCTGCTCAACGTCCCCGGCGGCCCCATCGTCGACATCGCCAGGCTCTCCACGTTCCGGCACAACATCGCCGACACGCTGAAGTGGGGCAAGCCCGACATCCGCAACGGCGGCCCGGGGATCAACGGCTTCACCGAGTCGATCCCGCTTCGCGGCGACCCATCCATGACCAGCCCCCGCCCCGGCGCAATACCGCTCCAGGAGCTCTTCGGCCAGACCAACTGGTACGACCGCAGCGGTAGCCCGGAGTCGTTCACCCCGCTGATTCGCGACCGTCCGCTGGCGGGCGCGGCGGCCAAGACCGTGCTCTTCCAGACCGCGCTGGGCGACGGCACCGTGCCCAACCCCACGGCCGGCAACATCTACCGCAACGGCAACCTGTTCGACGTCGTGACCTACTACCGCAACGATCGCTCGGCGACCGCGGTGGCGCAGCAGAGCAACCCCCACGGTTGGCTCGCGGATCCCACCATCGACCCGGCGGCGCGGTCGGCCGGCGAGACCCAGCTCAGCGTCTTCCTCAAGACCGGCCAGATCACCAACCCCAACCCCGCCCTGCTCGAGGTACCGATCAACAACAAGAGCAACCTCAGCTGCCTCCATTACCCCAACCCGGAGACGGGTCAGCCCTTCTCGGTGACGGCCAACGCGCCCGATTGCCCGGCACTGGCGATCGATGACCACATCTGGCTGGACCCGTTGCCCCTGGCCGCGGTCACCCAACAGGCCAGGCAGTTCCTGGAGACGGGCGGCCACCTCCCCAGCACCGTCGCAGGCCGCGGCGGCGCGCTGGCTTCAGCCCTGCTGATGCTGCTTATTGTCGGGCTGGGTTCGACTGCTGCCGGCGCGTTTCGGCGCCTCCGGGCTTGAGCCCATCTCGTAGGGGATAGCCAGCCCGTCCAGTCGCCGCCGGGTCACCGCGATCGCCTCGTCGGAGCTGTCCACGAGGATGAACCGTCGCCCGGCCAGGTGCGCCGCCACCGCGGTCGTGCCCGAGCCGCAGAAGAAGTCGAGGACGGTGCCGCCCGGGGGTGAGGAGGCGCGCACGATCCGGCTGACCACGCCGAGCGGCTTCTGGGTCGGGTAGCCGGTGCGCTCGCTGCCGTTGGTGGGCACGATGGTGTGCCACCAGGTGTCGGTGGGCAGCTTGCCGCGGGCGACCTTCTCCGCCGTCACCAGTCCCGGCGCCATGTAGGGCTCGCGGTCGACGTCATCGATGTTGAAGACATAGTTTTTGGCGTCGCGCGCGTAGAAGAGGATGTTGTCGTGCTTGGCGGGCCAGCGACGCCTGCCGCGCCCGCCGAAGTCATACGCCCAGATGACCTCGTTGATGAAGTTCTGGCGCCCGAATACCCGGTCCAGGAGAACCTTGCAGTAGTGCACCTCGCGGTAGTCCAGGTGGACATAGATGCTGCCGTCCGCGGCGAGGACGCGGTGAGCCTCGATCATCCTCGGTTCGAGCCACCCGGTGTAGTCGTCAAAGGCATCGGCGAAGCTCCGGGAGGGGCCGGTCGTGACCGCGTACCGCCGGCCCGCAAAGCCCGTGCGGGTCCCGTCCGCGGACGCCGTGGTCTTGACCCGTGCGTGCCTGCGCGCGACGCCGGTGTTGAAGGGAGGGTCCACATAGATGAGGTCGACCGAGGCCGCCGGCATGTCCCTGAGGACCTCCAGGCAGTCGCCCTTGACCACCCGGTTCCGCGCTGTCACGGGCGGGTGCGGTAGCGGCGGCGCATGCGCGGGGTCACCGCGTCCCGGAAGAGGGCGGCCAGGATGAGCGGGACCGCCAGGCCCAGGAGCCCGGCCAGGAAGGTCTGGAGGTTGGGAATCCTGCGCGGGTCGGACAGCCCCCTGTAGGTCAGCTCGCCGGCGACGGTCGCAGCCAGCACCAGCAGGAACGCCCCACAGACCGCGTTCGAGCGCAGGTGCCGCGGCAGGAAGACCCATCCGATCCCCGGCGACTCCGCGAAGCGGGTCGCGAGGGTGCGGTAGGCGGCGACCCCGGTGATTCCGTTCAGCACGATTGTGCTGACCACCGCGCTGACCGTGATGGCCAGTCGAAAGGCGGCCAGGTTCTGCATCACGTAGGCGGCGATGTTGACCAGCACCAGACCCGCCGGCGTGACCACCGCGAACAGCGCCAGGAGGCGCGCGCGGGTGTACGGGCGCATGCCGCGCACGGTCTCCTGGACGCTTCCAACCGGGCCCTTCATCGCCCAATTATCCCGGGGACACCCCCTGGTCACTGCCTATGCTTGACCGCGATGACCGTGAAGGCGGAGAGGCTCAGGATCGACCGGGATCGCCTCGCCGAGCTCTCCGGGTTCACCCTGGAGCAGATCGGGGAGTGCGAACGCGCGGGGATCATCGAGGCCGTGGACGGTGTCTACGAGGCCATCGATATCCTCAAGCTGCAGTTGATCGGCCAGGTCGCCGAGAACAGCGGCGGGGTATCCCGGGTGATCGCCCGTTACCTCGAGGGCGGGTACCCACTGGGCTTCCTGGAGATGTGCCTGCCGGCGTCCCAGGAGCTGTCGAGCATCACCTACCGCGAGCTGATGAGCACGCTCGGCATCCCCGACGAGGAGGCGCAGGCGGTGCTGCGCGCCGCGGGTCTGCCGATGCCCGGGCTTGACGCACCGGCGCGGATGGACGAGATCACCGCTTTCGAGCAGTACGCGGCCATCCGCGCCCTGCCGATTCCCATCGACGCCCGGCTGCACGCCATGCGGGTCACCGGTGACAGTATGCGGCGGGCCACCGAGGTCCAGGCCGAGCTCTTCCGCAACCACGTCGTCGACCCCCTGCTGGAGGCATACCGTGAGGACCTCAACCAGGCCAACGACCTGATCGGGGAGATCAGCGGCCGCGCCAACGAGATGATCTCCAGCCTCACGGCCTGGGTGTACCAGCGCTACCTCGAGCACGAGACCGTCAAGAGCGTGACCGAGCGGATGGAGGCGGCGATGGTGGGCAGCCCGCTGACCGCCTCGCGTCCCCGCGACCCCTCCGTGGCCTTTGTCGACCTGGTGGGCTTCACGGTGCTCTCCGCCGACGGTGGGGACCGGGAGGCCGCCGACCTCGCCCAGCACTTCGCCGACCACCTCCTCGATATGACAGCCGCCTACAGCGGCCGGTTGGTGAAGACCATGGGGGACGGCGCCATGCTCTTCTTCGACAATGGGGCCCAGGCGGTGCGGGCGTGCCTGCAGCTGCAGCAGGAACTCAACGGCCATGGCTTCCCACCGATCCGGGTCGGCATCAACCGCGGCCCGGTCGTGGCGCAGGCGGGCGACTTCTACGGCAACACCATCAACATCGCGGCGCGGATCACGGATTACGCCCGCCCGCGGGAGGTCCTGGTGTCGTCGACGGTGCTGCCGGATGGCGCCGAGGGGGTCGACCTGGAGGAGATCGGCGAGGTCACCCTCAAGGGCGTGGCGCTACCGGTGCGGCTCTATCGCGCCCGGGAGGTCAAGGGGACGGACTGACCGGGATCACGGATCCCGGCCCGGAACTACTCCCTGGGGATGGGCGCGCCGATGCGCTCCTGGACCAGGGCGATGACCTCGCCCGGGTTGGCGTGGCGCTTCAGCTTGGTCTTGCTGAACAGCAGCTCGCCATCGAGGACAACCTCGAAGACCCCGCCCTTTCCGGGCTTGAGGTCGATGTTGGCGATGATCGGCGCCCAGCTCTGCAGCAACTCGTCCGTCAGACCGACGGCTCTAGGGACGTAATTTCAAGGGACGCAGAATTCGATCGAGAAGTGATGCGTGGGGTTGATCATTTGATGTCCTCCTGGGAGCGATAACCACTAGGCTAGCTCGAACATGCCCAGACGTCCCACCCGACCCTGGCAGCGACCTGGCCCGCCGCGCGGCCGCGAACCGCGTGGCCGTCGCGCCTACCGTCTCGATCTCCACGGCTATGACGTGTTGACCGCCTGCGACGTCGCCCTGCAATTCACCCGCGAGGCCTATGCCAACGGCTACCAGAGCATCGAGCTGGTCCACGGCTCCCGTGACGTCGCCGAGCCGGTCGCGGGCGGTGAGGGTCGGGGCGGCATCAAGTGGGAGCTGCGGCGGATGTTCGAGCGGGGGCAGTTCGATGCCTTCTCGCGGCGCCAGGACAGTCACCTGATGGACGGGTCGATGACCCTGGCGCTGCGGGCCAACCCCCAACCGCGTTCGGAGCGGTGGCCGCAAATGCCACCGCGAGGGTTTAGCTGAAGGCGCCGCCGCGGCGGGTCAGGCTGGGCACGCGTGCCCGGGTCCGCGAGCGCACCGTGCTCACCGACGCCCGCCTCCAGCAGGCCTACCCGGCGGCTGAGTGCGCCCTGGTCCACGACGGTCCCCTTCAGCTCCTCGTCGCCACCATCCTCAGCGCCCAGTGCACCGACGAGCGGGTGAACATGGTCACCCCGGAGCTCTTCCGGCGCTATCCTGGCGCCCGAGCCCTCGCCGAGGCGGAGCCGCTGGAGCTCGAGATGGTGATCCAGTCGACCGGGTTCTTCCGCCAGAAGACGAAGTCGATCATCGGCTGCTGCCGGGCCCTGGTGGAGCGCTTCGACGGCGAGGTGCCGCCGCGAATGGCGGACCTGGTGACGCTGCCCGGGGTGGGCCGCAAGACCGCCAACGTCGTCCTCGGTGTGGCCTTCGGGCTGCCGGGCCTCGCGGTCGACACCCACGTCACCCGGCTCACGGCCCGCATCGGCCTGACGCGACACGCCGACCCCGAGAAGATCGAGGCTGAGGTCTGCGCCAACCTGGCACCCGAGCGCTGGAGCGATTTCGGCCTGCGCCTGATCCAGCATGGGCGCCGGGTCTGCGTCGCACGCAAGCCGCTCTGCGCCAGCTGCCTCCTCAACGACTACTGCCCCTCGTCCCTGGTCATCGGCACGGGGACCCCGTAGGGCGGTCAGGAGCCTGCAGGCCTCCGGCGACGGAGACCGGCGAGCCCGAGGGCCCCGAGGAGGGCCACCAGGACCATGCCCGGGGCGGCCGGTACCAATCGGCGTTGGGCGTCGGTATTGGGTAACTCGGTGGGCCCACCTCCGTTGTTGCTGCCGCCTCCCCCGGGCGGCGCGGTGATCCCCGCAGCCTGGAAGTTGTAGCAGCAGACCCCGTCGACCTCGGTGGCGCCGTTGTCCGCGCGCTCGGTTGCCTGGGACATCGCCGACTGCGGGACGGTGGCCACGAACGAGTACCCCGCGACCTCCTCGAGCAGGCTGCTGTTGGTGGGGCTGCCGACATCCGGGAGATTGACCGTGATCGCGATCTTGCACGGGGACGCAGCGGATGGGGCCGACGGGCATTCGACGTTCCCCGTCTCGGCGGTCCCCTCGGGGTAGACGGTGGTGTGAGGGTCACACGCCGAGACCGAGCAGTCGTCGATGGTCTGGCTCTTGCCCGCGTAGAAGCCGGAGCTGACGCCGCCGCTCTCATACATCGCGTAGTAGAGGTCCTGGCCCATCTGCCAGCGGGTGACGTACTCGGTGTTGCAGCTGGCGCTGACGCAGTTGGTGGTCGCCAGCGGCCCGGATGACTTCCTCGGGTCCCCGGCGGTGGTCATGGTCACCGTGAGCGTCTGTCCGTTGGTCGCCAGGCCGTGGTGAACGATGTCCATCTCGGGGATGTTGGCGCCCCCGAACAGCGGCCACCTGGCGTCCCCGGCGGCATCGGCGAGCCCGGGCACGGGCGCGTTGCTGGGGCCGGTCACGAGGAGGCCATTCCCGGCGCCGTCGTCCTTGATCCCGGGACCCGAGCTCTGGCGCGCGATGGTCACCAGCTCAGACCCCTTGTGGTCGAAGCCCAGCGGCCCCAGGGCATCGCAGAAGTTCGGCTGGCAGTAGAGGTTGCCGAGGTCGACGTAGACGATCATCGCGGCGCCCGTGCTGTCGGTGCGCACCTGGAAGAAGTCGGCGAGGTTGCGGTTGCCCGGCGGCGAGTTGGCAATACAGGTGCTGCCGCTGAGGCACACGTCCTGGAGGTCCATGGGGTGGGGTGTGACCTTGACCTGGGTGACCTTTGGAGTCGCCGAGAACACGACCTGGCTCATGTACACGTTCCAGCTGTGCTTGGCGGTCGAGTCGCTGGGGTCGACGCTGGTGCTGTCGCCGTACCAGGCGACGTCGGCCCGACCCGCCGAGCCGGCCTGGATCCAGGGGAAGACGCTGACCCTGGAGTCCCCGCCGCTGACCCTCACGGGCTTGCTGAACGTCGACCAGGTGTTGGTGGGACCGGGCGGCGCCACCGCCACCCAGGTCTGGGCGAGCTTGGGATCCAACGACCGGTTCACCCAGGCCACCCAGAGGTTCCGGCCGGCGTCGATCGACGAGACCACGAAGTTGGCGGCGTCGCCGCGGTCGTCGACGACGTCGTTCAGGGCCGGGTCGTTCATCGCCACGGTGATCGGGCCCGGGCTGGTGCCCTCGTAGCAGCTGCTGCCGACGGGGGCGTCGAGGAAGCAGAGGTTCCCGGCGGCGTCGTGCGGCGTCCCGACGTTGAGCTTGATCGCGCTGACCGCGTTGCCGTTGACCATCACGGTGCTGTAGTTGGCCTGCAAGACCTTCCCGGTTTGCTGGTCGATCGCGGGGTAGCCGTCGGCCCCGAACGGGCAGTACGTTTGGCTGACCGGGAATGCCGCCTGGCCGTCGACCTGCGCGCCGCTGTAGGTCAGACCGTCGGTCGACTTGTACCAGCCCGCGCCACCGCTTCCGCTGCACTGAGCCACGGTGTTCGACTCCATGTACACGAGCGGGTTGGGCGTGGCGGCGGCGCGAGGCGCGAGACCGAACGGGCCCGTCTGCAGTCGGGTGTCCTTGACCAGGATCCACTGCCGGTCCGACCCGGGCACCGGGCAGCCCTTGGGCGGGTCCGGCGCCTCGGCCACCGTCTCGGTCCCGTCGGGGTTGCGCACCCTGGTCGCGACGTGCTGGCAGGCGAGGGCGTAAAGGTCGGCGAAGTACTGCTTGTTGTTGGCGTCATACGCCACCTCGGTGTCGCCCCCGCCCGGTCCGGCAAGGGGGCCGCAGAGCGCGGTCAGCTGGTCGCAGCCCGCGGAGGTGGTGCCTGTGGGGATGCCGCGCGAGATGTTCCTGAATGTGTGTCCCCCGTCGACGGAGCCCTGCCAGACGCTGCGCTGGGTTCCCGTGCCGGTCGGGCCGCTGACGTAGACGAAACCGCTGGCCTGGTCGCTGGGCTGAGTCACCATCGTCGGCTGGTTGGGCTCGATGCCGATGTTCGGCTCGCCGTAGGTGTGGATGGGATCGGTCAGGCGCGGAACCTCGAACCCGATTGCCGGGGCGGCCGCCCCGGCGGCCAGGGGGAGCGTCGCTGCCGGCGCCGCGGTCCCCGCCAGCAGGACCGCGCCCAGGAGAACTCCCAGACGAGGAAGACCCATCCGCAATCGAGGATACCGCCGGCGTCCCGCCGTCCGCGCAGGCCATTTCGACCCGGCGGCCGCGGCGCCCGGGGCGGTTGGTAGAATCCCCCTTCGTCCGTCCCTTTCGGCCGCCAGGCCCTCCCCAGGAGGCGCGCGACGGTCAATCCCATGGAAGGAGGTTTCCTTGGCTTTCTACGAGTTGATGTTCATCGTCAAGCCTGAGCTTGACGAGGAGCAGGTGGGCAGTGCCACCGACAAGGTTCACCAGCTGATCGTGTCCAACGGCGGCAACATCACCAAGACCGCCAGCTGGGGCAAGCGCCGCCTGGCCTACCAGGTCGGGTCCTATCGCGAGGGCTATTACGTGGTCTCCAACTTCGAGGTTGAGACCGACAAGATCGTCGAGCTGGAGCGCGTCCTCAAGATCTCGGACACCGTCTTCCGGCACCTGCTGGTGCACCGTGACCGCACCTCGGTGGGCCAGCAGGAGGTCGTCGTTCCCGACTTCACCGACGAGGACATCGCGGCCATGAGCCGGGTGTCCGAGGCAGACCAGGAGGCGGCCCCCGAGGCGGTCGTGCTGGAGACCGAGGAGTCCGACGACGTCGAGGTCAATGCCGCCGATGCCGCACCGCGCGCCAGCGAACCTGAGGCTGTCGAGGCCGGTGCGACCGCGGCCCCATCCAGCGCAGCGACCGAGAGCGTCGCACCCGGCGCGCCGGCGACAGAGACAGAGGAGGGCACCAAATGAACCTGAACAAGGCGATGTTGATCGGACGCCTGACCCGCGACCCGGAGATGCGCTACACGCAGTCGGGCACGGCGATGACCCGTTTCGGGCTGGCCACCAACCGCTACGGCAGCGGCGCCGACGGCGAGAAAAAGGAGTTCACCGACTTCCACAACGTGGTGGCCTGGAACCAGGGCAAGCGCAACCTCGCCGAGCTCTGTGCCCAGTTCCTGCGCAAGGGCTCGCTGGTGTACGTCGAAGGCCGGCTGCAGACGCGTTCCTGGGAGGGCCAGGACGGCCAGAAGCGGACCACCACCGAGATCAACCTCACCGACGTCCAGTTCCTTGACTCCAAGGGCAGCGGCGGCGGCGACGGCGGTGGCGGTGGCGGTGGCGGTGGCTCCCACGCTGATGCCCCGGTCGACGACGAGTTCGCGGCAACCCCCGGCGCAACCCCGCGCCCGGCCAGTGCCGAAGCCCTCGCCCCCTCCCCGGCCCCGGCCGCCGAGACACAGGACATCGACCCCGATGACATCCCCTTCTGATGGCTGACGGAGAAAGGGGAGGCGGCGGCGGGCGCCGCCCCCATCGCAAGGTCTGCAACTTCTGCGTCGAGAAGATCGAGGAGATCGACTACAAGGAAGTTTCCCGGCTGCGCCGCTACGTCAGCGAGCGCGGCAAGATCCTGCCGCGGCGCGTCACCGGCACCTGTGCGCGCCATCAACGAACCCTGACCGTGGCCCTGAAGCGGGCGCGGCACATCGCGCTCCTGCCCTTCACGGCCTGAGCACAGACCCGACTTGACCCGCGCCGTCCTCGACCACGTTGCCATCGGCGCGCGGTCGCGGGACGACGTCGCCGCCGACTTCTCCGGCTGGTTCGGCGGCCGCGAGGTGGCGCGCTTCGCGATCGCCAGTTGGGCCGGTCTGCAGCTGGCCTTTGCCGGCGGCATTCGCCTGGAGGTGCTGGAACCGGTCGAGAATCCGGCCGACGACTTCATGGAGCGATTCCTGCAGCGCAATGGAACCAGTCCGCACCACGCCACCTTCAAGGTCGAGGACATCCGCGGCGCCCTGGCGGAGCTCAAGCAGCTGGGCATCGAGCCGGTCAAGGTCGACCTCAGCGACCCCGGCTGGCAGGAGGCGTTCCTGCACCCCGCCCTGGGCCTGGGCACCGTAGTCCAGCTGGCCCAGCAGGGCGGACCGTGGTCCGCCGAGAAGGAGCCGGCGCCCGCGCCCGAAGGCTCGATGCGGGCGGAGTTCCTCGGCGCGGAGCTGGCGTCGGACCTGGCCGTGGCGTCAAGGGTCTTCGGCGAGGTGCTCGGGGGCAGCCCGCGCCAGGTCGGCAGCGGTGTCGCCTACTCCTGGCCCGGCGGCGGGACGATGGTCGTGAACCCCGTCGGGAAAGGTCAGAAACCGAGGGTGCTCGCCCTCGTATTCCGGCAGTCGCCAGATGCCCAGACCGAATTGGACGCGGGCGTGCAGCGGCTGTATGACGGGCCCGCCACCCTGGTGAAGCTGGGCCCGCACGGGGCGTGGCCTCGCTAGAATCGGCTGGGTCATGAGCTACCAGCTGCGCGTTCCCGGCCCCACCCCGGTCCCCAAGCGGGTCCAGGACGCGATGGCGGTGCCGATGATCAACCACCGGGGCCCGGCCTTCGCGGAGCTCATCAAGGAGTGCCGGGAGGGCCTGCAGTGGGCCTTCCAGACGAAGACCGAGGTCGTCATCTTCCCCTGCTCGGGGACCGGCGGCCTCGAAGCCGCGGTGGTCAACCTGACCAGCCCCGGCGAGAAGGCGCTGTTCGTCTCGATCGGCTCCTTTGGAGATCGCTTCGCGAAGATCGGCCAGGCCTACGGCGCGGACGTCATCAAGGTGGACTACGAGTGGGGCCAGGGCGCCCAGGCCGAGGACGTTGCCCGTGCCCTTGACGAGAACCCCGAGGCGCGGGTGCTCTTCATCACCCACAACGAGACCTCGACGGCGGTCTGCAACGACATCGCGCCGATCGTCGCCGTGGCCCGCGAGCGCGGCCGCATCGTCGCCCTTGACGGCGTCAGCTCGGTCAGCTCGATCGACCTGCCCGTCGACGAGCTGGGGATCGACGTGGTCATCAGCGGCTCGCAGAAGGGCTGGATGCTCCCTCCGGGACTGGCCTTCGTCAGCATCAGCGGGGCCGCGCTGGAGTTCTCCAGGACCGCGCGCTCCCCGCGCTTCTACTTCGACTTCAACCGCGAGCTGGAGTTCGAGCTCAAGGGCCAGACCTTCACCACCCCGCCGGTCTCCATTCTCTTCGGGCTGCGCGAGTCGCTGCGGATGCTGCGTGAGGAGGGTCTCAAAGAGGTCTTCGCGCGCCACGCCCGCATCGCCGGCGGCGTTCGCAAGTCGGTGCTGGCGATGGAGCTGGACCTCTTTGCCGACCCTCGCTACTTCTCCAACACCGTGACCGCCGTGAGGGCGCCGCACGGTGACGCCGAGCTCAACAAGAAGCTGGTCTCCACCCTGCGCGACAAGTACCAACTGGAGCTCGCCGGTGGCCAGGGCAAACTCGCCGGGCAGATCTTCCGCATCGGACACCTCGGCGACATCAGCGAGGACGATGGGCGGCAGATCGTCAGCCGCCTGGAGCAGGCACTGGTCGAGATCGGGTACATGGACGGGCCGGTGGGCGCGGTCGAGACCTACGAGGAAGCGCTGGGCCACCAGGCCGCCGTCGCGCCGCCGGGCTAATCCGCCAGTTGGGGGAGATGGGGAGGGCGCGGGTCCTCGTTGCCGACCCCATCGCCGATGACGGGGTCGAGGGCCTGCGCGAGCATTTCGACGTCGACGTCATTACCGGCCAGAAGCACGAGGAGCTGCTGGAGCGAATCGCCGACTACGACGCGCTTGTCGTGCGTTCCGAGACCAAGGTCCGCGCCGAGCACATCCAGGCCGCGTCGAAAATGCGCATCATCGGCCGCGCCGGCGTCGGCGTCGACAACATCGACATCGCCGCCGCCACCGCGGCGGGGATCCTGGTGGTCAACGCGCCGGCCGGCAACACCATCGCCGCGGCGGAGCACACCGTCGCCATGATGATGGCCCTGGCACGGAACATCCCCCAGGCCGGCATGTCCATGCGCGAGGGGCGCTGGGACCGCAAGCAGTACATGGGCTTTCAGCTGCGAGGCAAGACGCTGGGCGTGGTCGGGCTGGGCGCGATCGGCGCTGAGGTTGCCAAGCGCGCGCAGGGGCTGGAGATGGACGTCCTGGCGTACGACCCGGTGGTATCGGAGGAGCGCGCCGAGCTGATCAACGTGGAGCTGGTCAGCCTGGACGAGCTGTGCCGCCGCGCCGACGTGGTCACCGTGCATGTGCCGCTGGTGGCGGCCACCAGGCACCTCTTCAACCGCGAGCGGCTGGCCATCTGCAAGCGCGGCGTGCGCCTGGTCAACGTCGCCCGCGGGGGGATCTACGAGGAGTCCGCGGTGCTGGAGGCGCTGGAGTCGGGGCAGGTCGCCGGCGCCGCCTTCGACGTCTTCGAGGAGGAGCCCCCGCCGCCCGGGTCGCCGCTGGTGGCGCATCCCCTGGTGATCACCACTCCGCACCTGGGCGCGTCGACCGAGGAGGCCCAGGTCGGGGTTGCCGCGGACGTGGTGGCGCAGGTGATCTCGGTGCTCTCCGGCGGACCCGCCCGCTGGGCGGTCAACGCACCCACGGTGCTCCCCGAGGAGATGCAGGCGATGGCGCCCTACCTCTCCCTGGCCGAGAAACTCGGCAGCCTCTACGCCCAGGCCGGCGGCGGCGGCACCACCCTCGTCGAGCTGGAGATCAGCGGGTCGTTGTCGCGGCACGATCCCTCCTACCTCACCGCGGAGGTGATCAAGGGGATGCTCAGTCCGTACACCGAGGACCGGATCAACGTGGTCAACGCGCGGCTCCAGGCCCAGGCCCGGGGCATCGAGGTGGTGGAGAAGCGCACCGACGCCCACGGGCTCTACCCCGACCTGCTGGAGCTGCGGGTGGAGGGGAGCGGTCCCGAGTTCCGCGCCGCCGGCACCGTGCTGGCGCAGGGTCCCCGGCTGGTCCGGCTCGGCGATTTCCACATCGACGTCGATCCCTCGGGCCGGTTCCTGCTGACCTACCACGACGACCGGCCCGGGATCATCGGCAGCGTCGGCATGGCACTGGGCCGCAGCAACATCAACATCGCCGCCCTGCAGCTCGGCCGCGAGGCGCCGCGCGGGCTCGCGGTGATGATCGTGGCCGTGGACGACGCCGTGCCCGAGTCGGTGCGGGATGAGCTCGCCGGGATCGACGGCATGAGCGAGATCCGGTACGTCGAGCTATAGCTCGCCCCGTAATGTCGAGCTCTAGCTCGCTTGGCTGACGTCCGTCCCTTCCGGGGCGTGACCTACGACCCCTCGCGGGTGGACCTGGCCGACGTGCTCTGCCCACCGTACGACGTCATCTCGCCTTCGCAGCAGCAGGCGTACTACGGCCGGGAGGCGCACAACGCCGTCCGCATCGTCCTCAACCGCGCTGAGGGCGACGCCCGCTACGCGGAGGCCGCCGGCGAGCTCCAGCGATGGCTTGCCGAGGGCGTGCTGCGCCGGGGCGGCGCGCCGGCCTACTACGTGCACCGGCAGACCTTCGGGGGTACCAGCCGGATCGGGGTGATCGCCGCTGTACGCCTGCAACCGTGGACGGAGGGCGCGGTCAGGCCCCACGAGCACACCATGCCCGGCCCCAAGCAGGATCGGCTCCAGCTGATGCGGGCCACCGCCGCCGACACCGAGCCGATCTGGTGCTTCCACCCGGACCCCGACGGCGAGGTCGGTGCGGTGCTGAACGCGATCATTGCCGAGGAGCCGGGCCTACTCGCGAAGTTCGTGCCCGTGCCCGGCATCGACGGTAGCGCGTCCCCCGAGCTTCACGAGCTCTGGACCATCGAGTACGCCGGCACGCTCGAGCGCATCCGCCGCGCGCTGAACGCCGTCCAGCTGTACATCGCCGACGGGCACCATCGGTATGAAACCGCCCTGCACCACGCCGCAGAGGTCGGCGGCGGCCCCGACGAGGCCACGCGCTTCAAGCTGATGTTGCTGTCGTCGGTGGACGACCCCGGCCTCCTGGTACTGCCCACCCACCGGCTGGTCCGGCTGCCCGCGGGCCACAGCCTGGGAGCGTTGCTGGCCGCGCTGCAGGGGCAGGGTTGGCTCACCGAGCAGTTCTCCACCGCGCCGGAGCTGCAGGCGCGGTTGGGGCCCCCGGCGGCGCCGGGCATGCTGGGATTCGGCCTCTTCGCGGATGGGCGCTTCAGCTACCTCGAAGGTCCGGTTGACGCGGCCGCGGTGGCGACGCTGGCCCCGAGCCTGGCCTCGCTGGACGTAGCGCTGCTGCAGGAGGGCGTGTTGCGTAGCCTCCTGGGGATCGGCGAGGTCGAGCTTGCCGAGGGCCGCCTGGTCGCCTACTCCCGTGATGCCGAAGAGGTGCTGGGGCGCGTCAGGGCCGGTGAGTTCGACCTCGGGATCCTGGTCCGGCCGCCCAGCCTGGCGCAGGTCCAGGCGGTGGCCGACGCGGGTGAGAACATGCCGCAGAAATCGACCTACTTCTGGCCCAAGCCCGCCTCGGGGTTGCTGATGATGCTGCAGCCTCGCGGCGAACTCCTCTAGCGGTCGTTTTTGAGTTCAGGAGCGCGGGTAGAATCCGCTCCGTCATGCCCACGTACGGATATCGCTGCGAGAAAGGCCACGAGATCGAGGTCTTCCAGCGCATCACCGATGAGCCCCTGGCGAAATGCCAGAAATGCGGCGCTCCCGTACGGCGCATCTTCTACCCCGTGGGCATTGTCTTCAAGGGTCCCGGTTTCTATAAGACCGACAGCCGGGGCAAGTCGCCGGCCGGGTCGAGCGCGTCCGCCGGCGGCGCCAGTAGCGATACGACAGCGGCCAGCACCGACTCGAAAACGGACAGCAAACCCGACACCAAGTCGGAGAGCAAGGCCGAGACCAAGTCCGACAGCAAGCCGGCCAAGGCCGCCAAGTCGGAGAAGAAGTCCGCCTGAACTGGCACCCACCCGGCACGCGGCGGGACCGCAATCGGGAATGATCGGGCCCACGCTGGGGTTTCACCGGGTAGCTGCTACATTCACCCTGCGGGGACCGGCGGCCAGGGATTCGATCAACAAGGAGACAACACATGCCTGAACTGGTGCACCTCACCGACCAGAACTTCGAGGCCGAAGTGATGAAGTCGGACAAGCCCGTACTGGTCGACTTCTGGGCGGAGTGGTGCGCACCGTGCCGCATGGTTGCCCCCGTGGTCGAGCAGATCAACGAGGACTACGCCGGCGACATCAAGGTGGGCAAGCTCGACGTTGACTCTTCGCCCGTCATCTCGGCGCAGCTCGGTGTCATGAGCATCCCGACCCTGATCCTCTTCCGGGATGGCAAGCCGGTCCAGCGGATGGTGGGCTTCCAGCCCAAGCCGTCGCTGAAGAGCAAGATCGACGCCGCCCTCCTGAAGGTCTGAGCGCCAGCGCTGACCGCCCTGCCACCGTCAGTCGACGTCGCTTCCCAGAACGAGCTCATTCGCGGCTACCTGCCGGGGCACCTGGGGGTGCAGTTCACCCACATCGAGCACGGTCGGTGCGAGGCTCGGATGGAGGTGCAGCAACACCACATGGCGCCCAACGGTTTCATGCACGCGGCGACCGTGGTCGCCCTGGCCGACACCGCCGCGGGCTTTGGCTGCCGCAACAGCCTCCCCGCCGGGGCCAGCGGCTTCACCACCATCGACCTCACCTGCAGCTACCTCGGCACTGCGAGTGACGGCGTGATCAGCTGCGTCGCGAGCATGGTCCACGGCGGGCGCACCACCCAGGTCTGGGACGTCCAGGTGCGCCGCGAGGGCGTGGAGAAGCCGATGGCCCTGTTCCGCTGCACGCAGATGGTGCTCTACCCGCGGCCGGCCTGAGGCCGCTTAGCCGGGATCCACCGAGCCGAACTTGTATCTCGGGCGCTGGGCGCCCGATCCGGGCGTCACCGGCTTCGCCCGCTTCGCGGGGTTGCGCGCCTCCTTCCCGCACCCATTGGTGCGCTCAGTCCGGTGCTCACCCGTCTCCTTCGGATCGAACACCCATCATCCCGACCTTCGGCGTCAGGATCGGTGGATCCCGGCCTAGAACTCAGGTACGCGTTACCCGGTCAGGCGCGGGCCGCCACTATCCAGGCTGCGCCCGGCGCCTGGAGGCCATCGGCGCTGAGGTAAGGCGCCATGGCCTTGAGCACGGCACCCCGAGCGGCCTCCTGCAGCTCCGGGGGTGCCGCCTCGTACGGCTCACGTGCCGGTCCCATGCGCAGCGTATTGCGGATCCAGTCCTGCACGTCCGCGGCTCCGGCCAAGGGGACGGCCCGCTGCTCCGACGACAGCTCGATTGCCGAAAACCCGGCATCTTCTAAAACCTGGCTGACCCGGTCCGAGTCCGCGAGTGAGAATGGCCCGGGGTCTGTTCCAGCCGGGGTTGGAGCAAGCGAAAACACATCGGCAGCAGCGCGGCCGGGCGCGGACAGCCACGGGTTCGCACCGGGAGTCTGCCAGCACACGAACGTCAAACGGCCGCCAGGACGCAGCGCGCGCCGGATGTTGGTGAAGGCCGCCACCGGGTCCGAGAAAAACATGATGCCAAAGCGGGAGAACGCCAGGTCATACACGGCCGGCAGTTCGACCGTCTGGGCGTCGGCCTCTGCGAAGTCCACGTTCGTGAGGCCGGCGTCGGCGGCCGCTGCGCGCGCCTGATCCAGCATCACTCCTGAAACGTCCACACCCAGGACACCGCCTGTCCGTCCTACGCGCCGGGCCAGCTCCAGGGAGGTGGCCCCACACCCACAACCAACGTCGAGGACCCGCTCGCCAGGCGCCGCGGCCGCCCGGTCCAGTGCCGGGTCCCCGAAGATCGCGGTTTGGCGGTCGAGTCGCTCCCGGAGCTCGACCCACACGGGACCGGCGGCGTTACTCCAGTACCGGACCTGCTCGTCGTTTCCTGCCATGAACTCATGCTATCGGGCGCTACACCCGCAGGACCGTGACTTCTCCCAGAGCCTGGAGAGGCTCGTAGTCTGCGTCTTGAGTGACCACGGGCAAATCGCGGGAGACCGCGGTCGCCGCAATCCAGAGGTCGTTCACGTTGACCCGGCGCCCAGCCTCCGCGAGCTGCACGCGAAGCCGCGCCCATTGCAGGGCAACCGCTTCATCCACTGGGAGAACCTCGATATCGGCGACCGCATTCAGCGTCGCCAATCGGCGAGAACGGGTATCCGTGTCCCTGGCGGCTAGGACCCCTACATGGAGCTCAGCGAGCGTAATAACCGAGATGGCCGCCTCCTCAGGCAACTGGGCCTCGTCAAGAGCGCGGCCTGACTCCGAGGCAATGAAGACGGACGTATCGAGGACGCCCCGTGGGGGACCGGTCACCGATTGCTGTCGAGGTCGTCCGTGGTGTCTCCAGCCAGGCGCGCAAGGTCGTGGCGCAGGCCACTGTCCGCTTGCGCCACGCGAAGCCTTAGGGCGAGGGCGTCACGGGAAATCCAACGACGACGGCTGACCGTGAGAGGCATCAACTGGGCGGTTGGACGCCCGTTGACGGTGATGATCAACGTCTTGCCATCCTGGACCCGGCGGATTACTCCGGCGGTGTCGTTGCGGAGTTCCCGAGACGCCACATGGTCCATGGCTACGAGTGTAGCACTTCTGTAGACCATACCCACGCGGCGCGATGTTGTACCACCGGTGTCGAAGGGTCAAGGCCGGCAGGTGATTCGCGACGACCTCTTTCGACTCCGGGCGCTGTGCTACTGAGGAACTAGCGAGTAGCCGAGATCGGAGGCCGCCCGACGAAGGTCAGCGTCCCAGCAACCAAATTGGACTGCGTCCGATGTGCCGGTTTCGACCAGCGCCGCCAGGTGCACCGCGTCATACGCCCGCAATTGGTGTTCGCGAACGAGCCGCCCCGCCCTGCGCAACAGCGAACCATCGATTCGAACCTCTGAAACGGCCCCCCAGACTGACTCAACGTCTGCCCAGATTGTTTGCTCATCGTTTCGGTCAAGTCGCCCGGCCCGTATGGCCGCTGTGAGGGCTGCGCACAGTTCGACATACCCGATCGCCGCCACGATTACTCGGTCCGCGGATCCCCACGCCTCCGTCGCCACGTCGGACCCCTCTTCGGCAACGACCAGCTTCACAAGCGCGCTGGTGTCGAAATAGCGGATCAGCGGCGCTGGTCCCTCACGTAATCCACCATCGACCTGGCACCAGGTGAAAGCGAGACACGAGGAGTTTCGAGCGGCCCCGGCCGGCCGTGATCCACTACCCGACCCTCGGAGATCATGTGGCGAAGCGATTCCGGTAGATCGACCGCGCCATCAATCCGTTCAATCCGGGCGATTGGGCGACCACGGTCTGTGACCACAATGGTCTGGCCCTGGCGTACCTGCGCGAGATAGCTCCCCATCCGATTCTTCAGCACTCGTACCCCGACCTCAATCATTGTGGCTACATACTAGCACCCGCGTGGCCACATGAGCAATCGTCGTGTGCGGCCCAACTCCTCTCTGCCGGCCTCCCAGGTCAGCCTGAGCGCCGCTGGGACAGCGCGTGGTAAGGTAGCTACCTTGAGAGCTACCTACGTAGGAGCGGTCATGGCGGAGATTGGAATCAAGGACCTCAAGAACCAGGCATCCAGGGTGATCGAGAAGGTCGAGGAGGGCGCCACCTATCTGGTGACGAAGCGAGGTCGTCCCTCTGCCGTGATCATGCCTGTGGATGAGGCCGAGGACTACGTCCTCGCTCACGCCACCGAGTTCGTGACTATGCGGCTAGAGGCTCGACGCGCCCACCGTGCCGGGAAGGCGACCCGACTCGACTGAGAAGCGGGCG
>DAINSI010000015.1:0-41301 GCA_036741395.1 Candidatus Dormiibacterota bacterium
GGGTGTCGCGGCCTCTCGCCGGTATGAGCGGTGCCCGGGGGGCGCCCCGGACCGGACCCTGACGGTCGGCGGGACCGGGTGACGTGTCCCCGGGGCGTCAGGCCCCGCCGAGAGTCCTCACTGTGGGGTCATCTCGCGATCGGTTCAATCTAGCCAGGGAGACCGGGCTCAGGTCAGGTGCAGCAGGGTGGTGCCCACGCCCGCGGCGAAGACCACCAGGCCCACCGCGAGCACGATCCGCCCGGTCCTCTCCAGGAGTTGCTGCTGCTCGGCGACGACCTCGTCGCTGTAACTGTCCCCGGTGATCCGGGCGCGCATGGCGAGGTCGAACCGCACCACCCAGTCCCGAAAAATGAGGCTGGTCACGCCCCAGGTGACGACCACGAACCCGATCTCTTCTATCCCCAACATGAAGCGCCAGTGTGGCCCCGCCGTCCCGGCTTGGTCCTCAAGATCCCGTAAATTCCTATGAAGGGTCGGCCCAAGGCTTTGACTTGTCCGGTACGGCGAGGTTCACTCGAGAAGTGAGAGTGGTGGGACAGCTCTGGCGGGCACGCCTCGCGCACGTCCTGCGGCGGCGCAGGTCCGCGGGCCTGCGCTTGATGGCGGTGGCGCTCGTGCTCTCCGGCAGCGGGTGGCTCGGGGTCACCGAGACCGCCGTCGGGTATGGCAGGTTCAGCAGCGCCAGCGCGGGCTACGACATCTCGTGGCCGCAGTGCGGGCTGCCGTACCCGGGCGAGCACCGGGTGGGTGTGGTCGGGGTCAACGGCGGCCGCCCCTACACCCACAACCCCTGCCTGCACGACGAATACAACTGGGCCCTTTCTCAACCACAGCAGAAGCATGTCCTGAGCACCCCGGCGCTGTACATGAACCTGGCCTACGGCGAGAGCCGCCAGGGACCCCGGACCTGCGAGAAGTGGGACCTCAGCTGCCAGGCCTACAACTACGGCTCGGGCGCGGCCGCGAGCGCCCTGGTCTACGCGCGCGGGGTCGGCGCCTACACCGATGTCTGGTGGTTGGACGTCGAGACCGGGAATCGCTGGTCGGACCGCGTCGACCTCAACGCCACCGTCGTCCAGGGCGCCATCGACCGCCTTCGCCAGGGGCGGGGTCCTGGTGGGGATTTACTCCACTCCCAAGCAGTGGGGCATCATCACCGGCAGCGACTACCAGCCCAAGCTGCCGGTCTGGGTGCCGGGCGCGAGCGACGCCATCGAGGCGCTGTCCTACTGCCGGCCGGACCACGCGTTCGGGGGTGGAACCGTGTGGCTGGTGCAGTACCCGCTCGGTGACTTCGACGGCGATTACGCCTGCTAATCGGCTAAGCCGGCCCATAAAGGGGTTACGCCAGGGGCCTTTCGAGCCAGCTGTCGAGGTCCGCGAAAACCTGCTCCCGGTCGATGTCGTTGTAGGTCTCGTGGTACGCCCCGGGGTAGCGCCTGACCTCGTGGGCGATGGTGGCCCGGGTCTCGAGCTCGTCGGCGACCTTGGGCGACACCAGCTTGTCGCCCATCCCCTGGATGCAGAGGAAGGGCACCTTGAGCTCGTCGACGCGCGCCAGCGCCGACGGTGCCGCGGTGTTGTAGACCTGCTGGTAGAAACGCGTGCTCATGTCCTGGACCACCAGCGGGTCCTGCTTGTTGGTCTCGACCACGGCCGCGTCGCGCGAAACGCTGCCGGGGTCGAAGCCCGCGTTGAGACTCAGCTTGGGGAGAATGGACGACAGGCTCTTGCCCACCATCTCCTTCCACGCGGGTGGCTGGAAGGCGAGGAGCAGCGCCGGGGCGGAGAGGACCAGGCGATCCATGCGATCGGGATGGTCCTCGGCAAAGGCCAGTGCGAGGATGCCGCCGGTGGAGTGGCCGAAGAGGACGCGCTCGAGACCGGGCTCGGCGTCAACGGCGAGCTTCATGAACGCATCGAGGTCCTCGCCCAATTCGCGGTAGGCCATGATGTGGCCGCGCTGGCCGGGGCTCTTGCCATTGCCGCGCTGGTCGAAGGAGTAGACCACCGCGCCGCGCGCGCAGAGGTGGTCGACGAGAAAGGGCATGCGGCCGGAGTGGTCGGCGAAGCCGTGCACCGTCATCACCAGGCGCTTGGGCGCCACACCCGGTGCGCGCCGACTGACGTAGTACAGGTCGAGGCCATCCCCGGTCTTGAATATCCCCTCGCGCTGGTCCAGCTTGGTGGCGGTTTCAGTCATCGTTCCCTCCTGGTGCGCCCGTAGTCTCGCATAGTGACTCGAGCTCAAGCTGCCAGGGATTGGGACTGACCCGGATGCGGTGCCGGCGATCGCCCGCGAGGAGCAGGAAGTCTCCGCGCTGGGCCGTCGAGAGGTACTCGGCCTGGCTGTCCGTCAGTCCGAACGCGCGCTGCAATCGCTGTGCCTCGGCCTGGCGCTGGGCGCCCAGGAACAGCGTCGCCGGGTTGGTCGCCAGCACCAGTCCCTGGTCCGACGAGAGCAGGTCGCCCGCGTTCTGCGTCACCAGGCACAGCGAGCCCTGGTACTTGCGAACGCGGCGCGCCAGCCGCACCAGGAACCGGCGCACCAGCGGGTACTCGAAGACCAGCCCCACCTCGTCAAACAGCAGCCGGCGCGGGCGCGGACTGGAGCGCACCCGCGCCCATATCCACTGCGCGATCAGGAAGTAGGCCACCGGCAGGACCTCCTCCTTGAGATCGCGCAGGCTGAAGACGACGAAGTCGGCGTCAAGCGAGACGTTGGTGGGGCGCGCGAAGAGCTCGCCCATGGGACCCTCGGTCCAGCGGCGCAGGGAGCGCGCGACGCGGGGCGCGGCACCGCGCCGATCAAGCTCGGCGCGCAGGTCTGACAGCGTCCGGTTGCGCTCCACCAGCAGCTCCCGCAGGGCCAGGTCGAGGTCGACCCTGTCGTCCTCCGTCAGGGCGCCACACATCGTCCCCAGCAGGTCCATGAGGTCAGCGACCTGGTCGCCCAGGGGGTCGCGGTCGGCCAGCGCGCTGAGCGCGGGGTCGAGGACGTTGATGCTGGTCCCGGTGCCCAGCGCGAGGTCGACCCACTGGCCGCCGACGGCGCGGCAGACCTCACCGTACTCGGCCTCGGGATCGATCACGAACCCCCCGATGCCGGCGTCCGCGTCGGCGAGCAGCAGGCCCTTCATGAGGTAGGTCTTGCCGGCGCCGGAGTGCCCGAAGATCCCCAGGTTGGCATTGCTGAACCGCGTCTCGTCGAAGGTGTCGATCAGCACCGGCGAACCGCCGCGGCGGCGGCGCCCGACGAAGTGACCGCGGGGCTGCTGGAGTTCGTCCCAGAGCCAGGGGTAGAGCGTCGCCACCACGCCTCCCGGCAGCAGCCGGTCGTGGCCCAGCGGGTCCTCACCGAGCGGTAGGGTGGCCAGGCGGCCCGGGCCCATCTGGAAGGTCGCGGGCAGAAGCCGCAGCATCGACCGGGAGGCGCGGTCCTGGAGGGCGCCCGAGTCAACCTCCAGCTGGGCGGCGTCGGCGGCGTCGAGGGTGACGTACAGCGCCACCGCGAAGACGTGCTGCTGGTTGCCGGCGATCTCCCGGCGCAGGCTGATGGCCTCCGGTAGCCCGGCTTCGGCGAGCGGGTCGGCCACGCTTTGCGATGCGAGGTCGCTGAGCCGGGTGGCCTGGAGATCACGGATGCGGTTGCTGAGAAGGCGCATGGCGCTGGCCGCCGGGACGCGGAAGCCGTGCACCGCGAGGTCGTAGGTCGCGGGCGTGTCCAGCAGGGATGCGAGCCATCCCGGCTCAAGGTCCAGGCCCGGGTAGGTGTCGAGCAGGAACGTGCGGCTGACGCGGGCGTCGAGATGAAGCAGGTTCGGTCGCTCCTCCCAGTCAGCCGCGGTGTGTCGCGCCAGGGACTGGGGCAGGTTCTCGTCAAGGAAGCGATCGAGGGCGTGGCCCTCGAGCAGCCGGGGTTCCAGGCCCATCAACTGGAGCGCGCGCTGCGCCGACTCCGCGTCGGCCAGGAGCGCCCTGGCCGACTCCTGCCCGGGGTCGGGCCAGCCGGCGCCAAGCCTCAAGCGCTCCCAGCGCGAGACCAGCCGGGTGAACCCTGGCGGGGCGTCGCTCAGGACCAGCGACACCTCGCGCCGAAAGGTCCCCGGTCCAGAGCCCGCGAGGAAACCACGCAGGCGCTGACTGGCGGTGCCGACGTCGCCCGCGGGCCGGCTGCGCACGTGCAACTGGAAGCGACCGTCCATGCCGGCGAGCATCTCCTCCAGCAGCACCACCTGGCGGCGGCGGGCCTCGGGTGCGGCCTCGATGAGGTCGTAGGTCCCGGTGGCGATGACGCAATGACGATTGACGCCGGTGGTGAAGAGCGCCGCGTGGTTGTCGCGGTTCACGGTGACCCGGAACGGGGTCGCCGGCACCCGCGGCCTGACCAGGTCGACCAGCTCGCGGCGGCGCACACTCCCCCTCACTCCGATGGCGCTGTGGTGCGGCGGACCGTCCCCCCACCAGCCGGTCCGCCGCTACTCCATGCTCCTGCCTGGACATGGACATCGGGAGGACAAGCGCGGGTCCACACACACTCGCGGTTGCGCTATGGTCGCGGAGCGATGTCTGCAACCACGAGGCGACGCCGCACCCGCAGCACCGATGCGGCCGGGCGCCTGCCCGACGGGGTACTGGCGTGCCCGGAATGCCACCGCCCGCTACGCAGCGAGGACAGCGGACTGGGCTGCCCCCACGGCCATCGCTTCGACGCCGTCAACGGGGTCTTCGACCTCTGGCCTCCCAGCGTTCCGGCCCCCGGGCTGGACTGGTTCTCGGGCCCCTACGGCCTGGTCTACGACAGCGCCATCAAGGAGCGGTGGCTGGCCCGGCTGGGGGGACGGCTGGGATGGGGCACCGACGTCGACCGAATGTTCAGGATGATGGACGAGGGCGTCAAGACCGGCCCGCGCGAGGTGGTGCTGGACGTGCCCGTGGGCGGGGCGCCGCCGCTGCGCGCCGCCCCGGGCCGGCTGCGTGGTTTCTACATCGGCATCGACCTCAGCCCGGAGATGCTGCGCCGCGCCGAGCGGGAGCGCCGTTCCGAGCGACTACCGAACGTGGTGCTGGCGCGTGGCGACATCACCCACCTGCCCCTGTCGGATCGCAGCGTCGACCGCGCGCTCTGCTTCAACGGTCTCCACGTCATCCCCAACAAGCCGGCGGCGCTGGCCGAACTGCACCGCGTCCTCAAGCCCCGCAGCCTGCTCCACGGCAACGTGGTGGTGGGCAACCCGAGCCTGCGCGGGCGACTCCTGCGGCCCTGGTTCAGTCGCAGCTGGCTGTTCTTCCATCCCGCCGACCCCCAGGAGCTGCAGGCCCTGGGCCTGGCCGCCGGCTTCGTGCGCTGGGACCAGGAGCAGGAGGGCTCGATGCTCTACTTCGAGGGAGAGCGCGGGGAGACCTGAGGCCTAATCTCGCCTGCGCCGCAGCGCCAGCATGGCCACCGCCGCGACGACCAGCACGATCGCCACACCGAGCCAGAAGAGCAGGTCCCGGCCGAGTGGCGTGACCCTCCCGACGGCAGTGTTGGGCATCATTCCCGGCCCTGACAAGGTGACGGGAGCCGGGACCGCGTTGGCGGCGGCATCGACCGGCAGGCTGAAGGTGCTGGGGTCGGTGGAGGCGCCGGCCACGATGCCGATCAGGTCGGGGGGCCGGTTGCTGCCCGAGGTCTGGTCGGTGGCCGCGATCTCCAGCCGCACCGCGTGCCCGGCCGCGAAGCGATGGGCCAAGCCCAGGAGTTGGAAGTCCACCGGCTGCGAGGTGTCGAAGACCCGGACCGGCGCGATCAGGCGCTTGACCAGCTCGAAGCTGCCGTCAGGCGCGACGTCGTAGACCTTGCCGTAGAAGACCGGCTGGGCACTCAGCGCGGTGATGTGCAGGTGCGCCGTGGGGACCCCCACCGAGACCAGGTCATGGCCGAAGGGCGCCGAGGTGAAGTCGGCGTACTCGCAGATGCCAGCGCAGGGCGGGTTGCTGGGTTGGATCCCCGCGAAGGGCGCCTGGTTGGTCTGCGGTAGATAGCACGTCGAACACTGGAAGTTGGAGGTCTCGGTGTAGCTGGCGGGTTGACCCAGCGGCGGGTTGACGACCTGGGCGGTCCCCGCGGCGGCGGGCTGGCCCGGCAGGACAAGGTCCTTGGTGCCGGACAGGGTGAAGGTCAGGGGCGCCTGGGCCGGGTAGCCCGCGGCGGTACCGTAAGCGGGGGCGGCGGAGCCCTTCGGGTCGTACGGCACCCAGTCGCGGAAGTAGCTGAAGCCGGGGCCAGTGTCGACCGAGGTGTCCAGCCGCAGGTAGCGGTTGAACCACGCCAGCAGTCGCTGTGGGATGTAGTTCTGGTTGGGATTGCTGACGTCGCCGCCGAAGGCGTCGTCCTCCCCCGGCAGGTCGGGATAGCCGTGGCCGTTGGAGTGCCAGAGCATCTTCACGGGTACGCCCCGGGCCTGGATGGCGAGATAGTTGGCGATGCCGTCGTTGAGGTTGAAGAGCGTGTCCTCCTCACCCTGGCCGATCAGCGTGGGGACGTTGAGGCCGCTGCTGTGCTGGCTGGAATCGGCGCTGGTGCCGCCGTTGAAGTAACTGGCGGGCGAGGAGTTCTGAATTATCGCCCGCGTGTTGAATGGGCGCGTCGGGTCGGACCCGTCGCTGACGCTGCCATGCGCGACGCTGTCGACGTAGACCGGGCAGATCCGGGCGTCGTAGCCGGGACACGGCAGCTGGCTGGGGATGGCGTTCCGCCCGCTGCCGTTGCCCAGGAACGGCTGGGTCAGGCCGTCCACGAAGAAGAGCGAGGTCCACTCCGTCTTGAGCACCCCGCAGCAGGGCAGCCCCTGGGGCAGGAAGTGCGATTGCAGGTTGTTGGGCCCCAGCGAGTACTCCAGGGTGTTCCAGGTCCGGAACGGGGTGATGGCGTCGACGCGGGGGTCGAACTCGGCGGTGAGGAGCTGGATGGCGCCGCCGTAGGAGCCGCCGGTGAGGCCGACCCGCGGGTCGCCGGTGGCGTCATGGAGGACGTAGCTCTTGGTCGCCAGGACCGAGGTGATCAGCGCCTCGGCGTTCTTGACGTCGTACTCGGGGCTGTCCAGCTCGATCTTGCCGGCGGAGTTGCCGAAGCCCTCGCTGGTGAATGGCAGGTAGACGTAGCCGTGGCTGGCGAAGAACTTCCCCAGCCCGGTGCCGCTGCTGTCGTTCTTGGCGCCGGCGAAGCCGTTGAAGTACATGATCGCCGGCTGCGGCGCGACGGCGGTCGCGACGTCAGGAACGTAGAGGTCGTAGTCGATGTCCGCGGACGAGAGGTTGTTGGGGCCGTTGACGACGTGGAGCCTGGGGAAATCACCCTTCTCGGTGCCGTAGACGTGGTAGTGGCAACTTGCGGTGGCCGCGCAGGCCGGCGCCAGGGACGCCGTCCCGCTGGTGAAATGCGCCGTGGCGCGGGGTGCGGCGGCAGCCGCCGGCACAGCGGGGAGTGCGCTCGCCGCCAGCAGGGCCAGGGGCGCAGCCATCCGCGGCGACCACCATCCATTCGATCGTCGGACCCCGCGCCCGGCGGTCCTCACCCGCGTTCCCATGCCCATGAGGTGATGCTAGTGGCTGGCTTGCGACCACGCCGGCGCCTCAGGCATAATCGCTAACTCCTACTGATTGGGTCGGAATTAGCCGCGCGGCGATGGAGGCCCTTGACCACATGAGCGATTACGCGAACCCTGACGCACTGGTTTCGACCGAGTGGGTGGCCGAGCACCTCAACGACGGTACCTTCAAGCTGCTCGAGGTCGACGAGGACACCGATGCCTACGCCCGCGGCCACATCCCCACCGCCGGGTCCCTGCACTGGGTCGACGAGCTCCAGGACCGGGTCATCCGCGACTTCGTGGCGCAGGATAAGTTCGAGAAGCTGCTCTCGCGCAAGGGGATCGGCAACAACGACCAGGTGGTGCTCTACGGCGGCAACAACAACTGGTTCGCGGCCTACGCCTACTGGTACTTCAAGATCTACGGCCACACCAACGTCCGGCTGATGAATGGCGGCCGCAAGAAGTGGGAGCTGGAGGGTCGGGAGCTGAGCCCCGATAAGCCGGCCCTGACCGCCACCGAGTACAAGGCCCAGCCCATCAACAACTCCATCCGGGCGCTGCGCGACGAGGTCATCGGCAAGGTGGGCAACACCCCGATGGTCGACGTTCGCTCCCCCGACGAGTTCAGCGGCAAGCTGGCCGCGCCGGCTCACCTGCCCCAGGAGCAGGCCCAGCGCAAGGGACACATCCCCGGCGCCAAGAACGTCCCCTGGTCGAAGGCGGCCAACGAGGACGGCACCTTCAAGTCGCTCGAGGACCTGCAGCGCCTCTATGTCGAGGAGCAGGGCCTGGACGCGGGCGCCGAGACCATCGCCTACTGCCGCATCGGTGAGCGCAGCTCGCACACCTGGTTCGTGCTCCAGGAGCTGCTGGGCTTCAAGAACGTCAAGAACTACGACGGATCGTGGACCGAGTACGGGTCGCTGGTGGGCGTGCCCATCGAGCGAGAGCACGTCGAAGCGGGAGCCTCGGCCTGATGAGAAGCAGCTGCGTCGACGCGCCCGACGATTACGTGGGCGAGAGCGCGATCCTGGGCACCGTCATCCGCGAGGGTGAGCCGGTTGAGGGGGCCTACCTGCGCATGACCGGTTCGCAGGACGAGTTTGTGGCCGAGATCCGCACGCCGGAGACTGGCGCGTTCCGCTTCTGGGTTGTCCCCGGGGAGTGGCGTGTCGCCTGCATCGCGCCCGGGGCCGAGCGCCTCGAGCAGGCGATCTCCCTGGAGAAGGGCCATTCCGTGCAGGTGCGCTTCGAGCTGACCCCGCAGACCGCACAGGCCTGAGGTTTCCCGGGGCGATCTAGAGCCCCAGGACCCGCCGGCTGAACTCGACCACGCGGTCGACGGCGTCGGCCATGACGGCGGCGTTACGGGACAGCCCGTGCCCCACCCCGGGGTAGGTGAACAGCTCCGCCCGGGGCAGCGTCCTCACCGCCGCACGCAGCAGCTCGAGGCGCGCGAAGGGATCCGACTCGCCGCTCAGGAAGAGCACCGGGCAGCCGATTAGCGCCAGGTGTTCGACACGCTGCTGGTCGATCTTGCCGGGCGGGTGCAGGGGGTAGCTGAGCAGCACCAGGCCACCCACCTCGGCCCCGCCCGCCGCCAGCATGCTGGCCACCCGGCCGCCGTAGGAGACGCCGCCGATGACCGCGCCCGGTGACCCCGCGATGGTGGCCGCGTAGACCTCCAGAGCCCGCTCCACGCGCATCGGCAGCCTGCCCTCCGCGGGCACGGTCGCCGCGACCAGCGCCGGCGCACGCCGGTGCACGGCCTCGACCCAGGGCCGCATCGTCTCGGCGCTTCCCGCCGCCCCGTGGGAGAGGAAGACGTTGGGGCGGGTGGGTTCAGCCACCACCGCCGCTCCCAGGCGACCAGCGGGGCTGGTCGATGCCGAAGGCGGGCAGGCGCGCGTCGTTGTCGTAGGTCGGGAACGTCAGCTGTGAGATCCCCGTGCCGTCATTGTTCATGATCCAGAGTTGAGGCATCCCCGCCGCCTGGCGCACAAACGCCAGCCGCCGATCGAACGTGGGGGCGGTGGGCTGGCTGTCACCCGGCTGGGTCCCGCGGATGGTGCTGAAACCGGTCGGTTGGCCGTCCAGCGGTTGCCCCAGGGCCCGCTCCAGCAGCGGCTGCTCCGACCCCGGCGCGATACCCGCAGAGAAGATCGTCGCCCCGTCCGAGGACCAGCACAGTGCCCGCGTCTCGATCGGCCCCAGCCGTGTGAGCCCGCTGCCCTGGGCGGCCAGGGTGCGGTAGCTCCACGCCTCGTTGCCGGCGGCGGCGGGCCGCGTGAAGGCCAAAGCCGACCCATCGTGAGACCAGGCCATCACCGTGCCCGTCGGAGCCAGGGTGACGCCGGGGACGTCGGCAATGCTGAGCGTCTCGCGATCCAGTAGCCGCAGGACCAGGCCACCATGCCCGTCATCCGCGGCGAACGAGAGCCGGCGTCCGTCCCCGCTCCAGGCGGGCACGCCGCTGACCTTGCCGGCCTGGGCCTGGGGTAGGTCTGCGGTCGCGGCGAGGTTGCGGCGCCAGATGTGCAGCGCGCCACCTCCGGTGACGTACGCCACCTCGTCCCGCACCGGGTTGGCCGCGATCGCGGTGGCACTGATGCCGGTGTCGGTGGCCGGCATGCCGTCCAGGGGGGCCACCGTGAGCCCCCCGGTGCCGTCCAGCACATAGAGGGCGCTGGAATTCGGCGTGAACCCGAAGGACTGGATCGGCCTGTTGGCGTTGTAGAGCACGCGGAGGCTGGGTGCCGGCGCGTTGACCGCCGCCGGCGGCCGCAGCAGCGCTACCCGGCTCGACGTCGCGGCGCCCTCGTCACGGACCAGGAAACCCAGGCTGCGCGTCAGGTCGAGGGCGCCGGTCGTGAATTGGAAGTCGCGCGCGGCGCTGAGCGGGTTGTGATGAATGTCCTGGACGCCGGTCCCCAGGTGCAGGGTGTAGCTCACCTTCGGACGCAGCAACGCGAGCGGAGAGAGCACGAGCCGGCGCGAGTCGTCGGGGGCGATGCCCAGGCGGTAGGAGACCGGCTCGGGATCGTCGGCGGCGGTGAGGGTCAACTCCGGTGGCGACGGCACGGTCACGCTGCGGGTCAGCTGGACGGTGATGTCGGCGTCGACCGCCACGCCGGTGGCCTGGTCGGAGGGCGATACCGACCCGATGCTGGGAGCGCTCTCGGTCTTGAAATCCCAGTAATGCTCCAGTCCCACCGACTGCCCCCGGGTGTCGCGGTAGCCGGCGCCGATCGTCACCAGGTACCTGGTGTCGGTGGCGAACTGGTGCTGCGGGTGTCGCAGGATCATCACCCTGCCGCTCCAGCTGATGGGGCAGGTGACCCGGTCACAGCCCTCGATTGCCGGTCGGACCCGGAACCGCGACTCCACGCTGGCACGGTCCATGTCCTGGTTGAAGCTCACCCGGATCGGGGCATCCCCCGCCACGTTTGCCTCGCCCTTGGCCGGGGCGACCTCCTGGATTGCCGGCCCGCTGGGCGCGCACGCCACCAGCGACAGCAGGGCGACAGGCAGCAGCAGGGTCGCGCCGACGGGGGCTCTCACCGGGGGATTATCCCGGGACGAATCTAGCCGGTCTTCTCCGCGAGCTTGCGGAACTCGTCGGCCAGCGAGGACAGCTTGGACGGGTCGACGAACATGATCGACAGTTCCGAGATCTTGTCGATCGTGGCGTCGATCTCCTCGCGTTTGTGGGTTGACGCGTACAGCAACTCCTTGACCTTCTTGGAGCGCGTCCCCAGGACCGCGTCGGCGCGCCCCGCCATCTCGTTGACCGCGGCGCCCCAGTCGGGCTCGCCCTCAGCCGGGCCGGGGCGCTGGTCGGCTTTGGCGTCGCCCTTCGCGGACGGCTTCTCTGGCGCCCCGGCGCTGGCCTCGGGCTCCAGCTCCGCCTCAGGCTCGGGCTCGGGCTCGGGCTCACCCTCGGACACCTGCTCCTCTGCGGCCGCTGGGACGGCAACCGGCGCGGACCCGGACGGGACCTCCCTCAGGCCGCCCTGGGTGTCGGGCTCCATCACCGGCAGGGTCGCCGGCACGGGGCCGCCCCGCACCTCGATCTCGGCCGCGGGCTCGTCACACAGCGCGATCACCTTGGAGGGGGCTTCGTCGACCTCGCGAGAGGCGTCAGTGTAGGCGCCCAGGATCTTGCCCTCGCGGAACAGCACGATCCCCGTGCTCTCACCATGGCGCACGATCACAGCCCCGCTGGTGCCCAGCTCAGTGAGGTACTCGAGCAGCGCGTCGGCCTTGATGAAGCGCGCCAGCAGACGGTCATAGATGCTGTTGGCGGTCAGCAGCTGGTAGATGCCAGTGACCATCTCGGGGCTGAGCTGGACCACGTCGAGGGCGCCCTCGCCCTCGTCGATGCGGTCGCCAAAGCCATGGAACGCGTTGGAGCCGGTGCTGACCTGGCCGTCGCCATCGTAGAGGGCTTCGACCACCGCCCCGGACGAGAAGAGCAGCACGCCGGTGAACTTGTCACCGGACAGCCGGACATACCCCGAGTGCTTGTCCTTGGCCAGGCTGCGCAACAGCTTGGGGAAGTCGACGAAGCCGGCGGTCAGGCCCGCGTGGATGGTCTTCCCCAGGGGCATCGGGTAGAGGACCATGGTCTCGGGGGGGCGGGTGCCGGGCAGCTGGTCGGTGCGGCGACGCTGGGGGTCGTCGTCGTCGGCGCCCGGCGTCTCCGCGGCCGCCTCGGGCAGCGTGCCGCCCCGGGATGGGCTCCCGGGCTCGCTGGGGGCCTCGGCGGCGGCCTCCGTGGGTTCATCGGCGGCCTGGGCGGGCGCCGAGCCGTTGGACGACGTCGAGCCGGACGGACGGTTGGCCAGGAGCTCGGCGGTAGAGACTTTGATCGTCTCCTCGGCGGGCAGTTTGGCCTTGGCGTCGAAGGTGAAGTCGCCGTCGCTCCAGCCCAGGACCTTCTGGACCACGGGTTCGCCCTGGGCACTGCCGTCACCGTCGATGGCGTGGAAGAGGTGGCCGAAGAGGAAGTACAGGGTCGCCTCACCGTCACCACTGCGCAGGTGCAGGGTGCCGGTGGCACGGTCCTTCTGGACCGTGTCCAGGATTCCTTCCAGGGATAGCTCGGCTAGGGTTCCGCTGCTCTGCAAGGGCCACCTCAAACTCAGGGCCGGAGTCCCGGCGCGATTGCGGCGCTTATAGTGTCACACGTGGCCCCCGTATACAAGTTTTGCCCGGCGTCAATTCAGGGGGAGACCCGCCACCGCCCCTTGCGGGGGCTCGACGTCACAGTCCCGACAACGTCTCTTCCCGGCTCTTGCGCCTACTGCTGATCCGCCACGCTCAGACGGTGTGGAACGCGGCCGGGAGGGTGCAGGGCCAGGCGGACCCGCCCCTCAGCGAGCTCGGCGTGGACCAGACTCGGCGGCTGCGGGAGCGGGTGCGCGGGCTGCGCCTCGCAGCCCTCTTCAGCTCGGACCTGGAACGCGCCCGCCTGACCGCGGAGGCGGTGAGCGCCGCGACCGGCACGCCCGTCACCCTCGAGGCGGGGCTGCGCGAAGTCGGCCTGGGGCGCTGGGAGGGCATCGACCGCGATACCCTGCGCCGTGACTACCCTGACCTCCTGGAGGCTTGGATCCGGGAGCCGTCATGGGACATGGTCCCCGACGGTGAGGGCGCCGGCCCCTTCCGGGCTCGGGTCCTGGCGGCCCTCGGCCGGCTGGTGAGGGACCGCAGGGACGATGAGACGGTGGCCGTCGTCACCCATATCGGGGTGATCCGGCTGGTGCTCTCGATGGCCGCAGGCCTCGAGCCGATGGGGCTACATTGGCCCTGGGCCATCGACAACACCGCCATAACGACGCTGGTCGGGCCGGCCGATGTATCGAGCTGGCACACCCCGGCGCTGACGGTGACCGCCGTCAACGACTCGTCCCACCTCCGGCCGGCGGTCGCCGTTTGAACCAGCAGGAGTGGGACGCGGCGGTCACCGCCGCCCCCAACCCTCACCTGCTGCAATCGTGGCGCTGGGGTGAGCTGCAATCGCATTTCGGCTGGACGGCAGCGCGCCGCCAGCTCAGCGTGTCCGGCGCCGAGCTACCGATGACCCTCCTCACCAGCCCCACGCTGCTGCCGGGCGGGACCTTTGGGTACGTGCCCAAGGGGCCGCCGGTCCAACCCGAGCAGATGCCCGCGGCGCTGGGGGCGGTCGCTGCCTGGGCCCGTGAGCTGAGCCTGGCCTTCGTCCGCGTGGAGCCCGAGCTGACCGACGCCTGGGCGCCCCCGCAGGGCTGGTACCGCGCGGCCACGACCCAGCCCGAGCACACCTCGATCATCGACATCGCCCGCCCGGACGAGGAGCTGATGGCCTCCTTCAAGTCCAAGACGCGCTACAACGTGCGCCTGGCGGAGCGCAAGGGCGTGGTCGTGTCCCAGAGCGACGATATCGGCGCCTTCGCTCGGCTCGCGGTCGAGACCTCGTCGCGGCACCGCATCCAGCTCGCCCCGGAGCGCTACTACCGCGAGCTGCACGCCCTGATGTCTGGCGACGGCATGTCGCGGCTCTACCTCGCCCAGCACGAGGGTGCCGACCTGGCGGCCATCATGATCGTCCGCTTTGCCGGCCGCGCGACCTACCTCTTCGGCGCCTCCACCCGCAACGGCCGCGAGACGATGCCCGCGTACCTGCTGCACTGGCAGGCGATGCGCGACATGCGCGACGCCGGTGACCGCGAGTACGACCTCTGGGGCGTCCCCCCCGACGACCGCCCCAACCACCCCTGGGCCGGGTTGTGGCAGTTCAAGTCCGGCTGGCAGGGTCGGCTGGTCACCTACGCGGGCGCCTTCGACCTGCCGATTTCAAGTTCAGGTTGGCGCGCCCATAATGCTCTGGCGGGTTTGAGACAACGGGTACGCAACATGAGGTCGAGGTTGAGAGCGTCATGATCGACGCGGGATTGCTTTCGGAGATCGTCGCCGGGGTCGACCAGGGATACGTCCTGGTGGACGCCACGGGCTGTGTGACCGCGCTCGGCAACCGCGCCGCAACCCTGCTCGGGATCATCGACCCGCCCGACGCTGTGGGCCGCCAGGCCGCCGACCTGGTGACCATCGTGGGCACCGAAACCACGATCTTTGGAGGCGAGGGCTCAGCGCTGGCGCACACGATCCACACCGGTGATGAGTGGCGCAGCCCGATCAGCGGCATCATGGTCGAGACGGCGACCGGGACGCGCGCGCTGGAGATCCACATGCGCCGTCTCAACGACGGCCAGGCGGTCGTGCTGCTCTCCGACGCCGGGCCTTTGCGCGAGATCCTCGACGCCCACGACGCGCTGGTCAGCGTCACCAGCCACGAGCTCAAGACGCCGATAACCGCGATCAAGGCGATGGCCGAGCTGATGGTGAGCTACGACCTGGGGGAGCCCGAGCGCAAGGAGATGCTCCAGGACATCTACCGCCAGGCCGAGCGCCTGGAGCTGCTGATCCGGGAGATCCTCGACGCCAGCCATATCGACACCGGGCGCGTCCCGCTGGAGCTGACCGCGGTCGACCTGCGCCTGCTCCTGGACGACGTCATGCACGAGCTGGAGTCCCAGCTGGATGGTCGGGAGGTGCAGCTCCAGGTACCGGAATCCCTGCCCAGGGTCACCGCCGACGAAACCAAGCTGCGGCAGGTGATCGTGAACCTGTTAACCAATGCGATAAAGTACTCGCCGGGCGGGGCGCCGGTCTCGATCGAAGCATCTCCGGCATCTGACATGGTTCGCATGGCGGTGCGAGACCAGGGAATCGGTATCAAGGAATCAGACATGGCACGGCTGTTCAAGAAGTTTCAGCGCATCCCAGACCCCTCCACGCGCAAGGTCCCCGGCACCGGTCTGGGCCTCTATATCGTGAAAGGGCTGGTGGAGCTCCAGGGGGGAAGGATTGACGTGAGCAGCGAGTACGGCAAGGGCAGCACCTTCGCCTTCACCCTGCCGGTGGCAGGCGCGGAGCGCGCATGAGCAGCGCCCGGCGGATCCTCATCATCGAGGACGAGGCGGTGATCCGAAAGGCGATCCGGCTGGCCTGCGAGAAGGAGGGCTACGAGGTCGTCGAGGCCGAGAACGGCAACGAGGGCCTGAAGCAGTCGGAGAGCGCCAAGCCCGACCTGATCCTGCTCGACCTGATGCTCCCGGACGTCTCCGGCTTCGACGTCTGCCGCGAGATCCGCAAGGCAGGGTCGCGGATCCCCATCATCATCCTCTCGGCCAAGACCGAGGAGATCGACATCGTCGTGGGCCTGGAGATCGGCGCCGACGACTACATCACCAAGCCCTTCCGAGCGCGGGAGCTGCTGGCGCGCATCGCCGCCCACCTGCGCCGCGTCCGCCAGGACGAGCAGGGCCAGGACGGCAAGCTGGAGTTCAAGGACCTGGCCATCAACCTCAACGAGCGGCGGGTGTTCCGTGACAAGGACGAGGTCGAGCTGACCCATACCGAGTTCGACCTGCTCGCGTTCCTGGCCACCAACGCCGGCAAGGTGCTGTCCCGCGAGAAGATCCTCAACCACGTGTGGGGCTACGAGTACCCCATCGAGACACGGGTCATCGACGTCCATGTCCGCAACCTCCGGCGCAAGATCGAGGAGGACCCCGGGCGCCCGTTCTTCATCCTCGCGGTGCCCGGGATCGGCTACCGCTTCACCTCCTCGGCGGGCACCGGCTGATCTCCTAGGTGGGGCTGATCCGCACCTATCGATTGCCGGTGCTCTACCTGGCCTATGTGCCGCTGCTGCTGTGGGCGGATGCGCGCGTCGCGTCGCTGCCTCAGCAGTACGCGCTCGGAGCTGTCACCTTTGGCGTGCTGGCCCTCGGCCTGTGGGGATCGGACCGGCGCGAGCGCTGGATCGTCGCCATCTGTGTCGTCCTGGCCACGGCGCTGGAGGTCTTCGGGTCCCTGATCTGGGGCGAGTACCACTACCGCTTCGGCAACGTGCCCCTTTACGTTCCCGCGGGGCACGGCATGGTCTGTCTGTTCGCGCTGCGCGCCGCCCGCACACCGCTGATGCAGCGCCACGGTCGCCTCGTCTCGCTGACGGTGCTGGCGGTCGCGGGAACCTGGGCTCTGGCCGGGCTGAGCGTCATCCCCTGGTACCTGCACGGGCGTAAGGACACTGGCGGCGGCCTCCTTTTCCCCATCTTCGCGGCCTTCATCCTGCGTTCGGCGCGCTACCGCTATTTCGTGGGCATATTCGTCGCCACGACGGTGCTGGAGCTGTTCGGAACGGGCTTAGGCAACTGGAGCTGGGCCGTCAGCGCCCCGGTCGTTCGATTCAGCGCGGGCAACCCGCCGTCGGTGATCGCCGGGGCCTACTGCGTGCTGGACGGCGCGGTGCTGCTGGCCGCGGCGCTACTCGGACTGGCCGTCCGGCGCCAGGACCCCGTGGATAAATCCGCCCTTGGAGTTGCTGTAGCTCACCCGGTCGGCGAAGTACCTCCGCGCCAGCTCGCGCTTTAGATCGCTGTACATTTCGGCGATCTCAGGGTCGGCGCGGAGCCGGTCGCGGAACTGGATGTGCTCGGCCTCCTCGATGCTGCCGGCCTCGGCCACGTGCAGGTGGAAGCGGCGGTGCCCGTCCACGGGGTAACGGAAGAAGGGATAGGTCGGGAAGCGGGGGTCGGGTACATACGCGTAGCCGAGCTCCTCGAGCTGGCGGCGCAAGCCCTCGATCTCGGCCACCGATCGCACCGAAACCTGGACATCGATGATCGCCTTGGAGATGAGCCCCGGCACCGCCGTCGACCCCACGTGCTCGACGGCCTCCGCGGCGTCGCCGAGCTTCGCCCGCAGCCGCGCCGCCTCCTCCTCGAAGGTCAGCGACCACGCGGGGTCGTACTCGACCAGGACGACCGCGTCCGCCACCAGCGTAGGGGCGATCTCCGCGAGCTCGCGACGCACGAACTCCCGGTCGACCAGGCCGGGGTGCGGGATCGTCAGCTCGTCGGTCTCGATCACCGTGCCGTCGTAGAGAAGGATGTCGATGTCCAGCTCGCGCGGCCCCCAGCGCATCCCGTCGGGCTCACGACCGGCCTCGGCCTCCACGATTTGGCAGAGCCTGAGCAGGTCATGCGGAGAGAGGTCGGTGGCGGCCTCCAACACCTGGTTGAGGAAATCGGGTTGGGCGATGCCCCCGACGGGGATGGTGTTCTCCACCGATGAGGCCGCGAGGATGCTGACCCCCTCCTCGGGGAGACGGCGTCGCGCCAGCTCGAGGTGCGCCTCGCGGTCGCCGAGGTTGGAGCCCAGGCCGAGGTAGACACGCGTCACGCGGCGGGCACCCCCGCGCCGCGGCGGACGATGGCGTCGGACATCCGCGCCACCCGCACCATCTCCCGGACGTCATGGACCCGGATCATGTCGGCGCCGCACGCGATGCCCAATGCCACGGTGGCGGCCGTGCCCTCGAGGCGGTCGTCCACCTCGGCGCCCAGGACCCGGCCGATCGTCGACTTGCGCGAGGTCCCGAGCAGGATCGGCAGTCCCAGGTCGCGCAGCTCCGCGAGGCGGGCCATCACCTCGAGGTTCTGGTCGGGGGTCTTGCCGAAGCCGATGCCCGGGTCGACCATGATCCGGTCGCGCCCCACACCCGCCGCCTCGGCCGCGGCGACGCTCTGGCGCAGCGACGCGGCGATATCCGTAACCAGGTCGTGGTACTCGGTGCCCTCCTGGTTGTGCATCAGCACCAGCAGCGCGCCGCTGCGCGCCGCCAGCCCGGCCAGGCGCGGCTCACGCTTCAGGCCCCAGACGTCATTGACCACGGTGGCGCCGGCCTCCAGCGCAGCGCCCACCACCTCGTGGTTGAAGGAGTCGATGCTGACCGGGACGCGCAACCGCGCCACCAGCTCGGGCAGGACCGCCATGATGCGCGCCAGCTCCTCGCCTGGCGGGACGTGGTCGTGCCCCGGCCGGGTCGACATCCCCCCGATGTCGACGATGTCGGCGCCGTCGGCCTCCATCCCCAGGGCACGCGCGATCGCCGCTCCCGGTTGCCCGGCGAGCCCGTCGCCGGAAAAGGAGTCAGGGGTCACGTTGAGGATGCCCATGACATATGTCCGGGCTCCCCAGGCAAATCTCGCGCCCATCAGGTCAACCTACCCACCGCCGTACAAGCATCCCTCATCTGAAGCGCGTTCCGGCCACCACAGCCCCCGTCGCGCGTCGGATAGCATTCAGCGACCATGCGTTTCTCGGAGCTCCTCGCCGACCTGTCGCGGCGCGGACTCCCGTCCCGCCGGCTCTCGCCGCCGGGGCTTGACCCGGAGATTACCGGCATCACCCAGGACTCGCGCGAGGTGCCCGCGGGCAGCCTCTTCGTGGCCATCAGCGGTATGCGCACTGACGCCCACGACTTCATCGCGGACGTCGCCGCGGCGGGAGCGGGGGCGGTGTTCCTGGAACGTGAGGTCCCCGTGCCGGAGGGTGTCGCGGCCGCCATTTTCAAGGAGGGCCGTCTGGCGCTGGCCTTCGCCGCCGCGGGCCTGGAGGGTCACCCTTCCGAGGAGGTGACGGTGGTGGGCATCACCGGCACCGACGGCAAGAGCACAACGTCGGTGCTGACGGCCGAGGCGCTGCTCGCCTGCGGGGTCGCGGCGGGCGGGATGAACAGCCTCGACTTCCGCGTCCTCGACCGCATCGAGCCCAACGACAGCTACATGACCACGCTGGAGTCGCCGGTGATCCAGGAGCGCCTGCGCGAGCTGGTCGACGCGGGGGTGCGGGTGGCGGTGCTCGAGACCACCTCCCACGGCATCGCCCTGCACCGCGTTGACGCCATCGCCTTCGACGTCGCGGCGTACACCAACCTGACCCACGAGCACCTCGACTTCCACGGCACCATCGAGGCCTACCGCGACACCAAGCTCCAGCTCGCCGAGCTGGCCCGTCAGTCCCCGCGCAAGGCCGGCGTGCCCAAGGCCATCGTCTACAACGCCGACGAACCCGCGTGGTCGTCGCTGAGCCAGGCTCCCACCGACCGCCGGGTCACATACGGGATGTTCAACCCCGCCGACATCGTCGCCGTCGAGATCGAGGCGCGCATCGACGGCATCGCGTTCGTGGCCCGCACTCGCGATGGCGACGTGCCCGTGAGCCTGCCCCTGACGGGGCGGTTCAATGTCTACAACGCGCTCTGCGCGCTGGCCGTCTGCCGCGCCCTGGGACTGCCGCTGGACCAGGCCGCCGCGGGGCTGGCGCGCGCCCGCGGCCTGCGCGGCCGGATGCAGGTCCTCGATGCCGGCCAGCCCTTCTCCATCGTCATCGATTTCGCCCATACCCCCGACGGCCTGGAGAAGGTCCTCACCGAGCTTCGACCCCTGACCCGCGGCCGCCTGCTCACGGTCTTCGGCGCCCCCGGTGACCGCGACGCCCTCAAGCGCCCGCTGATGGGCGAGGCCGTGGGCAAGCACTCCGACGAGTTCTTCATCACCACCGACGATCCCCGCCACGAGAGCGTGGAGGCCATCAGCGCGTCGATCGTCGACGGCGCCGAGAAGGTCGGACGCCGCGGCGGGACCGACTTCGAGGTCATCCCCGATCGCCGGGCCGCGATCCGTGAGGCGCTCTCCCGAGCCCGGGCCGGTGACACCGTGCTGCTGGCGGGCAAGGGGCATGAGGACCGCATGCTGATCGGGGCCGAGGTGCTGCCCTGGGACGAGGCGGCGGAGGCCCGTGCCGCGCTTTCCGAGCTGGGGGTTGCGGGCTGAGGCGGTCAGCGGTCACGCTGGTCCTGCTCGCCGTGCTGGCGGGCTGCAGCGGGACCCCCATCCCATTCCTCACCAAGACGACCCCCAAGACCCTGTCTGCGCTGGACGCGGCCAAGAACGTCGCCGGCACGATCTACTTCGCCCAGGCCAACCGGATCTGGCGCCTGCGCAAGGGCACCCTCACGGCGCTGACACCGGGCAACCTGCGCTACGCCTATCCCGCGGTCACCGCCGACGGCCAGACCACGGCGGCCACCTACATCCTCAACGGCGAGTCAGCGATCGCCTACGGCGGTCCCGAGTTCTCCGGCCTGGCGCCGCTGACACCCCTGCCCAGCGACCCCCACAAGGGCTCCCTGGACCTCAAACCGTCGTTCTCGCCGGACGGCACCCGGATCGTGTTCATGTCAGACCGCGCCCGCGGGTTCTCCGACGAGGCGATCTGGGAGGGACCGGTCAGGGCCCGGGCACACCAGGTCTCATTCCCACCCGATTCCACCGGCGGCGACGACGCCCCCGCCTACAGCGCCAGCGGCAACGCGGTGCTCTTCGTGGCCTGGCGTGATAACCACGGCAGCCTCGACCAGGCGCGGGTACCGCTCGGACGGGCCACCCCTCTGGCCAAGCCCACCGACCACGACATCATGGACCCCGCCCCCGGCCCGGGCGACAGGCTGGCGTTCACCCAGCGCCAGGGCGAAGCCGAGAACATATTCCTCGGGGGCATCGACGGCTCGGCCGCCCACGGCCTGACCAGCTTCAACGACTGCCGCCAGCCGGCGTGGTCACCGGACGGCAAGGACCTCCTCTTCGTCTCGCCGCACAGCGGGACCTTCGACCTCTGGATGGTGCCGGTCGCGGGCGCCGCCCCCGTCCGCCTCACCGCCGGCGCCGACCTCGACGCCAACTCCCGGGCGGCGTGGACTACACCTTAAACCAGGCGACGGGGCAATACCAATCAGGCATTTTCGTATGACTGAATCAGGGCCGGTAACTCTGCCAGGCTCTCGACGCGCGGCCGGTAGTCGTCTCGTGCGGAGCCGCGACGATCGAGCCAGACTCCTCGCATCCCCGCTGCCGTCGCCGGTCGTGCGTCGATGCTGACCATGTCGCCAATGTAGACCGTGTTGTCGGCTGCCACCTCGAGCCTGCGGCATGCTTCCGCGAAACACTCGCGCGCCGGCTTGGCATGGCCGAGATCCTCGCTCACCAGAACCTGAGCGAAGTACGAGCCCAAGTTACAGCGATCAACCTTGGCGCACTGCTGTTGGTGCTCGCCGTTGGTCAACACGGCTAGCCTGGGCGGGGCGGGCGTAGCCAAGAGTTCGGTCAGGCAGCCAATGACGTCGCTGTAGAGCGCCCAATTGGCTTCATATATACGCACATAGCCAACGAACCATTCGTCAAGCTCGGCATCACCGCCCGCTGTCATTCCGACTTCTGGCAGAAAATCGCGAAGGCGGCAACGCCGTTGCTCCGTGAAGGTACAACCGCCGCCCAGGAAAACGTCCATGTGAGTTCTCTCGAGGGCGGACCATCGCTCCTCCAACTGCACGAACCGAGCGGCGTCAATCGTTACCGACGCGGCAAGCGACGCCCTGAGGGCGGCAGCGGCGGCGCCGCGGTGATCCATCAGGGTGCCGTCGAGGTCAAATAGAACGGCGGAGATCAAGGCCATTCAGGGTACTTTGGATCCCCGTATCAAACGTTGGCGAGCGCGCGCGACGGCGGTCCCGACGCGTCTTGGGGACACCTGTTTGCCCCTTGCGCACGCCAGAGATGTCGCCAGACTTGCAGGGTGAAGTTCAGAGCGCTCCTGCCTGCCTTGGCGACAGCCTCGCTCGCTTTCAGGGGCTACGCGATGATGACCAGCTTCACGAGTGGCGGCCTTCTCGGTGCCGCAGGTGTCGCGGCGTTTGCCTTCTGCGTTGTGGAAATGCGGTGGTCACAATTTGCGTCCTCGTGCTGCTGGTGTGGCGTCGGTGGCCGCGCTCCGGAGTAAATCAGAAGGGGCACACCAGCGTTTGACCCTGTGAGACCGGATGCTGGCGCCCGTCGGCGGCACCCCTCGCGAGAGGAGCGGGGCGGCCGAAATTTGGCTCGAGCGGCGCAATCGCAACTTCGCGGACCGTCCGCGACTTCGCGCAGCGGCCGTGTATACCACCCGCTCCTATAGAAGCGGATGCGCACCCCAGGCCAGTATGGTGAGATGTCACCTGAGCCGTTTGTTAGTCCAGGGAGCGGCTCGCCGGGGTCATCGATGCGATGGGTCGCGACAGTTCCAAGCAGACCGCGCTCGAGGTTCTCGAGGCTGACAGGGCCGCAGGGTCAGAAGGTCTCGCCCCGTCAGCAGCGGGTTCAGGATCTCATCGAGAAGCGCCGCGAGGCCGGGCACCTCAGCATGAAGGAGCTGACGGAACTGCAGCGGCTCCGGCGCCTTCTCTCCCGGTCCGTGGCCGGACAGTACGCGCGGCGGGACGATGCCCGGCGCCAGGACGAGCAGCGGCGCCGGGGTAGCGGGCGGGATCGGGAGCGCGAGCGCTGATATGGGCAGCCGGCGACGAGGTGTGGTCCACAATGTTGCTCAAGCGAATCTTCAGGTGGCAGGGAGGTGAGGTGATGCGACCCGGCGATAATGACGACCCGGCGAAAGCAATGGTGGCCGAGGAGGCGTGCCAGGCGTGCGGTGGCCAGCTCTGGGACATGGGCACCCAGGACTTCGCGGTCGGGAACGTGAACACCCTTGCGCGCGGGATCACTCCATTCGGCGAGGGTTTGGCGCCGGAACGAGTGCCTCTTGAGCTGTTCGCGTGCAACGCGTGCCGGCGGGTCGAGTTGCGAGTCCCGGCTTCGGCTTTCGAGTAGGAGCGCGGCACGCTCCTGGCCATCTGCGCGACGACTTGCCCGACGACACCCGATGACTGAGGTCAGGCTCGCCGAGCTCGCGGACGTCCCGATCGTCGGGCAGGCCCTCGCTGATGCCTTTCAGCGAGATGCGTTAACCGCCTGGTTCCTGCCCGATCCCGCGGCTCGCCAGGAGGAGATGGAAGCCATGTTTGCCCGCCACGTGCCAACGAGCATCGAGGCAGGGGGCCGCCTCTACATGACTGCCGATGCACAGGCGGGAGCCCTCTGGCTCCCGCCCGGCTCAGAACACGAGAACGAACCCCCACCAGGTTCCACGGAACTCGTCGTTGAGTCCTTTGCGCGGGTGAACGCCGCGCGACCACAGGTACCCCATTGGTATCTCTCATTCATCGGCTCCCGGACACCGGCGCAGGGTCGTGGCTCAGCCCTGCTGAAGCACTTCCAACGCCTGGCCGACGAGGAGCGGGTCCCCACTGCGCTCTGGACCGCGAATCCCCGGAACGTTCCCTTCTACCAGCGCAACGGATACAGCGTTCTTCGGGAGTTGGACTTCCTCGATGCCCGAGCCTGGTGGTTCTGGAGGGATGCCGATCCGGTTGGTTGAGACCTGAGCGCCAGGACACCGACGGTCTGATTTGGGGCCCGGTCCGGCCTACGTTCCGTCAATTGCGACGAATTTCTCGTCCTCACCGAGAGGCTCAAACCCCGCCTTGAGCTCGTCATAGGCGGCGGCTACGATCACAAAGCTCGACCGCGGGTCGTGGTTGCGCCCAAGGCACCTCGCACGCGCGACGTCCTCGTCGCAGGCAACGCTGTACAGCACAGTATCAGCGCCCGCCGCACCAGCCACGTCCCGGGCGCGGTCACGCCGAATCCGAGTCCAGTAGCCGAAGTCCAGAACCACGTTGACGCCCTGCTCGAGCAGCTGTGGCCAGAGCTCGTCAAGCGCCGCCCAGACTCGATCCAGAAGGACTGGATCCATCGAGGCGGTCGGCTCCCCGTCTGAATACATCCGCAGATACCAGTCATCGAGGGAGAGGCGTATACCCCCGACGTCCTCCGTGAGCTGCTGAGCGAACGTGGTCTTTCCCGCGCCCAGGTAACCGTGGATCAAATGGGCCGTGCCCTTCACCTGGTGTCGTCGCCGTCCAGCAGCATGTAATACCGAACCAGAGGCAAGCCGACGAAGCCCGCCTTCTCATACGTGAGGCGTGCGGAAGCATGTCCCGGATCGCCCCCCGTCGCGACAACTGCGAGCATGCAACCCGCGTCGCGGATCCTCTCTAAGGCAAACGTCGTCAGGGCCGAGCCGATGCCCCTTCGTTGGAACTCGGGGTCGACTGCGAGCATGTCAATCTCCCCGCTCTTGGCGTCGGGATCGAGACGGATGGCGACGTAGGCCACCGGCCGCCCTTCTTCCTGCGCCACCCACACGTCCGCTGAATCGTCCCGGCACACCGCTTCCACATCGCGGGCCTGGCTCTCCAGCCAGTCCGGGTACACGGCCTTGAAAAGCCGCTCGCCCAGAACCGCCTGGAAAGATTCGAAAACAGGTGCCCATGCGCGAAGCGCGAACTCCACCACGGCGGGGACGTCAGGAGGTGCGATCTGCCGGATATTCGACTCCATGGACTGCCCCGATATCGTCAGTGATCTCGACGCCGTGACGGTCGACGTACGCATTCAAGTCTTTCGCACATCAATACGTCCGCTCACGGAGGAAGCGGTCTGAGCGCATTCGACCGAATTGGAGCCAGCCGGCGGAATCGTGGTCGGATACGTCTGTTTGGACGGTTGGAGCAGGCTTCAGCACGCGGGATCGGTCAGCGTAAATGGCTTTTGATGGGAGCGGTGACCTGGTCGCGCTGATCGAGAGGGCTCGCCACCCCAGAGTGCGGCAATGTCACTCGAACTCGGTCACAACTGCTCCCGGAACCTGCAGGGGTCGCGAGGCTAATACCTCGTACACGGCGCATCCGGGAGGTTCTTGGCCTTCAGGTAGTGTCCCCAAGCTGCGACGGCTTCGGTTGCGATGGCGTATGCGCCTACCCGCACAGGTAACATCGGCACATGCGGCCGGGGGTGGGGGCTTTTACCGTGGCGCTGCTGGTTGCCGCCTGTTCGCCATCCCCGGTAACAAGCGTTCGGCCATCCGCAACCCCCAGCTCGTCGGTAGTCACCAACCAGTCGCCTGCCGCTCTACGACTAACCGGGGCGCGTCCCCGGCACCGACAACCAGCATCGCGGAGGTGGCCCATGCTGACCGCCATGACCGGTGGCTCGGACGTCCCTGACGCCCTCATGCAGCACGCCATGCCGGACCTGGAGAAGCTATCCATCGACATCGCCCACCTGCAGCGAAAGCGGGACCGCATGGTCGAGGCGCTCACCGAGATCGGGTACCAGACGTACAGCCCGGAGGCGGCCTTCTACCTGATGGTGAAAGCGCCGATCGACGACGATGTCGCCTTCACCGAGATGCTCGCGGAGCACGATGCCTTCGTCCTGCCCGCGCGGCGGTCGAGCTGCCGGGCTACTTCCGGGTCTCGTTCACGGCCAGCGACGAGATGATCGATCGCTCCCTTCCCGGCTTCCAGGCGGCGCTGGAGTCGGCTACAGGACACTCTTAGCCTGGCGACCCGGGTACCGAGCCCCGCCGTGAGGCTGTCGACGGCCACTCGGGAACGGCTGGCCTTTGCCCTAGCGGGCGCCGCCGCCCTCTTCTACGTAGAGCGAGCCCTGGCTGAGTTCCAGGACCTCGGCATCGGGCGGCAGCTCGAGTACGATTACCTGCAGTTCTGGCGCGCCGCGTCCGACCTTGCCCACGGGCGCGATCTATATGTCGCTTTCCTCACCAACTGCCCGCTGAACGAGTGGTGCCGCGGCGGCTATATCTATCCTCCACTCTTTGCCGAGCTGTTTCGACCCCTACTTGCTTTCGACCCCTACGCGGGTGCGGCGATCTGGCTGTGGGTCAACCACCTCATGGTCGTCGCCTGCATGGTCGTGGTCTACTACGGCCTGCGGCGCTGGCTCACGCCGACGCTGGCGGCGCTCTTGGCTGCCGGTTGGCTCGCCTTCCTGCCCCTGCAGGCCAGCCTCTACTTCATGCAGGTCAACGTCCTGCTCTTGCTGCTGCTCAGCCTGGCGGCGGTCGCTTTCGTTGCCGATGACAGACGCCCCGCCGCAGGGGCCTGGTTGGCGACGGCGGCGATGCTGCGCGTGACGCCCATCCTCATGGTTCCCACCCTGCTGCAGAAAGGTTTCCGTCGCCGCCCGCTGCCGGTGATCGCGCTGGTCATCACCGGTGGCCTCCTCGCCATCGTGTCCTGGCTGGCCAATCCCGGGACCCCGCGGTACTTCAGCGTGGTGCTGCCGAGGTTGGGCAACGGCACCGCCTTCTATGAGAACCAGTCCGTACCGGGCCTGTTCCTGCGCATCCAGGACCTCGTCATGCACCAGCGGCCGCAGCCGTTCGGACTCTTCCCGATCGCGCTGATGGCGCTGGTGCTGGGCGTGACCTGGCGAATGAGCTGGGCCGTGACAGGGCCCAAAGGCCGGGCGGCGGTGTTCGCCGCCTTCCTCGCTGCCACGCCCGTGGTCTCCAGCATCACCTGGCAACACCACCTGGTAAGCGAGATGCTGGCAATCGCGCTGCTGGCGCCCTCGATGGGGGTGAGCCGGGCAGGACGAGGCCTGATCATCGCCTCCTATCCGTTCCTGTGGATCGACATCCACTCCACCATCGGGATCGCCGGCTCCCTCGGCCTCAACAGTGGCATCCTGGTTGGCTCCCAGGTGCCCCTCTTTCTCCTGTTTTACGGGTGGAACACGGTCGGAATGACCCTGCTCTGGTTGGGGGCCCTGGCGGTCCTCCGCACGCTGCGACGAGAGCTCTCAGCCGTCAACACTGAGGGCAGCGGCCAACTGAGAGCCGGGCACCGAGGGAGGACTCGATCAGCCATCCTCGACGGAGCTGCGCCACCCCTGTCATTCGGCCCTGGCTCACACGAGGGTGAACGAATGACACTGTGAGGTTCAGCTTTCCGAGTAGCCTGAGCTCGTTGTGACTGCCGGTGCGATAGCTCCGATTTGGAACCCGACCTTCTGGTTTGCCCTGATGGTCGCGTCCCTCATGGTCAGTACCGCCGCCTTCTACCTCAATCGGCTGGCGTTCGGCGCACGAATTAACTGGTTCCAGCGGTACACATACGTACCGTTCCTGTCCATCGCTGTCGGTTCCCTGTTGATTTTGGTCGGGTTTGTCGTTGCGAGGGGATTAGGGCTCTAGGCCAGGGGAGTGCGATGTCACCGGAGCGAAACCACCTTGAATATTCACCCCTACCAGAGCGTCGGGTCTGCTTGAGGTTCGCGTACGAACTAGGCGATCTTGGTGGGGTGCTTGGGTTGGTAGAGGCCTATCTTCTCGCCGCCAGCCAATGTGAGCGTCGTCGCTAGGCCCCAGGCCCGGTCGGTGATCGGGTCCGCGTTCACTCCCTTCATGGATAACTCGGCGACGGTGGCTTCAACGTCATCAGACATGAGCCACAGCTCGTGACGGGGGGACCCGTCGCCGGCGGGGTGAACGGCCAGCTCGGCAGGGGGAAGCGTGAAGATCGGCCACCCGCCGCCGGCGTCGACTGACGGCAGGCCCAGGGTGTCGGCGAAGAAACGCCGGATGGCTTCGCACTCTCCGCTGTAAATGAGGGCGTGAACGCCGGTGATCACGACGCGATGCCATTACGCTGAGCTTCTAGAGAGGGCGCTTCCCCGGAACCCCCACCCGGCGCGGAAACGCGTCCGGCGTGGGGCGCCCCTTGCCGATGACCACCACCCCACCGCGCTCATGGCGGATGCGCCCTCCCAATTGACCGACCGCGCGCGCGGCTGACCGGAAGTCCTCGCTGCGCGCCTGCGCCAGCATCACCCCGCCCACGCGCAGCAGCGGCATGCAGTACTCGACCGTCACAGGGGGCTTAGCAGCGGCGCGGGTGACGACGACGTCGTAGGTCTCGCGGTGCTCGGGATCGCGGCCGATCTCCTCGGCGCGACGGCTGTCCACGACGACGTCATCGAGCTTCAGCGCCTCAACCGCGTCGCGCAGGAAGGCTGCCTTCTTCTGGTCCGACTCCACCAGTGTCATGCGCAGTCCCGGCAGCGCGATCTTCAGCGGGATCCCCGGGAGACCTCCGCCGCTGCCGATGTCGGCGACGCGCTCGTCGCCGCGGAACTCGTGGGCGTCGAGCAGAGTCAGCGAGGCCAGCACCAGGCGCTCCCAGGCCAGCGCCGGGTCGCGCACCGCGGTGAGGTTGAGGGTCCTGGTGCGCTCCAGGAGCAGGTCGAGATACGCGTGCAGGCGCGCCTCGAGCTGGTCGCGGTCGGACGGGGAGGGCGGGTCGCTCAGTAGCCCAGGATGAAGATCTTGGACGCCCAGTTGACCAGCAGCAGCGCCCCGGCGGCGAGGATCAGGCCACGCCGGAGTCGGTCGTCCAGGACCACCTGGACCTTGCGCCCGCTGACCAGCACCCAGCAGCAGTAGACGACCGCGACAACCAGCGCGGCGAACATCAGTGGGCCGATGGGGAAGACGTGGGCAGCGGCGCCGAGGTTGCCGTGGGCTATGGCGGCGAAGCTGCGCGTGCCGCCACAGAAGGGGCAGGGAATTCCCGTCACCTGGTAGAAGAGGCACTGGGGGATGGGCTGGATCCCGTGCGCCCAAAGTTCGGGCAGGACCCACGCCGTCGCCAGCAGCGTCGCGCCGCCGGCGGCAACGGCGGCTTCCCGGCCCTCGAGCCGGCGCGCGGGGTAAGAGGTGACGGCCACCATGCAGGCAGCATACCGCCGCTACAATCCACCGTGCTGTTCCCCGACACCTATGAGGTCAACGCCGCCGGGCACATGTCGGTCGGTGGCTGCGATTTGGCTGACCTGGCCCGGGAGTACGGGACGCCGCTGTACGTCTACGACGAGGCCACGATGCGCGGGCGCATCGCGGAGTTCCGCGACACCCTCAAGGCCGCCTATCCGGGTGAGAGCCTGGTGCTCTACGCGGGCAAGGCCTTCCTGACCAAGGCGGTGGCGAAGCTGGTGGCCGACGAGGGCGCCGGCCTGGACCTGGTCTCCGGGGGCGAGCTCTACCTCGCGCAGCAGGCCGGCTTCCCCATGGAGCGGGTCTTCTTCCCCGGCAACAACAAGTCGCGCGACGAGGTCGAGATGGCCGCCGCGGCCGGGATCGGGGCACTGGTCGTCGACTCCCTCAACGAGATCGACATGCTGGCGGAAATGGGCGGCGACCGGCACGTCCGCTGCACCCTGCGCGTCAGCCCGGGGATCCAGCCAGACACCCACTCCTTCATCTCCACCGGCCAGCTCGACTCCAAGTTCGGCTTCCCCGTCGAGACCGGGCAGGCGCTGGACACCCTGCGCCGGCTGCTGGCGGTGCCGGCCGCCCAGGTCACCGGGGTGCACGCCCACATCGGCAGCCAGATCTTCGACCTCTCCAGCTACCCCGCGGCGGCGGTCCGGGTGCTGGACTTCCTGGTCCGCGCCCGCGACGAGCTGGGCTTCGTCGCGCAGGAGCTGAGCATGGGTGGTGGGCTTGGGATCGCGTACACCTCTGACCAGCAGCCGCCCCGCCCGGCCGACTTCGTCCATGTCATCGCCGACGCCGTCAACGAGGGCTGCTCGGAGCGCGGCCTGGAGTTGCCCCGGCTGCTGATCGAGCCGGGACGCTCGATCGCCGGGCCGGCCGCGGTGGCCGTGTACACCGTGGGCGCGATCAAGGAGATCGCGGGGATCCGCACCTACGTCTCGGTGGACGGCGGTATGGGCGACAACATCCGCCCCAAGCTCTACGGCTCGGTGTACGAGGCCTACCGGGTCGACGCCCCCGACGCCCCGCGGGACACCACGGTGACCATCGCGGGCCGGTATTGCGAGTCCACCGACATCCTCATCAAGGACGCCGCCATGCCCCGACTTCGGAGCGGCGACCTGGTCGCGCTCCCCGCCAGCGGGGCGTACTCGCTGGCGATGTCCAGCAACTACAACTACAACACCCGCCCCGCGGTGGTGATGGTGCGCGACGGCAAGGCCCGGCTGATCCGCCGTCGCGAGACCTACGAGGACCTGCTCCTGACCGAGGTCTAACCGCATCCAGAGTGTCTCGCTTACTGTCTAGGTAGAGATGGAGGACTGACTTGGAACTCGTTCGCAACCTTTGGCGCCGCAAACTCCGCAGCATCCTGACCATCACAGGGATATTCATGGGCATCCTGGCGCTGGTGACCATGGGCGGTCTCGCCGAGCACTTCAATGCCCTCATCGACGGCGGCGTGAAGTACTTCAGCAGCAACGTCCAGGTCTCAGAGAGCAGCAACGGTGGGTTCTCCGGCGGCATCATGCAGCTCTCGGTCAAGGACGACCTCGAGAAGGTCGAGGGGGTCGCGGTGGCATCCCCCGGGGTCTCGCTGCAGGCCAAGCCGGGCAACCTCGGCGGTGGGTTCACCAATGACACCATCACCAGTTACGACCCGGCTGCCGCGCAGTACTCCAGCTTCAAGCTCGCGCTGGCGAGCGGGCATGAGGTCACCGACAACTCGCGCGGCGAGGTGGTCTTCGGGAGCACCATCGCCAAGGAGTTCAAGAAGCAGGTGGGTGACACCATCGACCTGCCGGTGCGGCCGGCGGACGCCCGGCCCGACTTCGTGAATCACCCGTTCAGGGTGGTGGGCATTCTGCAGCAGACCCTGACCGCGCCCGACGGGTTCGCCGAGGTCAGCCTGCACGACGCCCAGACCCTGTACGGTGATCAGCTACCGCCCGCGATCAAGAAGACCCTCGACCCATACACGCTGGTCGGCGGGATGACCGTCTACGGCAAGCCGGGGGCCAACCTGGATGACATCGCAGACCGCATCAACAACCAGGTCCCGGGGGTCAAGGCGCTCAAGCCCAGCGTGCTTGTCACACAGTTCAAGGCCTTCAGTGTCACCTTCACCGCGATCACCACGGTGGCGGCGCTGCTGGCGCTGGTGATCGGCGGGATCTCGGTCGTCAACACCATGCTGATGGCGGTCACGGAGCGCATTCGTGAGATCGGACTCAAGAAGGCTGTCGGCGCGCGGACCGGTCACATCATGCGCGAGTTCGTGAGCGAGTCGACGCTCATCGGTGCTATCGGGGGAGGACTGGGCCTGGCCGTCGGGGCCCTGGCAATCATCGGACTCAACCAGGCCTTCGGAGGCGCCAGCGGGATCTTCCTTCTGACCCCGCGCCTGGCGATCGGGTCATTCCTCTTCGCCGTCGTCCTGGGCGCCGTCGCGGGACTGCTTCCCGCCGCGCGCGCCGCCCGCATGGACCCGGTGATCGCGCTGCGGTCAGTGGGCTGAGGGAGTCACGAAGATGCCTGCAATTCAATTGGTCGATCTGCGCAAGTACTACGGCAAGGGCGAGCAGACCGTGAAGGCCGTGGATGGGGTCAACCTGAGCATCGAGTCGGGCGAGTTCGCTTCGATCGTCGGGCGCTCCGGCAGTGGCAAGACCACGCTGCTCGACAGCATCGGTCTGCTGATGCGCCCCACCACCGGGAGGATCATCATCGATGGCGAGGACACCACCGCCATGAAGGATTCCGCGCGGGCGGTATATCGCAGCCACAAGTTGGGCTTCATCTTTCAGGACTTCAACCTGCTCGACACCCTCAATGCCATCGAGAACGTCCTCTTACCGGTGCGATATTCCGGCGCCGACAAGAAGGAGGCCCGCAAGCGCGCCTTTGAGCTGCTCGAGGTCGTCGGCCTGACCGACCGGGCCGCCCACCGGCCGACTCAGATGTCCGGTGGCGAGAAGCAGCGGGTGTCGATTGCACGCGCGCTGATCAACAACCCCACCATCGTCCTGGGTGATGAGCCCACCGGGAACCTGGACACGGAGACCAGCGCCAAGCTGATGACCATCCTCCGAGCGGCGAACCGTGACCGCGGCGTCACCTTCGTGATCGTGACCCACGACCTCGACCTGGCGTCGACGACGGATCGCATCGTCCGCATCCAGGACGGCCACGTCCAGTCCGACGAGCGGCTGACCGCCCGCCCCTCCGGCGAGGTTCGCGAGCCGATCCTGGCCTAGACCTGGCCTCTAGACGACTCCCGCGAACAGGTCGGTTTCGGGGACGGGCGACCCGGTGCGGTCGAAGCGCCGCACGAAGTATTCCTGGCCGAAAGCGGCCTTGAGGAGCTCCGGGTCCAGCTTGAGAAAGTCGAAGTTGGCCATCTGGCTGGCATGGGCGAAGACGGCGGCGCGCTTCTCCTCCCAGGCCGAGGAGACGTCGACCGTGGTGGTGATCAGCTCGTCCGGCGTCCCCAACGGTGTTGGCTCCTCCGCCTCCGGCGGCGCCACCCCGGCCTCACGTTGCATCTCCGCGAACGCTTTCATCATCGAGAGCGGGAACGCGATCTCGTAGATCTTCTGCGGGATGCCGGTCTGCTCCGCCGCCGCGATGGTCGCGCGATGCGCCTGGATGTGGTCGGGGTGACCGTAGAGGCCCTTCTCGTCGTACGTCACCACGACCTCGGGGCGGTATCGCTCCATCAGCTCCGCGACGCGGGCGGTCGCCTCGTCGAGCGGGGTGCGCCAGAAACACGACGGGTCGTCGTTCTGGGGCCAGCCCATCATCCCAGAATCACGGTAACCCAATAGCTCCTGGTGCGCGATCGACAGCTCCCTCACCGCCACCCGCAGTTCGCTGAGCCGAAGCTCCGAGGTTGCCACCGTGTCGTGACCGTCGGCCTCGGGTTTGAGGCCGTCGGGCGAGTCGCCCATCTCCCCGTTGGTGCACGTCACCAGCACCGTTTGGATCCCCGCTTTCGCCGCCAACGCCAGCACGCCCCCGGTCTGGACCCCCTCGTCGTCGGGGTGGGCATGCACAGCCATCAGCGTCGGCACCTCGCCAGTTTAGAGGGATCGAAACGTGAACAGACTTGTAAAGAGACGGTAAATCGCCCGCTATCGGCGGTACCGGTGCCTAGTGTCGAAGGCATGCAAGACCTGCTCCGCAAGCTGGGGTTCATGCCCCACGTGGAAGAGAAGATCGACCTTGACCGCGCCACCCACCTCACCTGGGGCCAGGTCCGGGGCCTGATGCGGACCACCTACCAGCGCCAGGGATACCTGGTCGAATCGGTGCCCAACAACCACGCGCCGGTCGACATGGTGCTGCGCAAGGGCGACCAGCGCGTCTTCCTGGAGTGCCGTCACTGGCAGGTCTGGGAGGTGCCGGACAAGGCGGTGCACGAGCTTGCCGGTTATGCCTCGGGCGCCGGTGCCGACCACGCCATCATGGTCACCACGGGCCATTTCAGTGAGCGGGCTCGGGCCTACGCGGCCGGGCGCGGCATGGAGCTGGTCGACGGAAAGTCCCTTCCCGATCTCGTAACCGGCGCAGCTTAGCGGAGCTGACATGGCGCGGGCGGTGTCGCCGGAGCGGCCCGCCCGTCCTGTGTAACCCTCAGGCGACCCCGGCGGTGGCCGAGCCGCGCAGCGCGCGGACGTTTTCGCCGATCAGCTCCAGCGCGGCATCGACGTCCGCCGACGACGTCGCCTTGCCCACGGTCAGGCGCAGGCTGCTGAGCGCCTCCCGGGGAGGGATCCCCATCGCCAGCAGCACATGCGACGGCTCCAGTGATCCCGATGTGCAGGCGGAGCCGCTGGAGGCGTAGACGCCGGCGCGGTCCAGCCGCATCAGCAGGGCGTCGCCCTCGATCCCCGGGATCAGGAAGCTCGCATGGTGGGGCAGCCGCGCGGTGGGGTGCCCGGTGAGGATCGCGCCCTCGATCCCGTCCAGCATCCCTGCCGTCAACCGGTCACGCGCGTCGCGCATCGCCGTCGAGTTGCGCTCGAGGTCGTGATCGGCGAGACGGACGGCCGCCGCCAGGCCGGCGATCCCGGCGACGTTCTCGGTGCCGGCGCGACGGTTGCGCTCGTGGCCGCCACCGGTGATCAGGGGCTGGATGCGGGTGCCCATCCGGACGTACAGGGCACCCGCGCCCTTGGGACCGTTGATCTTGTGCGCCGAGATCGTCAGCAGGTCGGCCCCGATGTCATCGACGTTCACGGCGATCTTGCCCAGGGCTTGCACCGCGTCGGTGTGAAAGTAGGCGTCGCTGTGCTCGTGCGTGACCGCCGCCAGCTCGCGGACTGGCTGCAGCGTGCCGACCTCGTTGTTGCCGGTCATCACCGAGACCAGCACGGTGGTCGGCCTGAGTGCGGCGCGGAGGTCGTCGACGCTGACGCGTCCGAGCTCATCCACCGGCAGATAGTTGACCTCGAACCCCTGGCGTTCGAGGTCCTGGCAGGTGTGGAGCACGGCGTGGTGCTCGACCTGGCTGCAGACCAGGTGATTGCCGCGGTCACGGTTGCGGGTGGCCACGCCGCGGACCGCGAGGTTGTCGGATTCGGAACCGCCGGAGGTGAAGATGACCTCGCGCGACTGCGCGCCCAGTCCCGCCGCCACGGTGTCCCGGGCAGCGTCGATGGCCGCCCTCGCCTCGCGACCGGGGCCGTAGACCGACGATGGGTTGCCAAAGACGGCGCCGAGGAAGGGCAGCATGGCTTCGAGCACCTCGGGGTCCACGGGCGTGGTGGCCGCGTGGTCCAGGTAGATCACCGGCCGACGCGCCGCGGGGGCGCTAGTTCGCGCCCGGGTCGGAGGAGCGCAACAGCTCCTTGAAGTTGCCCTTGAAGTCGCGCAGCAGGTCGTGCACGTCGAGGACCTCGTCGGGGCCGATCGGAGCGGCGTCCACGGTCGCCATCTCGGCGGCCCGGCCCGCGGTTCCCCCGACGGCCTCCTCGGCATCGTCGCCGCTGTACTGCACGGCGAGGACCACGACGAAGGTCACCTGGCAGCGAGCGCACGTCACCTCCACCGTCAGGTGTGACTCCGCCTGCTTCAACATCCTCACCTCGCAGCTCTCCAGGTTGCGGGCGCAGGCGGGGCAGTTGTAGTAGCGGGCCCGCTCCTTGATGAAGGCGATGATGTTCATGGAATCTGTCCCCGATTATAGGTCCGGGTCCGACCTAGGGAGTCGCTCCCTCCAGCTCCAACAGCAGCTGCTTGCGGTGAATCCCGCTGGTGTAACCACCGAGGCCGCCACCCGTGCGAAGCACGCGGTGGCAGGGGATCACGATGGGGATCGGGTTGTTGCCGAGCGCATTCCCGGCGGCGCGGCTGGCACGCTCGTTACCCGCGCCGGCCGCCACCTCGCGATAGGTCGAGACCTGGCCGTAGGGGATGGCCGCGGTGAACCGCAGGACCTCGCGACCAAAGCCGTGGATCAGGGCCCAGTCCACCGGCATGTCGAAGTCACGGCGGCGGCGCCCGAAGTACTCGTCGAGCTGGCGCCGGGCGACGTCGGTCTGCGCCGGCCGGCGCATGATCCGGGGACTCAGCTTTCGGGCCAGGTCCTGCAGCGCGTCCGGGTTGTACTCGGTGTATGAGAGGCGCACCAGGCCACGGTCGGTGACCGCGAGCAACAGCGGCCCCAGCGGGGAATCCATCTCGCCGTAGCTGATGTCCACCAGGCCCTCGCCGGCGGCGCGCTCGGCGACCCGCTCCAGCAGTTCCGCCGCGGGGCGGGGCAGAGCGCGGCCCGCGGCCGTCAGGTCGGTCTCCTTCATGCTCGTCCTCCGTCCGTGTAGACCGTCCGCAGGTTGCGGAGGGCATCGCGGGTGTTCTGCCGCACGGCGGCGTCGGAGCCGCCGATCAGCGCGGCGGTCTCGGCGCTGGTCAGGCCGATCGCGTACCTGTACTCGATGGCCAGACGCTGCTTCTCCGGCAGGCTCTGAACCGCGTGCCAGAGATCGGCCGCGGCCTCACCGTCCCCAGGCGCCGCCAGGTGTTCCTGGTGGTCGTCGATCACCGCCGCCGGGCGCCGCCCGCGCAGGGCATCGACCGCCTTGCGACGGGCGATGGTGTGGATCCAGGCGCGCAGGTTGGAATCCGCGCGCAGCCCGGGGTACGCGCGCAGGGCGCTCAGGAATGTCTCCTGGAAGCAATCCTCGGCGTCGTCCCGGCCCACCATGGCGACGAGGAGGCGAAAGACGTCGTCCTGGTGCTCATCGAGGAGTTGCTGGAACGGCGGCAGGCTCACGACCCCATTAACGGTGGCGGGCGCAACCCTGTGAGGTGGCTAAGCTCTGTTGATCGTGAGAGAGATCCTGGAGCGCCTCCTGGCCGGCGAGTTCACCGTGGAGGAGGCGCTCCGCGCGCTCGACGCCGAGCACATCGACATCGCCGGCGACCTCGCCAGGCTGGACCCCGACCGGCTTCGGCGCAAGGGCGTACCCGAGGTGATCTACGCGCCGGGCAAGCCGCCGAAGGTGACGGCCGACCTGGCGGCGCGAATGCTCGACGCCAGCGGCCAGGCTCTGGTCTCGCGCGTCACCGACGAGGGCAACGTCGAGCTGACCGCCGTCGCCACGGCGCGGGGCGCGACGATGCTGAGCTACGGGTCGAGCCGCCGCCTGCTCTCGGCAGCTCCGGCGGCAACCCCTCCGGGAGAGGGGGGTGTCGGCATCCTCGCCGCCGGGACCTCGGACGCCGACGTCGCCGAGGAGGCCCGGATGATGGTCGACGCCATGGGCCTCCCCTGCCACCACGCCTATGACGTGGGGGCGTCGGCGCTGCACCGGCTGGAGGCGCCGCTGCGCGAGATGATCGCGGCCGGGGTGGACGCCCTGGTGGTCGCCGCGGGAATGGAAGGGGCGCTGCCCACGGTGGTGGCGGGCCTGGTCTCGGTCCCGGTGATCGCGATCCCGGTGTCGACTGGGTATGGCGCCGGCGGCCGGGGCCTGGCGGCGTTGCTGGCGATGCTGCAGACGTGCTCGCCGGGTATGACCGTGGTCAACATCGACAACGGCATCGGCGCCGGTGCCGCGGCCGGTCTGGTCGCCGCCCGGGTGATCCTGGCGCGGCCGCGCACAACCGCCCCGAGCCCGCGGAGCTGAGCGCCACCATCCCCCCGGTGGGGCTGCATCTGAGCACCGACCGCGGCTTCCCGGCGGCGGTGGAATCAGCCCGCGACCTCGGCGTCGAGGCAGTGCAGATCTTCACCTGCAATCCCTCGTCGTGGCGCTCGCCGATGCCCGACCCGCGCGCGGCACGGGCTTTCACCGATGCGCTGCGCGCGGCCGGGGTGCGCTGCGTCGTGAGCCATGCCAACTACCTGATCAACCTCGCCGGCGCCGATGAACCGCTGTACTCCAAGTCGTGCGCCGCGCTCACCGAGGACCTCGGACGCGGTGCCGCCTACGGCCTCGACCACTGCATCGTCCACATCGGCAGCCACAAGGGCGCGGGCCTGGAGAGCGGCTACGACCACATCGTGGCGGCCGTGAAGGGCACGCTGGCGGCGGTCCCGGCAGAGGGCTCGCCGCGCCTGCTGCTGGAGAACTCCGCGGGCACCGGCAACAACGTCGGCGGCCAGTTCGGCGAGCTGGCCGAGCTGATGCGCCGGCTCGCGAACCACGCGGACCGGGTCGGGATCTGCTTCGACACCTGCCACGCACACGCCGCCGGGAACGACATGAGCGGCGCCGAGATGGTCGGCGACACCCTCGAGGAGCTCGACGCCACGGTGGGACTCGACCGCATCTTCGTGGTCCACGCCAACGACACCCAGGTGCCCGCGGGCGGCAGGGCGGACCGCCACTGGCACATCGGCGAGGGCCTGCTCGGCGACGACGCCTTTGCCTACCTGGTGCACCACCCCGTTATCGGTCATCTGCCCTTCATCCTCGAGACCCCAGGCGACGAGGCCGTCGAGGGCCGGCGCAACCTCGATCGCCTCCGGGAGCTGAGATGACCGGCGGCGCACGCGTGACCACCCTGCTCTTCGACTATGGACACACCCTGATGGACTTCGCCCGACCTGAAGAGCTGCTGCTCGACGCCTATCACCGCATCAACCTGCGCCTCGAGCAGGAGCTGGAGTCCGAGGTCCCGGCCGCGGCCGAGTTGCTGGTCTCGGTGTCGGAACGCGTCGACGAGGAGATCGGCGACAGCTACCGAGGTGGCGCCGAGCAGGAGGTCGACATCGCGGCGCTTTACGACCAGGCGCTCGGCGCGCTGGGGATGAAGCTGCGGCCGGAGACGGTGGCGTGGGTGGTCGACGAGGAACAGCGGGCGTGGCTCAGCGGCATCACCGCGAGCCCGCACGCACACCCCGCCCTGGACGCGCTGAAGCGGCGGGGGCTGCGGATGGGGATCGTCTCCAACGCCGCCTTCCCGCCCCACAGCATGCGGGCGCAGCTCGAGAGCCTGGGGCTGAGCCAGTATTTCGACGCCACCGTCTACAGCTCTGAGATAGGTGTGCGCAAGCCGAACCGGGCGATCTACGAGGAGTGCATCAACCGGCTGGGCGGACCCGACGGCGGGGGCGTGGTGTTCGTCGGTGACCGCCTCCGCGAGGACGTCATGGGTCCGCGCCGGCTGGGTTTCAACGCCATTCTGACCCACGAGTTCCGGCAGGAGGACCCCACGCCCTGGCGGATTGAGGTGCCGGTGATCACCTCGCTGGACCAGCTGCCCGACCACCTACCGGGCTGATGTCGAAGGTCGCCAGGGTGGGGGTCGCGGCCGGGACCGTGGTCGTGGTGTTGCTGGCCGGCGGGGTGTATGCCTGGCTGAGCCGGCCCGTCAGCTCGCCGAGGCCATTCGCCGTCCGCCCGAGCACCGGCGCCTCGCCGAGCCCGGCAACCGGCGCCGTCGCCGGGACCTGGGTCGTGGACCAGGGTTCGGCGGCCGGCTATCGCGTCAAGGAACGGTTCGTCGGGCAGGCGGCCGACAGCGAGGCCGTCGCGCGGACGTCGACGGTGACGGGGCAGATGGTCCTGGCCGCCTCCGCGACCGGCCTCGACCTGCGGTCGGCGCAGTTCAGCGCCGACATCAGCAAGCTCAAGAGTGAGGATGCCAACGCCACCCATGGGTCGGCGGTCCGCGACGTCTTCGTCGGGCGCATCTACCTCGAAACCGCCGTCTACCCTATGGCCACCTTCGTGGCCAGGCCGCTGGCCGTGGCGTCAGGCACCAGCGCGGGCACGTTGCCGGTGCCGGGGACGTTCACGGTGCATGGCGTCACCCACGACATCACCATTCCTCTCCAGGTCACTCGCAACGGCGACCGCCTCGAGGTGCTGGCCGACTTCCCCCTGCACTACCCCGACTACAAGATCGACGTGCCGCAGGTGCCCTTCACCAGCGCCAACCCGGATGCCACCGTCGAGGTGCATCTCTTCCTGAAGCGCCAGGCCTGATTCAGCGCCGCGGTGGGATCGAGGTCACCCACGCGGCAATATCGGTGATCACCTGGGTCTCGACATGACCCGGGTGGTCATAGTCCGCCGGCGTGGCGGGACCGTCGCCGTCGACGAAGAGATGATCCGCCCGTGGGTACTGGTGGAAGGTGACGTCCTTCCGGCCGGCCAGGGCGCTCTGCCAGACGGCCAGGTCATCAGCGATGGTGACATTGAAATCGCGGCCACCCTGGAGGATGAGGATCGGCCGGTCCAGGGCCTTCGCGGCCGCCGTCTCGTAGTAGGCACGGAGGTCCAACCAGTAGGCCGAACCGGTTCCGCCGAGCATCGGCGTCGCAGGGTCGGCGCGGGACGGGTTGGGATCGTCCACCTGCCGCTGGACCTGTCGCGCCTGCTCGACCTGCGAGCGAGCCCGGGCGCGTATAGGCGCGCCACGTTGGTCTACGGGCGATGATGGCGTCGGTGCGGGGCGGGCGCCGGCGGCACGGTTTCGGGCCGTGGTGCCAGTCCGTGATCCAATTTTGTCCTCCCCGCGTCGAACGGATGTTTGGTATAATTGGGTCATGGTCTGGGGGGAGGGGGAAGTTGTGCCTGCCGGCGCTCCGGTGCTGGATATTGGGCTCGAATTCGGGGCCCTGCGCGGGGCCGTGGCGTGCTTCGCGGCCCGGGTCGAGCGGGACTTCAGCGCCGCCGAGATTGGCGAGCAGGTCGTTCACCTCAGCCACACGCGCGACATCATCTCCCGCGAACTGGCCAAGCTCACCGCCGTGTTCTCCGCCACCAATGAGGCGCACATCCAGGGCTCCGACACCCCCGTCGACTGGGTCCGTCACCAGGCCAAGATGTCCGTGGCCGACGTGCTGGCGTTGCAGGTGGTCGGGGAAAACGTGGACAAGATGCCGCTGAGCTCCTCGGCGCTGGACCAGGGCCGCATCGGCTTCGGGCACCTCGTCCACCTGGCCCGCAACGCTGCCTTCGCGGCGAAGTCCAAGACCGGCGTGTTCGACGAGGTGCCGCTGCTGCTGTTGGCCGAGGAGGAGAGCGTGAGTCGCTTCCGGCATACGTGCCTCAACGCGCGCCACGCGCAGGACCCCGCCGGCTACCAGGCCGCCGAGGTCAGTGCGGTTGAGTCGCGCCGCCTCACCATCGAGCACCTGGAGGACGGGACGGCGTGGATCAGCGTTCACCTGGACTCAACCGCAGCGGCCATCACGGAATCTGTCCTCGCGGCCCGCGCCAAGCGCCTCGGCCCCGACGACCACCGCATCAAGGCGCGGCGGTACGCCGATGCGTTCATCGAGGTAATGCACGCGCCGGTCACCGAGTTCGCCGGTGGCGAGGCCGTGGGTAAGAACGTCCACATCAACGTGACCTGCACCGCCGAGACGCTGCGCAACCTGCCGGGTGCGCCGGGCGGCGAGATCGAGTACGGCCAGCCCATCTCGGGGGCGACCATCGGGCGCCTGGCATGCGATGCGACCCTGACCAAGATCCTGCTCGACGACAAGCTCATCCCGGTCGCCGTGGGGCACATGAAGCGGGCGTTGACGAAACGCGAACGCCGCGCGCTCAACGCCCGGGACGGGCACTGCAGCTACCCCGGTTGTGAGCGACCGCCCTCGCAGTGCGAGGCGCACCATGTCGAGTGGTACTCGCGGGGCGGGAAGACCAAGCTCTCCAACATGCTCCTGCTCTGCGCGATGCACCACTGGCGGGTGCACGAGGGGGGCTGGCAGTTGGCCCTGGCGCCCGACGATTCGGTGGTGGTGGTGCCACCGCAGTTTTCCTGCCTGGCGCGGGGTCCGGGAGCAGCCTAG
>DAINSI010000016.1:0-13963 GCA_036741395.1 Candidatus Dormiibacterota bacterium
CTTGCTGAACCTGCGCATCGACGGGTTGGCGGCCTCAGGGTGGGTCACGAACTTCCGCCGGGGACCACTAGCCCGGCGGCTTCAGCTTCCCCTTGGTGCGGTACGCGACGACGTGGACATTCTCGATCGTCACCATGCCTTCCTCAACCATCTGATCCAGTTTCGGCAGGACGCGTTCGATGTTCTCGGCAGTGTCCACGATCTCGATCACCACGGGCAGGTCTTCGCTCAGGCGCAGGATCCGGGACGTGTGCAGGTGTGAGTCCGCGCCGTAACCCTCGATGCCGCGGAGCACCGTCGCACCGGCCAGGCCCTCACGACGCGCCAATTCCACGATGGCTTCGAACAATGGCTTGCGGTGCCACCGATCTGATTCCCCGATGTAGATCCGAAGCAGCTTACCCTCACCTTCCAGTCTCATCACAGCGCCCTCCCGATGAGGATGCCGCCGGTCAGCGCGACCATCCCCGCAACCACGCTTCCGCCGCCGTTGACCAGAGCCAATCCGTAGGCGCCCTCCGAGGCCAATCTCACCGATTCCAGCATCAGGGTTGAGAAGGTCGAGTACGAGCCGATGAAGCCGACGGTCAGCGCAACCCTGGTCGACGAATCAACCAGGGCACGTTCGGTGGTCAGGGTGAAGATGATCCCGAGCAATAGCGACGCCGTGATGTTGACGACAAAGGTCCCCCATGGGAACGCCCCCTCGAGGTGCTGGCTGACGACGCCGTCCACCCCGTAGCGGGCGGCGGCGCCGAGACTCCCGGCGATCATGATGCCTGCAAGTGTGCGCACGTCCTACTCCTCTGAGTAGGAGCTATCAGCCGATCACGGCAGCGAGAGCGAGCCCCATCACTCGGGATCGTCGTCAGTGGACAGCCCCCGGCGCCAATGGTAACCAACCTCGACGTACCATGAGGCCCTCAGGTCGTTGCGACGTTCCGGCGGCCCCGTGGGTGATGAAATGGCGAGAGATACCGGAGCCGAGAGAGCCGAGATCGAGCGGGCAATTGAAGGGCGAACGCTGCTGACATGCTTCGCGGACATCGTTGAGGCCCACGGTGACCAGAATGCCCTCAACTGGAAGGCCGACGGCGAGTGGCACGCCATGACCTGGGAGCAGTACCGGGACCAGGTTCGGGATGTCGCACTGGGGCTCAGGGCCGCCGGTTTTGCCCCCGGCGAATTCGGGGTCATCATGGCGCGCAACCGGCCTGAGCATGTCATCGCGGACCTCGGCATCATGCACGCGCAGGGTACCCCGGTCAGCCTCTACAACACTCTTGCGGCCGAGCAGGTCGCCTACATCACCGGCCACTGCCAGGCCACCGTCGCGATTGTCGAAGACGAGGGCTTCCTGGCCAAGTTCCAGGAGGTACGCGCCCAGCTTCCAGGGCTGCGCCTGGTGGTGGTGATGGGCTCGCTCCCCCATGAGCACGATGAGTGGCTGATGACCTGGGACGAGCTGGTCACCGCCGGGCGGGAGGCGGCCGGCGCCGACCCTGCGGCCTTCGACCAGATGTGGCGGCAGGTGAAGCCGGACGACCTCGCCACCCTGATCTACACCTCCGGGACCACGGGTCCGCCCAAGGGCGTCATGGATGCCCAGCGCCAGGTGATCTGGATGGCCGAGGCCACCCGGCACTTCCTGCCCCTTGAGCCGGGTTCGCGTCACGTCTCCTACCTGCCCTTCGCGCACGCCTTCGAGCGCGCCATCGGCCATTGGTATGCGATCTACCGTGGGCTCGCCGTGTATTTCTGCCCGGACGCCTCGCAGCTCTTTGCATACACCCCGGAGGTCAGGCCGCAGCTGGTCATCGGCGTGCCCCGCGTCTGGGAAAAACTGCACGCGGCGCTGGTCGCCGGCGTGGCGGCCGAGCCCGACCCGCAACGGCGTGCCGGGATCCAGGGCGCCCTCGTCCTCGGTCAAGAGCTGGCCCGGATGCGCCAGCGGGGCGAGGAGCCGCCCGCCGAGCTGCTACCGAAGATCGAGGCCTGCCGGCCGGTGTGGAACACCCTCCTCAGCAAGGTTGGCCTCGACCAATGCGTGGTCAGCGTCACCGGCGCCGCGCCGATCAACGTCGAAGTGGTGGAGTTCTTCCAGGGCCTGGGCCTGCCCCTTGTGGAGGGCTGGGGCATGACCGAGACCACCGTCGGGGCGACCTTTGCACCGACCCTCGACAGCCACCGCAATGGCACCGTCGGCGTCGCCAACTTCGGTGTCGAGATCAAGCTTGCCGATGATGGCGAGCTGCTGGTGCGCGGCGGCAATGTCGCCCAGGGCTACTACCGAGAGGCCGAGAAATCCGCGGAGACCTTTGACGCCGAGGGCTGGCTGCACACCGGTGACGTCGGTGCCATCGATGCCGACGGCTACGTGAGCATCATCGATCGCAAGAAGGAGCTGATCATCACGGCGGGCGGGAAGAACATCTCCCCAGCCAACCTCGAGAACCTGCTCAAGCAGCACCCGCTCGTGGGCCAGGCCTGCGCCATCGGCGATCGCCGCGCATTCGTCAGCGCCCTGGTGGTGCTCGACGCGGAGGTGGCGCCGGTGTGGGCACGCCAGCAAGGCATCGAGTTCTCCGCGGTGGCCGACCTGGCCGTCGACCCCCGGGTCGTCGCCGCCGTGCAGGAGGCGGTCGACGAATGCAACCGGCACGTGGCGCAGGTCGAGTGGATCCGCAAGTTCAGCATCCTCCCGGTGGAATGGACCGCTGAGTCCGACGAGCTGACGCCGACATTGAAGATGAAGCGTCGCGTCGTCTTCACCAAGTACGCCGGCGAGATCGACGCGATGTACGGGGCGCCGGTTGGTGCGCCCTAGGCCGGGGCCCCGGTCACCGCGGCCATCATCCCGCGGAGGAAGTCCAGTTCGTCCTGGTTGACGGTGTGCCCCATGCCCGGGTAGAGGCGCTGCGTCACCGAGCCGCCAAGGCGCTCGAGAACCTGGGCGGCGTGCGTCACGCGCTCTGCCGGGATGTGCGGGTCGACATCACTGCAGCCCAGGAAGACCGGGGTGCCCTGCAGGGTCCCAGCGTAGGCACGGGTGCTGGTGTCGGGGCCGATCAGGCCGCCACTCAACCCCACGATGCCGCCGAAGCGACGCGCATTGCGGGCGCTGAACTCCAGGGTCAGACAGGCGCCCTGCGAAAACCCGAGCAGGATCAGTCGCTCGAGGTGAACCGACGCGCTGACGTGTTCGACCAGGTCACCGATCACCGCGAGGGCTGAACTCAGCCACGGCTCGTTGCGCTGCTCCGGCTCCGTGAACCTGTGTGGATACCAGGCGGCGGACGCGGCCTGGGGCGCGATGTAGGTCCAGCCGGGTGATCCGACCTCCTGGGTGAGGGACAGGATGTCCTCGGCAGACGCCCCCCGGCCGTGCACCAGGATCATCGCCGCGGTGGCGTCTGCGAGGGGCGCACCGGTCTGGAGGACCGCCTGTCCCTGGTGCGGGCCGGCCTGGTTCTGCACGTACGTATCTTGAGTCCTGGGGTTAATCCACGGCCCGAGGGGGTAAGATGAAGGCACGTCCCCACCTGGGGTGACGCTGCGTTGGTCTCGATGCCCTCTTCTCGAACAGGCCGGTCGCTTCATACGGATAGGTTTCGAGGAGAAGGAGCACCCCAATGGCCAATGGCACAATCAAGCGCATCGTCGCTGACCGCGGTTTCGGCTTTATCGCCGGCGCCGACGGCACCGAGTATTTCTTTCACCGCAACAGCGTCGCCAATTTCGATTCCCTTCGGGGCGACGAGCCGGTCACCTTCGAGGTCGAGGACAGCCCCAAGGGTCCTCGCGCCAACCAGGTGCAACTGGCCACCGCGTAGCGGCGAATAACTCCATAGATTGGGAAGGGGGCGGCCCGAGAGGGTCGCTCTCTTTTTTTGTTTCACGTCAGGCTGCGGCGGGGTCAAAGAAAGATGTCGGCGATGGTCCTCAGGGTGCTCACGTCACCGTGGACGATCAGGGTGGTGGCCAGGGAGTTTTCCCAGCGGGACTTCTCGCTGCGTATCTTGTCCGCCGGGCCGATCATCGCCATCGCCTCCACCAGGCGGGTGGGCACGGCCTTGATGGCCTCCTCCTTGCGGCCCTCCAGGTAGAGGTCCTGGATCCTGGTGGCCTCCTCCTCGAAGCCCATCCGGGCTACGACGTCGAAGTGGAAGTTCTGTCCCCGCGCGCCCATTCCGCCCACGTAAAGGGCGATGAACGGCCTGATCCAGTCGGCGGCGGCCTCGACGTCGTCGTTGATCACGATCTGGGCCGGCAGCGCGACCTCGAAGTCCTCGGCGGAGTGCCGGGCTCCGGGGCGGGCGAATCCCTCAGCAAGCGCGTCTCGGTAGTGCTGGTCGTGCTCCGGTGAGTAGAGGAACGGGAACCAACCATCCGCGATCTCGGCGGCCATGGCGACGTTCTTGGGGCCCTCGGCGGCGAGGTAGATCGGAATGTCCTGTCGCAGCGGGTGAACCGTCGACTTGAGCGGCTTACCCAGGCCCGTGCCGCCCGGCAACGGCAGGGGATAGTGCTCTCCCGCGAAGCTGACCGGGCCCTCGCGGGCAAAGACCTGGCGCATGATGGCGACGTACTCTCGGGTGCGGGCGAGGGGCTTGCCGAAGGGCTGGCCGTACCACCCCTCGACCACCTGCGGGCCCGAGACCCCGAGGCCGAGGATGAACCGTCCCCCGGAGAGGTGATCGAGGGTGATCGCGGCCATCGCCGTCGCGGCGGGTGTCCGGGCAGACATCTGGGTGATCGCGGTGCCGAGTTGGAGGGCCCTGGTCGTCGACCCGTACCAGGCCAGGGGAGTGAGGGCATCCGAACCATAGGCCTCGGCGGTCCACATCGAGTCGAAGCCCAGGGCCTCGCCCTCGCGGATCAGGTCGACCGTCGCGGGGTTGGGGCCGGCGCCCCAGTAGCCGAGTCCGACGCCTAGCTTCACGGGGGCAATGGTGACAGCACCGGCACCTCCGTGTCCGGAGAAATCGCCGTCGCGGCGCTCGACCAACGCCTGCAGACCCTCGCGGGCCTCAGACCCGGCCTGACTCCAGGCGCTTCTTGAGGGCGCGGACGTTGAGGCGAGGGATCGGGAAATGCGGGCCGATCTCGCGCAGCGTCTCCAGGAGGATGGCGCTGACGACCCAGTTGCGGAACCACTTGTGGTCGGAGGGAACCACGAACCAGGGCGCGCCGTCCGGGTTGCACCTGGTCAGGGCGATCTCGTAGGCCTCCTGGTAGACATTCCACAGGGTCCGCTCGGTGAGGTCCGCAGGGCTGAACTTCCAGCGCTTGTCGAGCCGGGTCAGACGCGTCAGGAAGCGGTCGCGCTGCTCGTCAGCCGAGATGTGGAGCATCAGCTTGACGACCGTCGTGCCGTGCTTGGCCAAATCGGACTCGAACCTGTTGATCAGGGCGTAGCGCTTCTCGATCTCGTCCGGCGGGGCCAGTCCCTTCGCGCGCGCAACCAACACGTCCTCGTAGTGGGAGCGGTTGAACACGACGATTTCTCCCGGGGCCGGGAGGTGCTGCTTGATGCGCCAGAGGAAGTCGTGCCTCTTCTCCTCCGGCGTCGGCTGCTTGAACGAGACCACCTGCACGCCCTGCACGTTCAGGTCGCCCATGACGTGCTTCACGGTGCCGTCCTTGCCACTTGTGTCCAGGCCCTGGAGGACGATCAGGACAGACTTTTTCTTCTCCGCCCAGAGCTTCTCCTGTAACTCCGCCAGCTCGCGCGACCACCTGCCCTCGACCAGCTTGAGGGCGGCCTTCTTCTTGACGCCATGGGTGTCGCGAGGGTCGACGTTGGCGAGGTTGACGCGGCCGGTGAAGCTCGGCTGCGCCCGGTAGACCTGGCGTGCCGGCTTGTGGTCTGATGTCATGGCCGGGGTAGCGTAGGAGTCCTCTCGCGGACGACGACGCGGGTGCCATTGGCCGGGGCCAGGGTCACCGCGCGCCGGCGGATCTTCTCCAGTTTTGGGCTCGCCGCCTCGATGATGACGCGACGCAGGATCTCGGGGATCGCGATGCGCATCTCCATCAGCGCGAACTCGGCGCCGACGCAGCGGCGGATGCCGCCACCGAACGGCAGCCAGGCATACATCTCGGGCTTGTCATCGATGAACCGCTCAGGCCGGAACGAGAGCGGGTCGGGATAGATGTCGGCGCGGCGGTGGGTGAGGAAGATGTTGGGTGCCACCACGGTCCCGGCGGGGACCAGGTATGGCCCCACCTGCATGTCCTCCTGGAGCTTGCGGGCGATCATCGCGACCACCGGGCGAACGCGCAGGGTCTCGTTGATGGCGGCGTCGAGGTAGGTCGTCTCGTCCGTCTGCGCCTCGGCACGCAGCCGCTCCAGGACCTGCGGATGGTGAAGCACCAGGTCGAAGAACCATGCGAGCGCGGTCGCGGTGGTCTCGTGCCCCGCCAGCAGCAGCGTCATCAGCTCGTCGCGCAGCTCGACGTCGCTCATCGGCTGGCCGTCCTCGTCGCGGGCCTGGAGCAGGATGGAGAGAATGTCGTCCCGCTCGGCGAGGTCCTCGGCGCCCCTGCGGGCCGCGATCTCCGCGTAGAGCGCTTGGTCGAGCGCGTCACGAGCGCGCAGGAATTTCGTCCAGACCTGGAGCGGACCGAAATCACGACGGAGCAGCGCCACCACTCCGATGACACTGTTGGACGGCGCGGTGACCTGGCCGATCAGCTCCTCGATGTTGTCCATGCGCCCACCCTCGACGAGGCCGAAGACGGTGCGGAGGATGACCCTGAGCGTCAGCGCCTGGGTCGATTCGCGGAGGGCAAACTCGCGGTCGAGGGGCCAACCGTCGATGGTGTCCGTGGTCACCTCGCGGATGATCTCGGCGTACCCCTGCATCCGGGCTCCATGGAAGGGCGGATGGACCAGGCGACGCTGGCGGGTGTGCTCCGGGCCGTCCAGGGTCAGGAGCGAGTACCGCCCCAGCACCGGCTCCAGGACCACGTTTCCCTCCCCCGCGTGGGTCCGCTCGCCGCGGTCGGCAAAGATCGCCTTGATCGCCTCGGGGTCGCTGACGGCCACCATGTTGCGGCTGATCGGCAGGTGGAGGGTGTAGTAGTCGCCGAAGCGGCGGCGACAGAAGGTGGCGTATTCCTCGAAGCGGAACTGCCACAGCAGGGTGGACAGCCACATCGGGAAGCTGGGGCCGGGCGGTAGCGCGGGCGTGGCCGTCGTGGCGTTCGAGACGGTCGCTGTTTGAGCCATCAGGTTCCCTCCTGGTCCGACTATAGCCGCGCGAGCGTCGCCGACCGGGGCTACGACATCGGGGCTCCGAGGCTTGTCAACAACGACCTGCCCCAGCACAACGTCATTGCCACCGACCTGGCGGTCGGCGCTCCGCTGTTCCAGAGCCGGCTGATCGGGAGGTCGCAGTAGGTGACGCTAGAGTTGAGGGCGGTTCACCTAATTGGAGAGAGGTGGACGCCGGACAGGCGCCCACCCCTCGGGAGGAGCTGCTACTTAGGGCAGTCGTGCGCCTTCTTGCGAACGGCGGCGCCGTGGTTCTTCTTGCCGTGGCCATTGTCGGCGACGGCGGTGTGATCCCGTGCGACCTTTGAGACGCAAGCCCCGTGGGCGTCACTTCCGTTGGCTGGGGTTTGATCGGGCTTGGATTCAGGACTCTGGGTCGGTGTCGGATGTGGGCTCGGGGAGCTCTCATGTTTGGGCGACTCAGACGGATGTGCCGTTGCTTGTGAGTGGGTGGACGGCGAGGGGGACGTCTGAAGCTGCGCGGCCAGCGCGCTGGTGCCAGCCAGCGCGGCTGTCGCCAACGCCACCATCGATGCGGAGCGCAACTTGCTCTTGCTGAGGAACCTCATGCCAATTCCCCCTTGCGACCTATCGGCTTGGGGTGCCGGCCGGCGGCCCGCCCGGGTGATTGGTCGAGGATGGGTGGGATGCCGGCGCACCGCCCGGGTGATCCGTCGAGGTCGGGTGCGATGTCGGCGCCCCGGTTGGGTGATCGGTGGGAGAGCCCGACGGATGGTCCTGGCCGGACTTACCCTTGGAGTGGGCGAGCCGCTCCTCGGCGCCCTTCTTGTTGGCCACGTCGCTGACGCAGTCGCCGATGCCGTGGGCGCCGAGCTTGAGGTCGCTCTTGCAGGTGGACACGACAGCGGACACCGTCTTGCCCCAGACCAAAGGGTTAGAGCTGCCGGTGGCAGCCGCGGCGGCCACCGAACCACCGCCAACGGCGAGGGCCGCCACGGCGAGTCCCGCCGCGGTCTTGGATGAGGCCATCGCGGCCAGCGTTGCGAGAGGGGTCATGGTGCCTCCTGTCAGAAAGGCGGCATGGTAGGCGGATTGGGCGACTCGAGTGCTCGGCCCGCTGAGGCTGCCCACCTGTCGGTGGAGCTCAGTGTTGAGCAGTTTGTCGAGGTCCAATCCGTCGCCGCCGTTCATGGTCATTTGTCAGGAGAAACTCGCGAGGCCGCGGAAGTATCCGAAATTGGTCCATGTCCAGGTCCGAGCCGGGCGCGGAGGGTCTTCTTGGCCTCCGACAGGCGCGACGCCACGGTGCTCTCGGGGATGCCCAGGATGGTCCCGATCTCGCGGTTGGTATAGCCGTGGAGGTGGCGCAGCACGATCGCGCTGGCGAGCTTGGGGGGCAGCCGTCCGAGCTCTCGCACCATGTCGGGACCGAGGTCCGGCTCGGTCGGGTCGGCCGCATGGGGCCGGCCGAGGCGACGGAGGACCTCCCCGACTTCGCGCAGCCGCTGCTTGCGTCGGTAGGAGGAGGCGGTGTTGATCGCGATCCGGTGCACCCACGCCTGCGCCGGTGCGTCCTCCTTCCAACCCTTCCAGGCTTGAAACGCCTTCAGGAAGGCGTCCTGGGTGCAGTCCTCCGCCGCGGCGGGGCTTCCGGTGAGGACGACCAGGGTGCGAAAGATGCGCTGATATGTTTCCTGGTACAGACGGTCGAAATCGTCCTTCGAGCCAGCGACAAATTTTGAGCCGGGCACGGCCGGCTCAGTCGTCCTCAATGACCACGGTGAAGCGCTGCTGAAATCGGCTCAGGGCCGCTAGCAACGGCAGTCCGAGCACCGCGACCATTGCCACGTTTCCGAGCGCCCGGAACGTGTCCCAGGCCAGCGAGGTGACGAGGTAGAAGTGGAGGAACCGGCCTGCGGCGGCCGTGGGGGCCAGCCCGGGCGTCCAGCCCAGGTCGGGGACGCCGCGGTAAAACGTCGACCAGTCCCAGACATCGGTGGCGGCGCCGTAGGCATAGCCCAGCACCAGGCCGACGAAAGCGAGGACCACCATGTCCCGCCAGCCCGGCAAGCGCGGGGTCCGCGGGCCGGCGACCCCTGCCAGGGCGCCGACCCAGCCCGCGGCGAACATCTCGTACGGTAGCCACGGCCCGACGCCCCCAGTGGCGATGGCTGATGCGAGCAGGCTGGTGGTCCCGGTCAGGAAGCCGAAGGACGGGCCGAAGACGTAGCCCGCGCAGAGGATCAGGAAGAACACGGGGCTGAAGCCGGCGATCCCGCTGACGAGCGACAACCGGAGCCCCGCGTCGATCGCCGCCAGGGCGGCCAGCAGCGCCAGCCGGCGGCTGTCGAGGCGACGGGTCGCCGCCTCCGCCACCCCCAGCACCAGCACCGCCGCCAGGGTCACGCCGAGCAGCGGCAGGTAGCCCCCGGCCTGCAGCCCGGTGAAAGGCAGCGCGAATATGGTGAGGCCCGCGGCGCTCACTGCCCAGAGCCTCAGAGGCACTGCATCACCTGTCCGACCGTGACCGGCCCGCCAGGGTAGAGCCGCCCGATGTCGGTGGCGTATGGGTTGTCGCCGGAGAGGGCGGTGACGGGGTCGCCGGCGTCGATCACCTGGCCCGCGCCCACGATCACGACGCGATCGGCGAGCGCCGCCCCCAGGTCGGAGTCGTGGGTCGACACCACCACCGACGCGCCGCCCGCGGTCAGCTCGCGCAGGAGCGCGGTCAGGGCCAGCCGCGCGGCGGTGTCCATGCCCCGCGTGGGCTCGTCGAGGAGCACCATCGAGGGGCGCCCGGCGAGGATCGCGGCGAGGGCGGCGCGCTGCCGCTGGCCGCTGCTCAGGTCGCCCGGGTAGCGCTCCGCGAGGGCGCCCAGCCCCAGCCGATCGAGGATGGCGCTGGACGGGTCGTCACTCTGGGCGCGGTGGAGGGTGTATTCGACCTCGGCCCGAATCGTTCGCCGGTGCAGCAGCGAACCGGGATCCTGGGGCAGGTACGCCACCCGTCCGGGCCGGTGCCAGACGGTCCCCGACAGCGGCCGATGCAGCCCGGCGATGACGCGCATCAGAGTGGTCTTGCCCCCACCGTTGGGCCCCATCAGCACCGTCACCTCGCCGACCGAGCCGACGAGGTCGACGTCGGCCAGGGTGGGAATCCCACCATGCCCGACTGCGCAGGTGCGCAGCTCCCACGCCGTCTCGCTGTCGACCCGGGCGTGGCGCACCGGGGAGCGAGCCGGCGCGGGAGCGAAAGGCCGGGCCGCCTCCACGGTCAAGGGCATCGGCGCCCATCCCAGCCGGCGCCCGAGTTCGACCAACGGCGGAGGGTCGAGCAGGCTGTCGAGGACCTCGGAGACAGGGGCGGGGCCCTCGGGTGATCCTGCGTTCATGACCGCGAGCCGGTCGACCAGCGGCAGCAGCGGCCCAAGCCGGTGCTCGGAGAGCAGCACCGTCGTCCCGCGCCCCGCGAGTTCGGCGCAGGTGGCCAGAACCGCGTCGGTCCCCTCCGCGTCGAGCTGAGAGGTCGGTTCGTCGAGCACCAGGATCCGCGGTCCGAGGGCCAGCGCGGAGGCGATGGCGACCCGCTGGCGCTCGCCGCCGGAGAGAGTGCTCACCGACCGGCCCGCCAGGCCGCTGATCCCTGCGGCGGCCATGGCCGCCGCGACGCGAGGACCGATCAGCGGGTGAGGGACGGCGGTGTTCTCCAGGGCGAACGCCACCTCATCCTCGACGCGGGAGCGCACGAACTGGAGCTCCGGGTCCTGGAAGACGAAGCCCACCTCGCGCGCAAGCCGCGCTGTGCTGGTGTGAAAGACATCCATGCCGGCCACGGCGGCGCTGCCGCGGATGCGGCCGCCGTGGAAGTGTGGCACCAGTCCGTTGAGCACTCGGAGCAGGCTGGACTTGCCGCTGCCGGAGGGCCCGACGACCGCGGTTAGCCCGGGCTCGATCGCCAGCGACACGTCCGCCAGCGCGGCTGCCGGCGAGCCCGGGTACCAGTAGCTGAGGCGCTCGAGGGTGGCCAGGCCCCTGGCCCCGAGGACCGCGCTCACGCTGGCTCAAGCCGGCCCGCGGCCTCGCGGGACCGGGAGCGGCGCGGGATTGCGACTGGGACTATCAGCAGCAGGCACGCGGCCACCAGCACCGGGCTGACATCCGGCGCCGCGAGGGTCGGGAATGGGTACCAGTCCGCGTTGTCGCCGAGAACTCGGGCGCCCAGGACCAGCGCCGCCGCCAGGACCGCGGTGACCATCACCAGGCCGTCGCGCGCGCCCCAGCCCGGGGTCCGGGAGCGTGTTCGTGGCCCCGAGCCGTACGCCCGCGCCTCCATCGCCTCGGCGAGGGTGATCGACGACTCGATGGTCGTCAGGGCGACTGGGACGATGATCGCCAGCAGCGTCCGGGGGCCGAGGCGCGACGAGCCCCGCAGCAACTCCGCCTCGCGGACCCGGGTGAAGCTGCGCGCTACTGTGGGTACCAGGTTGAGCGACGCCGTCAGCGCCGTGCCGGTCCCCTGCAACCACCCCGGCAACACGTCGAGGAGGTCGCCCGGCTCGAGGACCATGACCAGTGGCGCCACTGCGAGGGCTGCCGCCATCAGCCCCACGGCCGCCGACGCCCCATAGATGATCGATTCCAGGGTGACGGCGCCGCCAATCCCCAGGATCGTGGCGGGAATCGTGGCCAGGCGATGCGCACCGGCATGGCTGATCAGGGGGTTGTAGGCGATGGTGAATCCCGCGACGATCGCGAGGAAGGCCAGCAGCCCGCGCACCGAGATCCCGGGCCGGCGGCGGGCGACCACGAAGTTCAAAGCCACCAGCGTAATCAGCGTGCGGTAGACCGGGTTGTTGGTTAGCACCACCATGGCCATCGCCGCGCCGGACCACGCCGCCACCGCGCGGGGGCTCATCCCACCCCCGCGGCAGGCATCATCCCAACACCCAACACGCGCCGCGGGGCAGTGCGGACCCGGCTTCCGCCCGAACCAGCGCGGCCAGGATCTCCAGGCCATCGACGATCCTCGGCCCGGGCCGGTTGAAGTAGCTGGAACCGTCGACCGCGGCGACGAGACCCGTGGTCGAGGCTGGGAGGTCGGAGAACTCGGGCCGGGAGACAACCTCGTTCGCCAGCTCGACCGTGTGGTCGAGGTCATACCCGCAGGGCATGAGCACCAGGATGTCCGGATGGGCCGCCACCAGCTCGGACCAGTCGACGTAGTGCGATGGGGTAGCGCTGGTGCCCAGGCAGTCGATGCCGCCAGCGACCTCAACCATGTCCGGGACCCAGTGCCCGCCCGCCATCAGCGGCGCAGTCCACTCGATGCAGGCCACGCGCGGCCGGGCACCCGGACGGGGCAGCTTGGCGACTGCCGCGATCCGAGCTTCCATCTCGGCGGCCACCCGGGTGGCCTCGTCCTGGTGCCCGCTGAACCGCCCGATGGTACGCACCGTCGCGCAGATCTCTGCCAGGGTCAGGGGTTCGAGTGAGACCACCGGGATCTCCCCGGGGAGCCGGCGGGCGGCTCGCTCGACCTCGGTGTAGGCCACGGCGCAGACCTCGCACAGCTCCTGGGTCACGATCAGGTCGGGGGCCAACTCGCGCAGCAGGCGCTCGTCCAGGCGATAGATGCTGGAGCCCGCGTGGACCGCGCTCTGGATGTGCCGGTCAATCCCCTCCGGGGAATGCCCCTCGTGGATCAGTGCATTGGACGTGAGGACCGGCAGGCCCGCGGTCTGCGCGGGGTGGTCGCACTCGTGGGTGACTCCCACGACCTCGGGTCCGGCACCGACAGCGAAGAGGATCTCGGTGGCGCTGGGGAGCAGCGATACGATGCGCACCTCAGCCCCTCGGCCGCAGGTCGGCGAACACAAAGCCCTCACGCTCCACCGTCCCAGCGCAGTCGACGGGGACCGGCTGGCGGAACGCGCCACCGTCGTAGGCGAAGGTGTGGAACTCGCCGTTCTCACCGCATGCGTCAACCTCCGCGGGAAGCTCGTCCAGGAGCGCCTGGTCAAATTCTCGCCCGGCGAACGCGGGGTCCAGCCGAGCGGGATCCACGCAGGCGATCCTGGCCCTCAAACCCGAGGCCAGCATGTCCTGCGCGAGGGCACTGGTGTCGTGGTTCCAGATCGGAAACACGGGCGTGATGCCCGTTCCGGCCAGGCGGGTTTCCCGGTAGGAGCGGATGTCTGCCAGGAAGAGGTCTCCAAAGATCATGTGGGTGATCCCCTCGCTGACAGCCCGCGCCACGACCAGGTCCATGGCGGCCTCGTACTGTTCGTTCGGGCAGGGCCAGGGGATCGGTAGCGGCCGCAGCGGCAGACCGACCGCCGCGGCCTGCAGTTCGAGAAGGGACTCCGGAACGGCATGCATCGCGACGCGGGCGTGGGTCGAATTGATCGTCGTCACGAGCCCTACGACGTTGTACTCGCCCTGCTGGCGGACGCGGTCAAGGGCGTAGGCGGCGTCCTTGCCGCTGCTCCAAGAGATCAGCGCGCGGGGTGCGGTCGAGTTTTGGCTGCCCATTCAGCTGCCGCGACGTCCGAGCAGAAGCTGGAGCCCGAGGAGAGCAGTGAGTCCGACCGCCGCCACTCCCGCCGCGATCCAACCCGGTGACGGGGACGATTTTGTCGCCGCAGGCGAAGAGCGCCTGCTGGATGGCGGTTTCGACCCCGGGGAGTCCGTCGTTGGGGGAGGAGAATCAGAGTTGGCTACCGA
>DAINSI010000016.1:13973-37603 GCA_036741395.1 Candidatus Dormiibacterota bacterium
GATGCGGTGGGTACCGGGGAGGGTGCGGCAGCGCTGGCCGAGGAGCTGTTGCTGGCCGAGCCGCCTCCCGGCGCCGCCGGTGCCGCGCCCGCCGGACTGCCGGGCGTATTGCGAGCGGGTGTTGGCGCGGGGGGAGGCTGTGACGTTGACGGCGTCGGACTGGCTGGCGGTCGAGGGCATACCCCCGTGGCCGGAGGGGGTGGGCTCGACCCGTCGCCGTAGCGAAAACCCTCAGCGTCGCCGTCAGCGTAAGTGGTGTTGCTGATTCCCTGCCGGGCTCCGCCCCAGCCGCCGCCACCGCGCGCCGTCCACGTGCTCCAGTACGGATAGCCGAGGCAGTTGTCGCGCGTCCAGCCGCCTGCTGGCGTGGCCGGCTCGCCGTCCACCTGGCAGACCGCCCGTCCCAGGCTGCCGCCATAGTCGTAGTACTGGTGCTCTATGCCGCTGGCGTCGAGCGCCTGCTCGCCGGTGACGCTTCCGGCGCTGAAGCTGACGCACCTTGAGACAGATCTGCCGTCGGAATGCTGGACGACCATGGCAACATGATGGGCCGCATCCGCCGCGGCGCACCCCACTCCGCTAAGACTCGCCGGTAGGACACCTGGGATGAGCAGCGCTGGAAGCGCCAGGGCCACGCCGGCAGCAGCGCGGCATGCCCTGGACATCAACCATTTCAGGTCAGGCTTCGCGGCGCTCCCCCCGGGTGTGAAGGCCTCGCGCAGCCACGAGCACGCTCGGACCGCCGAGTGCCGCTCCCAGGATGAGGGCGGTCAAGGGCGGGTCCTGGTGCGGGCGGCCCGCAAGGGGTAGCTTGGGGGCCGGGCTTGATGCCGCGGCCGCAGCGGCCACCGTGGGCGTGGGGGGAGCAGGACAGGTAACCGCCACGGCGTCCGGGATTCCGTCGGGGAAGGGGCCTCGATCAAGTCCGGCGGGCACCTCCGAAGTCGTGAAGGCGTTAGGGGCGCTGGAATGATCGAAGCTGAAACCCCCGCTCGTCGCGTCCTGGAACGACAGGATGTCGCTGGCAGGGCTGCCCTTCGAGTTGGTCCATGCCGGCCCCGACGGGTTTTCTCCCACGTCGACGAGCGCCTGGATGACCAGGGCGTCGGAGTCCGGGTCACTGTCAGGGCTGCCGTACTGTCCCAGGTTGCTGAATGCCATCCCGCCGCTGGCAGGGTCCTGCTGGGTGTGCAGGAATCTCAGGGCAGCGGCGAGCGCGGCGTCGACGGTGCCGCAGGAGTTCTGCAGCGGCGCCAGGGCCATCAGCGCCAGCGAGGTGGTGTTGGTGTCGTCGGTCCCAAACGACGCCCAGCCGCCGCTGCTCGATTGCAGGGAGCGCAGATGCTGGAGCGCGGCTGCGGGGACCGGGTACAGCGGGTTGTTGGCGACCTCCAATCCGAGGATCGAATTGGCCTGGGCGTACACCGCGTTCTGGCCGCCCGATGCGCAGTCCAGAAACGCTCCCGTGCTGGGATCGTAGATTCCGTTCTTGCTGCCCCCTGGACCCTCGAGGTCAGCGAGGAGGTTGCGGCCGCCGAACGATGTCGGGTCGTGACCGCCCCCAACCACGGCCTGGACGAGCTTGCCGACGCTGTTTCCGTCCCGCGGATTGGTCGCCTTTGGTGGGCAGGCGCTGGAGTTCATGACCCATGCCGTGAAGTAGTCGTAGACGGACTTGCCTGAGCTGGCCTTCAGGTTGTTGGGGTCGAGTCCGTGGAACTTGGCTCCGAGAGCGTAGTCGGCGTTCTCGCCGAGGCCGTCTGGAAGCGATCCATCCGCCTGCTGCTTGGTCGCCAGGTATGAGAGTGCCTTGGTCGCCTGGGGTGTGGTCGAGGCCGCGGCCACGCCGATGGTGGCCAGGGTGAAGGAGGCTGCCAGTATCGCGCTGGCGGCCATGAGGGGGGTCTTCAATTGTGTGTCTCCAGCGGCCTGAAGACCCCAGCGCTGGAAGGTCGCTGCCGCAAACCGGCGACCCTCCCGTTTTCGCGCGGGAGTCGTGATCGGCCTCGCCCGCGGGTCTCCTGGCTCACGGATCAGTGCTGCTGGCCGCCTTCCCGGGACCTTCGTCCCAGTGGCTCAGTGGCCAGCCGCTCCCCGTTCACAGTTGCGCGACAGCGCCGGATTCACACCGGCTTCCCACGTCAGGTTTGGCTACCGCTCTACTATAGGTTGACGGGGTTCAGTACGGCAGGAGGTGCAGCATGACGGAAGTCGCAACACGCGCAGCGGGTGTCGCCAACCGCGACCGGTTCTTCATCGGCGGCAAATGGGTGGAGCCACGGGGCAAGGGGCACCTCGATGTCATCAACTCCGCCACCGAGGAGGTCCTGGCGACCATCCCCGAGGGCTCGGTCGAGGATGCTGACGAAGCTGTCAAGGCGGCGGCGGCGGCCTTTGAGGGCTGGTCGCAGACGCCCGCCGTTGAGCGCGCCGCTTACCTCGACAAGATCAGCCAGGGCCTTTCAGCGCGGAGCGAGGAGCTGCGCGACCTGATGGCGGCCGAGGTCGGCATGCCCATTGGGCTGTCGCCCATCTACCAGCTGGGGTCGCCGCCGTTCGCGTTCGGCTACTACGCCGGGCTCGCCCGCGACTTCCAGTTCGAGGAGGAGGTTGGCAACTCGCTGATCGTCCGCGAGCCGGTGGGTGTCGTCGCCTGCATCACGCCGTGGAACTACCCCCTGCACCAGATCTCGCTCAAAGTCGCCCCGGCGCTCGCCGCCGGCTGCACCGTCGTCCTCAAGCCCAGCGAGGTGGCGCCCCTCAACGCCTTCGTGCTCGCCGAGGTGATCGAGGAGGCCGGGCTTCCCGCGGGCGTCTTCAACCTGGTCACCGGCGTCGGCCCGGTTGTGGGCGAGGCACTGGCCTCATCGCCGCTGGTGGACATGGTGTCGTTCACCGGCTCCACGCGCGCCGGCAAGCGCGTCTCGGAACTGGCCTCGCAGACCATCAAGCGCGTCACCCTGGAACTGGGTGGCAAGTCCGCCAATGTGATCCTCGACGACGCCGACCTCGACGCTGCGGTCAAGCGCGGCGTGCAACAGGTGATGGTGAACTCAGGGCAGTCATGCAACGCCTGGTCGCGGATGCTGGTACCGCGCAGCCGTGTCGCCGAGGCCGAGAGGATCGCCGCCGACGCCGCCAGCTCGACCCCGGTTGGCGATCCCACCCAGGAGGGGTCGTTTGTGGGGCCCCTCGTCAGCAAGACCCAGCACGACCGCGTCCGCGGATACATCAAGAAGGGCATCGAGGAGGGCGCCAAGGTGGTCACCGGCGGCGCCGAGCAGCCTGACGGGCTGGAGCGCGGTTTCTACGTGAAGCCGACGATCTTCAGCGACGTGCGCCCCGACATGACCATCGCCCAGGAGGAGATCTTCGGGCCGGTGATCGCGATCATCCCCTACGACAGCGAGGAGGAGGCGATCCGCATCGCCAACGACTCCATATATGGGCTCGCGGGGGCGGTCTGGTCGGGCGACGGCGACCGCGCCAAGAGGGTCGCGCGCCAGATTCGCACGGGCCAGGTCGACATCAACGGCGGCGGCTTCAACATGCTGGCGCCATTTGGCGGCTACAAGCAGTCGGGCAACGGGCGCGAGTTCGGGACCTTCGGCTTCGAGGAGTACCTGGAGGTCAAGTCCCTCCAGCTCTAGGTCGCGGGCCGGCGCCTACACCCGGCGCCGGCGGCGCAGCAGCAGCAGGCCCAGGGCCAGCGGCGGGAGGGTGAGCGCCCAGCCCTGCGCGTAGGGGATCGGCGCCGGCGCGGCGCTGTTGGGCAGCGTGAGTGGGGCCGCCGTGACGCCTGCCCTCACCGTGCGGGCCGGGGCTGGACAGCCTTCTCAACCCCGCGTGGCCCCCGCTTCCCGGTCCGCGAGGGCTGATCATGCGCCGATAGAATTCAGCCATGGCCCGCCCACGATGGCGCACGCCCATGACCGACCAGCTGTTCGAGGCGGTGCTGGAGCTGCGATCGGTGGAGGAGTGCGAGAAATTCTTCGAGGACCTCTGCACGGTGAAGGAGGTCGCGGACTTCTCGCACCGCCTGGAGATCGCGCGCCTGCTCAAGTCCGGCGCCAAGTACGAGGAGGTCGTTGCGGCGATGCGCGAGGGCATCGGTAGCGAACATGTCCCCAGCACCGCGACCATCAGCCGGATCAACCGCTTCCTGCGCTATGGCGCCGAGGGCTACCGGATGATCCTGGACCGGTTGGAGGCCAGGAACCGTGTCTGAGGCCGCGTCGCCGGTCGTGGAACAGGTCGCCGCGGGGCGTCTCTCTGAGGTTCGGCCCCTCCTCCTTGACCTGCTCCGGGAGGACCAGCGCCACTACGGCGCGCCGGGCGCGGATGCGGCATCGCTGTCGACCCTTGTGGGTGAGGTGCAGAGCCATTTCGAGGGCGAGAACCTGGTCCTCGGCATTCGTGATGGTGGTCACCTGGTGGCCTTCTGCTGGTGTGTCTTCTTCGATCCTGGGACGGGATACGAGGCGGAGGTGGCCGAGGTCTTCGTCCGCCCGGACCACCGCGGTCGCGGCCTGGCCACCACCCTGGTCGGGGCTGCGGTCGACCTCTTCAGGGAGCGCTCCGTGACCTTTGCCAGTGTGTGGACCCACCCGTCGAACGCGGCCGCGGTGCGCCTCTACGCCGGCGCCGGGTTTGCCCCGACCGAACAGACCGTGCTGACCTGGTTGCCGGACGCCCGGTGAGGATCCTGCGCATCCTGGAGGTCGTCCTCATCGCCGGGGTCGTGGCCGCCGCCGTGAGCACGCTGGTGGCGCTCAACCGAGGCGGTTCCGACCAGGTCGGTCGCACCGCATCCCTCCCGGGCGGGCAGTCGAGTGGATCGCTGGCAGCGATGCAGCGGGCCCAGCCGTCGGTCGTGAGGGTCGAGCGCTCGCTCAGGATCCCGTCATCTGGCGGTACCGGGGTGGTGGTCGATTCCCGTGGCTATGTGCTCACCGCCGAGGCGGCGGTCGCCGGCGCGGGCGCGGTCTCGGTTGCGGTCCCGGGCGGCACGACGGTCCCCGCACGGGTGGTCGGCTCGGACCCGCAGGCCGCGCTCACCCTGCTCAAGATCGACGCCCCCAGCCTGCGCCCGCTCAGCACCACCGGGTCATCTGCGCTCGACAGCGGGTCTGGTGTGCTGGTGCTGGCGGCGCCGCCGTATCTGCAGGTCGCGGTCGGGGCGGTGGCCAGCGTCCACGCCAGCGTGGCCATCCCCGACCCCTCCGACCCGACCCACAAACGGGCCCTCAACGACCTGCTGGCATTGGATGTCGCCTCGCGCGACGGCCAGCTGGGGGCGCCGCTGCTGGACGCCGCCGGCCGTCTCGCCGGGATGGTGGTGGCTTCCGGTCCGCAGCTCTACGCCGTCGACATGTCCCAGGTCCAGGCGGACGTGCAGCAGCTCGTCGACTCCGGTCACGTCAGCTACCCCACGCTGGGATTCGATTACCAGCAGCTCTCCGTCTCCGAGGCGGCCGACCAGGCCGTGGCGGGCGGCGTGCTGGTCGTGGGCGTGACCCCGGGGACGTCCGCGGCGCACGCCGGGATCGCGGTCGGCGATGTCATCGTCAGCGCCAACGGCACGATCCTCGATCCCGCCCACCCCCTGGCGCGGATGCTGCACGGGATGGCGGTTCGACAGGGCGTGGCCCTGACGCTGAAATCCGGCACCGGGCGCAGGACGCTCTCCCTCGACGTCGAACTGGTGAGCTGGTGATCGGGTTGGCGACCCCCCAGCGCACCGTCCAGGAGTGGGCGATGGCGCGGCTGCAGCCATTCCTCGACGAGCATGGCGCGGGCGACATGCCGGTCACCGTCGAGCGGCCCAGGCAGGCCGACCATGGTGACTTCGCCCTCAACCTGGCGATGCAGCTGGCGAAACGGCTGGGGCTCAAGCCGTTAGAGATCGCCCAGGAGCTGGCGGCGCTCTTGACGCCCGACGCGACCGTCAGCGGGGTTGAGGTCGCACCGCCCGGGTTCATCAACCTGCGGCTCGAGCCCGCCTGGCTGGTGCGCAGGCTCGAGGACGTGGTGGCGGCGGGCGTGGACTGGGGCCGCTCCGAGGCCGGTGCGGGTCGCCGCGTGCAGGTGGAGTTCGTCAGCGCCAACCCCACCGGCCCGCTGCTCTTCAGCCATGGGCGTGGGGCCATCGTCGGAGACAGCATGGCCCGCCTGCTGGCGTTCACCGGCTACCTCGTAGAGCGTGAGTTCTACGTCAACGATGCCGGGCGCCAGGTCCTGCTCTTCGCTGACTCGCTGCTGGCGGCGCGTCGAGGCGAGCCACCGCCGGCGGACGGATACGTAGGGGAGTACATCAAGGACATCGCCCTGGAGATCCCGGAGAAGGTCCTGGAGGGTAGCCCCGACGCCGTCCGCCAGGCGGTTACCGACTGGGGCATCCAGCATTACCTGGAGCAGGACCGGCGGGAGCTTGCCGAACTCGGGATCGTCTTCGACTCCTGGTTCAGCGAGCGGCAGCTCTACGGGGCCTGGGAGAAGGAGACCCTGGCCGAGGTCGCAGGCGCGGGGCTGGTCGTTGAGCGCGACGGGGCGACGTGGCTGCGCTTCCCCGACGGCAAGGAGGACGTGCTCTTCAAGAGCTCTGGTGAGGGGACCTACTTCCTCGGCGACCTCCTCTATCACCGCGACAAGCTGGTGCGCCGCGGCTTCGACCTCGCCGTCGACGTATGGGGTTCGGACCACCAGAACCAGGTGCGCCGGCTGAAGCAGGCCGTGACCTTTTTCGGGGTCGACCCCGACCGCCTCGCGATCGTCCTGATCCAGTTGGTGCGCATGAAGTCGAATGGGGAGTTCGTCCGCATCAGCCGTCGCGCCGGCAACCTGATCCTCCTCAAGGAGTTGGTGGAGGAGGTGGGGGCCGACGCCGTTCGCTATCACTACCTGCTGCGCAGCGCCGACGCGCCCATGGACTTCGATGTCGACCTGGCGCGCGAGCAGTCCAACGAGAACCCGGTCTTCTACGCCCAGTACGCCCACGCCCGCCTCTGCAGCGTCGAGGCTGTCGCCGCCGAGAGCGGGGCGCAAGCCTCGGCGGCGGCCCTGGAGCGCCTCACCGACCCCGCTGAGATGGCGCTGGTGCGGGAGATCATGGAGTTCCCCGACCTCGTCGATGAGGCGGCGCGCCGGATGCAGCCGCACCTGCTGCCCCATTACGCCCAGCGCCTCGCCGAGAAGATCCACGCCTTCTACCACGCCGGCACCCGGGACCCGGCGCTGCGGGTTCTCGGCGCGGATGCCGAACTGGCCGCCTCTACCTCTGCCTCGCGGCGCGCCACACCATGGCCAACGCCCTCGGCCTGATGGGGGTCAGCGCCCCCAACCGAATGTAAAAAGGAGTCACCATGGAAATCAGCTTCGTCGGCCATTCCTGCTTCCGGCTTCGCGGTCGCGACGCCAGCGTGGTCATCGACCCCTACGGCAAGGGCATCGGTCTGACCACGCTGGTCCCCAGCCGCTTCTCCGCCGACGTCCTGGCGATCACCCACGACCATCCTGGCCACAACAACCGCGCCATGGTCGGCGGCGACCCCAAGGTGATCAGCGGTCCGGGTGAGTACGAGGTCAAGGGAGTCAGCGTGCAGGGCGTCAGTGCGTACCACGACGAGGAGAAGGGGGCGCGCCTGGGCCGGGTGACGCTCTACGCGATCACCCTCGACGAGGTGGTCATCGCCCACCTTGGCGACCTCGGCCACGGCCTCTCCGAGGCGCAGCAGGACCAGCTCGGTTCGATCGACGTGCTCCTGATCCCGGTCGGCGGCGGCAACGCCCTTTCGGCGACCCAGGCGGTGGCCGTCGCCAACCAGCTGGAGCCGAAGGTGGTCATCCCGATGCACTACAGGCTGCCGGGGCTGAAGGCGGACCTCGAGGACCCGCAGCATTTTGCCGCCGAGATGGGCATCGAGCACATCGAGTACCAGCCCAAGCTGAGCCTCAACAGCAAGCCTGGCTCGGACGAGATGAAGGTGGTCTTCCTGGAGGCCCGCGCCGCGACGGCCTAATGGCCGCGACGGACCTCGCGCGCCTCATTGTGGCCGGGCTGAGGCGTTGATAGAATCGCAAAAACCCCGGAGGTTGTGGCTGTGCCGAAGTTCGTCTTTGTAACCGGTGGGGTCGTCTCGAGCCTGGGGAAGGGGATCACCGCCGCCTCGATCGGGACCGTCCTGAAGTCTCGCGGTCTGAAGGTTTCTCTCCAGAAGCTCGACCCCTACATCAACGTCGACCCCGGCACCATGCGGCCACAGGAGCATGGCGAGGTCTTCGTCACCGACGACGGCGCCGAGACCGACCTCGACCTCGGCCACTACGAGCGCTTCACCGACGCGACCCTCTCCAAGGCGTCGAACGTCACCACCGGCAAGATCTACAGCGAGGTCATCGCCAAGGAGCGTCGGGGCGACTACCTCGGGGCCACCGTCCAGGTGATCCCGCACATCACCAATGAGATCAAGGAGCGGATCACTCGGGTGGCCTGGGAGTCGAACGCCGACGTGATCATCGTCGAGGTCGGCGGCACCGTGGGTGACATCGAGTCGCTGCCCTTCCTGGAGTCAATCCGCCAGTTGCGGAACGATGTCGGCCGCCACAACGTCTTCTACGTCCACGTGACCCTGGTGCCCTACATCGCGGTCAGCGAGGAGTTCAAGACCAAGCCGACCCAGCACTCTGTCGCCAGCCTGCGCAGCATCGGCATCCAGCCCGACGCCATCTGCCTGCGCTCCGAGCAGCCGTTCTCCGAGTCCCTGCGGGAGAAGATCGCCGGCTTCTGCGACGTGGAGAAGCGCGCCGTGATCGCTCTGCCCGACGCCGACTCCATCTACAAGGTGCCGCTGGCGCTGGAGGAGCAGGGGCTGACCGACGTCATCTGCGAGGAGCTCGGCATCGATGCGCCCCCCGCTGACCTCGAAGCCTGGCGCGACCTCTGCCGGCGGATCGACCAGCCCCGGGGCACGGTCACCGTCGCGCTGGTGGGGAAATACATCACCATGCCCGACGCGTACATGAGCGTGACCGAGTCGCTGCGCCACGCGGCCTATTTCCACAACCTCAAGGTCGACCTCAGGTGGATCAGCTCCGAGACCCTGGAGCACGGTGACCTCAGCCCGCTCGACGGCGTGGACGGGGTGCTCGTCCCGGGCGGTTTTGGACACCGCGGGATCGAAGGCAAGATCAATGCGTCGCGCTTCGCGCGTGAGTCCAGGGTGCCCTACCTGGGCCTCTGCCTGGGGATGCAGTGCGCGGTCATCGGGTTTGCCCGGGACGTGCTCGACGCGCCAGACGCCAACTCGACGGAGTTCAACTTCGCCACCGCCCACCCGGTGATCGACCTCCTGCCGGAGCAGCGCGACGTCGCCGACAAGGGCGGCACCATGCGACTGGGGCTGTACCCGTGCACCCTGGCGCCGAGGACGCGGGCCCAGAAGGCGTACGACGAGAAGATCGTCTACGAGCGCCACCGCCACCGCTATGAGTTCAACAACGCCTACAGGGAGCAGCTGGAGGCCGCCGGCATGGTGTTCAGCGGCGAGTACCAGGCCAAGAAGCTGGTGGAGATCATCGAGCTCAGGGACCACCCCTTCTTCGTCGCCTCGCAGTTCCACCCGGAGTTCCGGTCCCGGCCGAACCGGCCGCACCCGCTGTTCCAGGAATTCATCCGGGCCTCCGCGGCCAGGGCCGGCCTCAAGCTGGGCGTCGGCGCCGAGGCCGGGGAGGCCCAGGCCGCCTCGAGCTGATGCCCGGGTCGGCTGGTTTATTCAATCCAGAGGCGCTCAACTAGCGATGTCGATGTTGCAGGACACTTTGGTGTCGCAGAAGAACCTGGGGATGGAGCTGGTCCGCGTCACCGAGGCGGCCGCGCTGGCCTGCGGCCGGCTGATGGGCCGGGGCGACAGTGAGGGCATCCGACACGCTGCCGCCGACGCGATGGGCCAGGCGCTGGCGGGGGTCAACATGGATGCCGAGATCCGCGTCGTGGTGGGCTCTCCCGAGGCCGACGAGGAGCTGGTCCAGGGCTTCCGGTGCGGCCAGGGCTTCGGCCCCCGCGTTGACCTCGCCGCCGGGCCGTTGGACGGCGTCAGCCTCGTCGCCCGCGGCCTGACCGGGGCGATGGCGGTGATCGCGGCCACCGAGCGCAACGCCATGAGGCTCCCTCCGAACGGGATCCTGCTGGAGAAGATCGCGGTGGGAGCCGCCGCCCGGGGCGCGGTCGACATCACCGAGAGCGTGGAGAACAACCTCAACCGCATCGCCTTTGCCAAGCAGGTCCGCGTCACCGACCTGACCCTGGTGATCCTGGATCGTCCGCGGAACCAGACCATGCTTGAGGAGGCTCGCCGGGCCGGCGCCAGGGTCAGCACGATCAGCGACGGCGAGGTCGCCGCCGCGGTCCGGGTGGCTTTGGAGGATTCTGGCGTGGACGTCGTAATGGGCATTGGCGGCACCGAGGACGCGACGATCGCCGCCTGTGCCCTGAAATGCCTCGGCGGCGAGCTGGTGGCCCGGCCCTGGGTGCGCAACGATGACGAGGCCGAGCAGATGCAGGCGGCGGGAGTCGACCCGCGGCAGGCGTTCACCACCGAGGACCTGGCGGGGGGCGACGACGTCATCTTTGCCGCCACCGGGGTGACCGACGGACTGCTCCTCCAGGGTGTCCGGTACCACGATCGCTGGGCCGAGAGCGACTCCCTCGTGATCCGCTCCCAGTCCGGCACCCTGCGCCGGATCAGTACCAAGCATCACCTGGCCACAGCACGGATCGAAGGCAGCCGCCAGGTCCGATAACGGCGAACGCCTGAACGGCCGGGGCGTGCGTCGGGTGCGCGGCTTCGCCGCTCCTCCGATGCTCGCTCACGTACTTCGTGTACGCTCGTCCCCACACCCGCCTCGGCGGGTACCCGGCTTCTCGGCCCCTCCTTCGCCGCGACCGTTGATGCGTCCGCGGAGAACGCTCGACCCTAAGCTTGGCCCATGAGCGAACGGCTGACGCTGGCATACGCCGACCCCGAGGGGCGGCTGATCGAGGAGTCCGAGTTGTCGGCGCTGGCCCGGTCCGGTCATGAGGTGGGTGCGCGTGGCCATGGGCCGGCCTTTGACTGCGGCTGGATCCCCCTGCCCGACGGCGCTTCGATCACCAGCCTGCCGGGCCGGCTGGCCCTGGCGCGGGATCCTGGCGGAGCAACCGTCAGGCTCAGTCCCGACGCCGGGTGGGCCGTCGGCGCGGTCCTGCCGCCGGGCTTCACGCGGACCCTCCTGCCCGCCTTTGAGGAGGACGACGAGGTCGAGGTGCTGCCGGTGTTCGGGTACGCCGCGCTGGCCTTCCGGGGCGGTCGGCCGGTTGTGGCCGCCACCCGCACAGACCCGCTGGAGTGGTGGCAACCGCAGCAGTTCGCAGGGCACGACATCGGGGCTGCGATCGCTCGGGCAGCGTCCGACATGCCCAACAACCGGCTCGTCGGACACCTCTCGCGGTGCGCCACCGACTACAACTGCTACACCGCGCAGAACACCTTCTATCGGCGCTGGGAGGGCTCGCTGCCGACCTCTGGCCCCTGCAACGCGATGTGCGTGGGCTGCATATCCGAGCAGTGGGGCGAGGTCGAGTCACCACAGGATCGCATCGGCTTCCGGCCCACCATCGACGAGGTGGTGGAACTGGCCGCCTGGCACCTCGGCGGCGCGACGGCGGAGATCGTCAGCTTCGGCCAGGGCTGCGAGGGGGAGCCGCTGATGCGCGCCGACCTGCCCGAGGCCGTGGCCCGTATCAAGGCGGAGCGCCCCGGCGCCTTTGTCAACATCAACACCAACGGCAGCCGTCCCGAGGTCATCCAGGGGATGATCGAGGCCGGCCTTGACGGCGCGCGGGTCAGCGTCTTCAGCTTCAACGACGACATGTTCCGGGCCTACTACCGGCCCAAGGACTACGGCCTGGAGCAGGTCCACGCGACCCTGGCGGCGCTGCGCGCGGCCGGCCGGCGGGTGGCGCTCAACCTGCTCACCTTCCCGGGCGTCAGCGACGACGCCGAGGAGATCGTTGCCCTCGAGGAGGCGATCAGCCGCCACCGGATCGACCAGGTGCAGACCCGCAGTCTGAACATCGACCCCCTGTGGTTGCTGCGGCGGCTGCCCAGGCAGACCCGCGGAACGGGTATGGAGCAGTTGATCGAGCGTCTCCGGGAGAGCGCCACCGTTGGTAATTTCACGCTGCCGGCGACGGCCGGCCGGTGAACTCGCGCGCAGAGTGTGAGTCGCCGGAATCTAACCCGCGTCCAACCGGTTGAAGCGATAGTAGGAACATGAGTTACCCAGGGATCGGACCGGCGCCGGACAGCTCGCAGCCTGTCGAGGGGGAGTACCTGCCGCGCGGTGCCGCGCCCCTGCCTCCACCTTCCGGGGCGGACTACCAGGCCAACCCCTGGCCCCACGGCCACCACCAGCAGCAGACCGAGGCCGGCCTCACCGACGTACCGATCGAGCACAGCAACCGCCGTCGCGGCATCACGGGGACGATCGCGGCGCTGGGGGCCCTCGCGCTCAAGTTCGCGGGCTCCCTGAAATTCATCCTGCTGGGGTTGCTCAAGGCCCCCTTCCTGATCTCGATCCTCTTCAACATCGGCCTCTACGCGCTGCTGTACAGCACCCGCCTGGGCCCCCTCTTCGGCCTGGCCTATGGCGGCGGCATCGTCGGCCTGATCCTGGTCCACGAGATGGGGCACATGATCGCCGCCCGCATGACCGATACCGAGACCACCAACCCCCTGTTCATCCCCTTCATGGGGGCGGTCATTGGCGTCAAGAGTTACCGCAACGCGACCGTGGAGGCGATCAACGGCATCGGCGGCCCGGTGCTGGGTACGATCGGCACCATCGCGGTCCTGGCCTGGGCCGGCGGCCTCGGCTTCGACACCCGCTGGGGGACGCTGCTGCTGCGTCTGGCCTATATCGGCTTCTTCATCAACCTCTTCAACATGGTCCCGGTGACGCTCGGGGGTGGCTTCACCCTCGACGGCGGCCGCGTGCTCCAGGCGATCTCCAAGTGGGCGTTCGTCGTCGGCCCGGTGGTGCTCCTCCTCGCGCTGGCGACCGGCCTGATCCAGAGCGTTTTCTTCTGGATCTTCGTGATCCTTGGTGCCTACGGCGCCTACCGCCAGTTCGGCAAGCCGCGTGACCCCGCCTACCACACCACCACGCTGTCAGGCAAGCTCTTCATCACCGCTGGATACTTCGCCCTGCTGGGCGTGCTGGTCCTGGGCGTGGCCTTCACCGAGTCATCGTTCAGCGGTGGGTTCTGAGGGTTGAGCGCCACCGGCGCTGGCTATAATCCCCGAGCGATGAGAGCCCAGATCCACCCCCAGTGGCACGTTGATGCCGTCGTGCGCTGCCTCTGCGGCAACACCTTCACCACCGGCTCGACGCTGACCGAGCTGAAGACCGAGGTCTGCTCGGTGTGCCATCCGTTCTTCACCGGGGAGCAGCGGATCGTTGACACCGGCGGCCAGGTGGAGCGCTTCCAGAAGCGCCTGACCAAGAGCCGCAAGTCCCTCTAGGGCCAACCGGGGTCCGCCACCCCGCGGCCCGGCAGCGGCCGTCGTACGATCAACCTGTGCGCCGCCTCCGGCTCCTCCTGCTGACCCTGGCCACCGGGGCCTCGGCCCCCTTCTTCTACGGAGGCCAGGCGGTCATCGAGGGCGTCCTGATGCGTGGTCCCAGCGAGTGGGCGGTTGCCGCCCGCCGGCCGGATGGCGGTATCGCCCTGCGGCAGGAGCACCTGCGCAGCCGCATGTACCGGTCGGGCTCCTACCGTCTGCCCTTCATCCGTGGCGTGGTCGGCCTCGTCGAGATGCTGCACCTGGGTACCTCCGCCATGATCTGGTCCGCCAACGTCAAGGCCAAAGCCGAGAACCTGGAGATCGGCCGCGGCGCCATCGCGGTGACGTTGGCGTTCTCGGCGGTGTTCTCGTTCGGGCTCTTCTTCGGCCTACCGCTGCTGGCGGGAGGCGCACTGCAACGCCACAGCACCTTCGGCTTCACCCTCGTGGAGGGGGTGACCCGTGGGGTGCTGGTGTTGGGGTACATGTACCTGATCTCGCTGATCCCCGACGTCCGACGCCTGTTCCAATACCACGGCGCCGAGCACAAGACGATCAACGCTTTCGAGAGGGGAGCCCCCCTGACCATCGAGGGGGTGTCGCCCCAGAGCCGGCTGCACCCGCGCTGCGGCACCGGTTTCCTGGTCGTGGTTGTCTTCGTGAGCATCATCGTCTTCAGCATCGTCGGCCGTCCGGTGCTGCCCCTGTTGATCCTCTCGCGGATCGTCGGCGTCCCCGTGGTGGCCGCGATCTCATACGAGGTCATCCGCCTCGGCGCCAGGCACGCCGCCAACCCCGTGGTCGCCAAGCTGTTGACGCCCGTGCTGGCGGCACAGCTCCTGACCACCCGCGAACCCGACGGGTCGATGATCGAGGTGGCGCTGACGTCGTTCAAAGCGGTCTACGCCGGCGCGCTCGTCGCGCCGGGTGAGGGACTGGCGGCGGTGCCGATCGAGGAGATCATCGTTTGAGCGGCGCGCCGTCCCGCCTGGACGGTGTCCTTGAGCGCTACCGCGAGATCGAGGAGAAGCTCGGCGACCCCGAGGTGGTGGCCGACATGGCCCGCCTGCAGGCCCTGGGCAAGGAGCAGAGCCGGCTGCGCCCGGTCGTCGACGCCCACCATCGGCTTGAAGCCGCCCGCCAGGCCGAGCGCGAGGCCAGGGAGATGCTCGAGGCTGAGGCCGACCCGGAGATGCAGGAGTTCCTGCGCGAGGAGCAGCTCAAGCAGCACCAGATCGTGGACCGGCTCGAGGCCGAGTTGCCGGTGATGCTGATCCCCCCCGATCCCAATGACGACCGCAACGTCATCGTCGAGGTCCGCGCCGGGACCGGCGGCGACGAGGCGGCGCTCTTCGCGGCCGACCTCTTCCGCATGTACCTGCGATACGGCGAGACGCAGAAATGGCAGATCGAGGTCCTCGACCAGAACGAGACCGAGGGCGGCGGCTTCGCCAAGATGATCTTCGAGGTGCGCGGCGATGGCGCCTACTCCAGGCTCAAGTACGAGTCGGGGGTGCACCGGGTCCAGCGCGTGCCCGCCACCGAGTCTCAGGGCCGCATCCACACCTCGGCGGCCTCGGTGGTGGTGCTGCCCGAGCCCGACGAGGTGGAGGTCGAGATCCGTGACGAGGACCTCAAGATCGATGTCTACCGCTCCACCGGCCATGGCGGCCAGTCGGTCAACACCACCGACTCGGCGGTGCGCATCACCCACCTTCCCAGCGGCCTGGTGGTCACCTGCCAGGATGAGAAGTCGCAGCTCAAGAACAAGAACAAGGCCATGAAGGAGCTGCGCGCGCGTCTCTACGATCGGATGCTTCGCGAGCAGCAGGACGCGATCACCGTCGAGCGCCGGTCGATGGTGGGCACCGGCGATCGTAGCGAGAAGGTGCGCACCTACAACTTCAAGGAGAACCGCATCAGCGATATCCGCCTGGACGCCCCCATCTACCAGCTCGACACCGTCATGGCGGGCGACCTCGATCGCCTGGTCCAGCCGCTGAGCATGATGCAGCAGGCCCGCCTCCTGGCTGGTGAAGACGGCGCCGCCAACCGCACCGGCTGATGCGCCTCGCGGTCGTCTCCGACTTCCACGGCAACCTGCGCGCCCTCGAGGCGATCCTGGAGGACCTCGCGGAGGCCCGTCCAGACGTCGTCGTCCACGGCGGGGACCTGGCCCTGAACGGCGCCCGCCCGGCCGAGGTCATAGACCGTGTCCGCGAGCTGGGGTGGGAGGGCGTGCTGGGCAATGCGGACGCCGCGCTCTGGGGCGAGATCCCGGAATCGCTCCCGGGGCCGGTGCGGTCGGCCTTCGAGCGGCGCGCCGCTGCCACCGCGGAGCTTGTCGGTGACGAGCGCATCGGCTGGCTGAAGGCCCTGCCGCGCGAGTGGCACGGCCATGGCGTGGGCCTGGTCCACGCCGTCCCCGGCGACCTCTGGGACAACGTCCCGCCCGACGTCCCGGATGAGCGTCTTTTTGAGGTCTACGCCGGACTCGGGGAGCCCCTGGCCGTCTACGGACACGTGCATCGACCGCACGTCCGCGACCTGGGTGCCTTGAAGGTGGCGAACAGCGGGAGTGTGGGGCAGCCCTTTGACCGTGACCCGCGACCCTCCTATCTGCTGGTGGTGGACGGCGCCCCCGCGGTGCGGCGCGTGAGCTACGACGTCGGGGCGGCCGCCGAGGAGGTGCGCACGTCCGGAATCCCGGATGCCGAGGACCTCGCCGCTTCGATGCTGGAGGCCCGCATGCGGCCGCCGGGCATGCCGGGCTGGATGCTGCGGACGCTGCGGGCGACGGGACGCATCTGAGCTGGGCGCAGCGGCCGCCCAGCGTGGGCTGAACACTGTGCCCGAGAGGGTGATGGAGCTGGTGGCCAAGGCGGCGCCATACCTCGCCAGCCATGGTTCCGGCAGTCCACGCCTCGATGCCGAGCTGCTCCTCGCAGAGGCGCTGGGCGTGCAGCGGATGGACCTCTACCTGCAGTTCGACCGCCCTCTCACCGCGCCCGAGGTCGATCGCTTCCGCGCCCTCTGCCGGCGCCGTGCCGGGGGGGAGCCGATCGCCTACATCCGCGGGCGGCGCGAGTTCATGTCGGTGGAGCTGGTGGTGTCGCCGGCGGTCCTGGTGCCGCGACCCGAGACCGAGATCCTCGTCGAGGAGGCGCTCAGGCTGATGTCCCCCGGCAGCCGGGTGCTGGATGTCGGCACCGGGGCGGGGGCGATCGCGGTGGCGCTGGCGGTGCACCAGCCGGGGTGCAGGGTGCTGGCCACGGACGTTTCCCCGGAGGCCCTGTTGGTCGCCGCCCGCAACATCGAGCGCCTCGAGCTGCAGGACCGCGTGGAGCTGCGCCAGGCCGACATGACGGTCGGTGTCGAGGGCCCATTCGACGTGGTGGCCGCCAACCTTCCCTATATCGACCCTGATTGGCCCGACGCCGTCACCGCCGAGGCTGGGGCAAGGGAACCGCACCTTGCCCTCTTCGGCGGCCGCGATGGCCTCGAGCTGGTCGCGCGCCTCCTGGATGACCTGCCGCGCCTGCTCGCCCCCGGGGGAAGCGCCCTCCTCGAGGTCGACCCGCGCAACGCTGGCGCCGCGCTGCGTTTGGCGGGCAGCCAGGGCACCACGCGCCTGCTCAAGGACCTCGCCGGGCACGACCGCGTCCTGGTGGTGGGGCCTTGACGGCGCGGCTGGTCCAGCCTGCCGGCGAGGGCCTCCAGCTGGCGATGCGGGTGCTCGAGCAAGGGGGGCTGGTGGCGTTCCCCACCGACACCCTCTATGCCCTCGGCTGCGCCGCCACGGATCCGGCCGCGCTGGCGCTCTTCCATGAGGTCAAGCAACGACCGCCGGGCCAGCCTGCGGTCCTGCTGTCGCACAACCTGGGTACGCTGCGCCACTGGGTCAAATTCAAGGACGCCGCCCTGCGGCAGGCTGAGCGCTTCTGGCCGGGGCCGTTGACGATGGTCCTGCCGCTGAACGGCCGGGCCCTGGCACGGATGCCCCTGCGTGACCGCTCGGCCCTGGGGGCGCTCTCCCGGGAGGGCACCGTGGCGGTGCGGATCCCCGACCATGCGGTGGCCTACGACCTGCTCTACGCCTGGGGGATGCCGCTCTGCACCAGCAGCGCCAACCGGTCCGGCGATGCGCCGCCGCGCAATGGCGCTCAGTGCCTCGAGTCGCTGGCCGGCGCCGAGGTCCTGGTTATCGATGGCGAGTGTCCGCTGGGAGAGGCCTCTTCTATACTCGACCTGACCTCCTCGCCGCCCCGGGTGCTGCGCGAGGGCGCCATCCCCGCCGAGAGGTTGCTCAGCTGAACGTCGCGTCATCTCCCCACCTCCTGCCCGACCGGATCCCCCTAGAGGAGGTCTACATGCGCTTCGCCGAGGACCTCGCGCGCCGCAGCACATGTCGGCGGCGCGCCGTGGGGGCGGTCATCGCCAGCGCCGACCTCACCCGCGTCCTCGGCCTGGGCTACAACGGTGGCGCGCGCGGGGTCAACAACGCCTGCCTCACCCCGGGAGGCCCGGACGACCCCTGCGTCACCTGCATCCACGCGGAGACCAACGCCGTGGCCAAGGCGGGCTCGGCCGAGACGGGGAAATGGGCCTTCATCACCCACAGCCCCTGTGTCCTCTGCGCCACCCTGCTGATCAATTCCAACGTCGCCCACGTGCTCTACAGGCAGCCGTACCGCGATCCCTCGGGTATCGAACTGCTCCATCGCGCCGGGGTCGACGCGCGGCCCTACGCGGACCTCGCCGACCAATACCGCGAGCCGCTCCGCGAGGGCCCGCGGTGATGTCGCCGGCGGTCCTGAACCCCGCGGACAACCCACTCTCGGCTGAGTTCTACAGCCTGCTCGCCCACAACTTCGGCCCCGCGCTGGCGCCACTCATGATGGCGATCGGCGTCACCGTCGTACTGGTCCCACCCGCCCGCTACCTCTCATTCCGGTTGGGCGCTGTTTCCGAGCCGGGGGGACGGAATATCAACCAGAAGCCTGTCGGCCGGCTGGGCGGTATCCCGCTGGCGCTCGGCTTCCTGATCTCGGCGGCTGTCTTCGCTACGCATGGACACCAGACGAGCGTGCCCGTGGTCACGGTGCTGGTTGCCGGCGCCCTCGTCATCGCCATCTTCACCCTTGATGACATCCGCCCGATGCGCGCCCGCACTCAGTTCCTCCTCCAGCTCGCCATCGCCCTGCTGGTCGTCGGCATGGGGACCTCGATCCAGTTCGTGAACCTGGGGGTGGGCAAGCCCCTTCAGCTGGGGCTGCTGGCGGTCCCGGTCACGGTCGTGTGGCTGCTGGGAATGCAGAACACGATGAACTTCCTGGACGGTGTGGATGGACTGGCGGCGGGCGTGGCCGCGATCGTGGCGGCGGCCCTGATGCTGGCGGCCGTGAACCGCGAGACCCAGCACCCCGAACAGGTGACCGTGGTGATCCTCAGTGCATGCCTGATCGGCGCGTGTGTCGGGTTTCTCTGCTTCAACTTCTTCCCGGCCCGGGTCTTCATGGGCGGAGGTGCCCATTTCCTGGGCCTGACGTTGGGAATCATCAGCATCTTCGGTATCGCCAAGGGCGCGGTGGTTTTCGCCCTGCTGGTGCCGGTCATGGCGCTCCTCATTCCGATCGCCGACACCGCCCTGGCCATCCTGCGCCGCCGTCGCAATCGCGTCTCCGTCGCTCACCCGGACACCGCCCACATCCACCATCAGCTGTTGGACTTCGGCCTCAGCCAGCGCCAGACCTGCCTGGTCTTCTACTTCGCGACCGGGATCACCGCGTGCCTGGGGCTGATGCTCTTCGGCCACCGCAAGATCCTCGCGGTGGCGGTGGTGCTGCTGGTCGTGGGTCTCTCGACCCTGGTCGGCGAGCGCCTCAGCGAGCTCGAGGACAGCCAGGCGGGCGCGCGCGCCGGTCGAATTGACGGGGAGGGGCCGGGTACCGCGGCTTTGCTAGAATCCTGATCGTTGTCGGAGGCCTCTGATGGGCCCCTGGCAGTCGTTAGGGCGCATTTCCGGAGTCGCTGTCGAGGTCTTCCTCGCCGTCGGAGCGGGCATCGGGTTGGGGCTCGGGGTGGACCACTTCGTCCCCTCGGTCAGCCCGGCCGGTGTCCTCGTCGGGGCGGGGCTCGGGTTTGCAGGGGCGATCTACGTGATGATCGCCGGGATGCGCGCTTACGTCCGGGGCGAGGAGACCGACACCGGCACAAAAAGAGAGGAGTAGAGCTTGCACCTGCCACCGCTGGGGGTCCTGATGGGGGGGATCGTTCCCTTCTTCCCCGAGATCAAGGCCCCACCGGTCAAGGCTGAGCCCGTTTTCCAGGCTGGTCCCCTGGTGGTGACCAACTCCATGCTGGGCTCGCTGCTCGCCTTTCTGATCATCCTGCTGCTGATCGCCGCGGTCTCACGGCGCCAGGAGGAGCGGCCGGGACGGTTGCAGGCGGCCATCGAGCTGTTCATCGGCGGCCTCTACAACTTCTCCAAGAGCTCGGGCGGGAGCGTTGGAGCCAGCCTCTTCCCGCTCTTCGCGGGTCTCCTGCTCTGGCTGCTGGTGAATAACTGGCTGGCCCTGGTGCCGTTCTTCGGCCAGATCACGGTCAGCGCCCATGGCGGCGACCCCTTCCCGCTGTTCCGCGCGGCCAACGCCGACTTCAACAACACCCTGGCGCTGGCGCTGATGGTCTTCTTCCTGATCCACATCTTTGGCGTGCGCAACCACGGCATCGGCTACTTTGCCGAGTTCGTGAACATCCCGGCGCTGCTGAAGGGCCGCCCCATCGACTTCATCGTCGGTCTCTTCCACACCATCGGCGAGTTCGCCAAGATCATCTCGCTGAGCTTCCGGCTCTTCGCCAACATCTACGGCGGCGAGATCCTCATCGCGGTCATCATCGGCCTCGCGGGCCCGGTGGCTGTCATCTTCTACGGGCTCGAGGTGGTCGTCGTGGCCACAATCCAGGCATTCATCTTCGGGCTGCTTGCCCTGATCTACATCAGCCTGGTGTCCGAGCATGCCGACGACCCCGGGGAGCACGGCGCGGCCGGTTCCCACGTACCCACCGAAGCTTCGTCAGCCAAATAGGAGGTATCCCTTGAACCCCCACGCAGCACAGCTTCTCGCCGCCGGCCTGGCCATCGGCCTCGGCGCCATCGGCGCCGGCATCGGTATCGGTAACGTCTCAGGCAAGGCGGTCGAGGGTATCTCGCGCCAGCCGGAGCTCAAGAACGACCTCCAGCAGGTCATGATCCTGGGCATCGTCTTCTGCGAGACCGTCGCGATCTACGCCCTGGTCGTCGCGCTGATCCTGCTCTTCGTCGTCAAGCCCTAAGCGCAGAGCTCCTCACCTTGAGCGTTTTCTTCGACAGCTTCGGCGTCAACTTCCTCAGCCTGATCTGGTATGTGCTCCTCTTCGGAGCGGTCCTGTACCTGCTGCGGCGCTTTGCTTTCGGGCCGGTCACCACGATGATCGACAAGCGTCAGGCCGACATCAACCGCGCCCTGGACGAGGCCCAAGAGGCACTCGTATTGGTCAAGAAGAACCGTGAGAAGGCCGAGCAGATCCTCTGGAACGCGTCCCAGGAGTCCCAGGAGATCGTCCGGCGTGCCGAGCGCGCTGCCAGCGAAATCCAGTCGGATGCACGGCGGGAGGCCAAGGTGCAGCAGGAGGCGATGATCGCCAAGGCCCGCACCGAGATCGACCAGGAGCGCATGACGGCCATTGCCGACATCAAGAAGCAGGTCGTGGACCTGGCGCTGGTCGCGGCGGGAACCCTCATCCACGAGAACCTGGACAGCGACAAGAACCGTGGACTGGCCGAGCAGACCATCCAGCTGGCGGAGCTGCGGGCGTGACCCAGGCCGCCGGCGGACCAGCGCATCGGTACGCCCGGGCTGCCTTTGAGGTGGCGGTGGCGAAGCATGACCTCAACGGCTGGCTGGCCGACCTCGAGAAGCTAGAGGTTGTGCTGGGCGATCCCGATGTGGCGCTGGCGCTGGAGAACCCCCGGTTGGACGACGGCAAGCGCGTCGCGCTGGCCCTCAGCCTGGCGCCCGACAGGCTGAACCAGGAGCGGAGCAACTTCGTCAAGCTGCTGGTTCTGGGGCGCCGAACCAACCTGATCAGCGAGATCCGTTCCGACTTCCAGGCGATGGTCGACGAGGCCGAGGGCCGCACCGAGCTGGAGGTCATCGTTTCCGCCGAGCTCTCGGCGGCAGACCTCAAGACGATCACCGCGGAGCTGACCGAGAAGATGGGCCAGGAGGTCAAGATCAACGTCCGGGTCGACCCCGAGATCCTTGGCGGGTTGATCATCCGGCACGGCGACCACGTGGTCGACGGAAGTGTCAGGCGCCGCCTGGCGGAGATGCGCGAGGAGCTGCTGGCCGGCTAGCCGGTCACACCACCACACACCAGGAGAGACATGGGAATCAGAAGCCAGGAGATCACCGAGCTGCTGAAGCAGCGCATCGAGAAGTTCGACGTCCCCATCTTCAGCGAGGACGTCGGCGTCATCACCGACATCGGTGACGGCATCGCCCACGTCTACGGCCTTGCGGGCGTCAAGATGGGCGAACTGGTCGAGTTCAAGAATGGTGTCAAGGGACTGGCCCTGAACCTCGAGCAGGACTCCGTCGGCGTCATCATCATGGGCGCCTACGACGAGATCTCGGAGGGCGACGAGGTCCACACCACGGGTGAGATCGCCCAGGTCCCGGTCGGCCCCAACCTGGTCGGCCGTGTGGTCGACGCCCTCGGCGAGCCGATCGACGGCAAGGGCCCCATCGAGGCCGCCGCCCAGTATCCCGTCGAGCGCGTGGCGCCTGGGGTGATCGAGCGCAAGCCGGTTGACCGCCCGGTCCAGACCGGCCTCAAGGCGGTCGACGCCATGGTCCCCGTCGGCCGCGGTCAGCGCGAGCTGATCATCGGCGACCGCCAGCGCGGCAAGTCGGCGATCGCCATCGACGCGGTCATCAACCAGAAGGGCCAGGACCTGGTCTGCATATATGTGTGCATCGGGCAGAACGCGCAGACCGTGGCCCGCCTTGCTGCCACCCTCGATGACTACGGCGCGATGGGCCACTCGATCATCGTGGCCGCTACCAGCTCGGACCCGGCGGCGATGTGGTACCTGGCCCCGTACGCCGGCTGCGCCATGGGCGAGTACTTCCTCGACCAGGGGGAGGATGCGCTGTGCATCTACGACGACCTCAGCAAGCACGCCTGGGCCTACCGCCAGATCTCGCTGCTGCTGCGCCGGCCGCCAGGCCGCGAGGCCTACCCGGGCGACGTGTTCTACCTCCACAGCCGCCTCCTGGAGCGCGCCTGCCAGCTCAACGATGAGAACAAGGCCGGGTCGGTCACGGCGCTGCCGATCATCGAGACCCTCGAGGGTGACGTGGCAGGCTACATCCCGACCAACGTCATCTCCATCACCGACGGCCAGATCTTCGTCGATTCGGACCTCTTCAACGCCGGCATCCGCCCGGCGGTCAACGCCGGTACCTCGGTCTCGCGGGTCGGCGGCGCGGCCCAGGTCAAGGCCATGCGCCAGGTCGCCGGCCAGCTCCGCCTCGACCTCGCCCAGTACCGCGAGCTCGCGGCCTTCTCCCAGTTCAGCTCCGACCTCGACAAGCAGACGCAGGGCCAGCTCCTGCGAGGGGAGCGCATGACCGAGCTGCTCAAGCAGCCCCAGTACGCCCCGTTCAAGGTCGAGCAGCAGGTCTCGATCCTCTTCGCCGGCTCGCACGGCCTGCTCGATGACATCCCCGTCGACAAGATCGTGGAGTTCGAGAAGGGCTTCCACCAGTACATGGCCGCGCAGGGCAAGGATGTCCTCGCGGCGGTCGCCGAGAAGAAGGAGCTCGACGACGAGCTCGAGAAGCAGCTCAGCGATGCCATCGCTGACTACAAGCGCGGCAGCGGCCTGGCGGTGAAGAAGGAGGGCGCGGACGAGGCCGAGGACGATGAGGGCGACGAGGACAAGGCTGACGGTGACAAGAAGGGCGACGAGGACAAGGCTGA
>DAINSI010000017.1:0-11073 GCA_036741395.1 Candidatus Dormiibacterota bacterium
GCGGGAAGATGAACTCCTTCTGGGCGATGAACTCCTTGAGGATGTCGTTCTGCAGGGTGCCCCCGACCCGGTCCCAGCTGACGCCCTGCTTCTCCGCGACCACCAGGTACATCGCCAGCAGGATGGCCGCGGGTGAGTTGATGGTCATCGAGGTGGTGACCTGGTCGAGCGGGATGCCCTCGAACAGGGTCTCCATGTCGGCCAGCGAGTCGACGGCCACGCCGCAGTGGCCGATCTCACCCCGCGAGGTGGGGTTGTCCGAATCCTGGCCCATCAGGGTGGGCATGTCGAAGGCCACCGAGAGGCCGTCCTGGCCGTTGGCCAACAGGTACTTGTAGCGCGCGTTGGTCTGCTCGGCGGAACCGAACCCGGCGAACTGGCGCATCGTCCAGAGCCGCCCCCGGTAGCCGCTGCGGTGGATGCCGCGGGTGTACGGGTACTCCCCCGGCATGTCGGGGTCGAATTCCTGGATATCGGCGGCGGTGTAGAGGTCCTTGATGGGTTCGCCGGACATGGTCGATGCCAGCAGCCCGTCCGCGCGGGTCTCTCCCCTGTCCTGATGGTCTTTCACTCCGGGCTCCTCAATGTTTCTCAGATCAGCTTATAGGCAGCGATGGGGACGCGGGTCGCGGGCGCACCTGACCATCGCCTGGGCGCCCACCAATAGACTGGCGACGGATGCATACGCGCGACATCCTGGTGCTGCTGGGCCTGGTCGCCGCAGGGATCGCCTCCCTGCTCCTGCCCCCACCCGGCCTGCTCGCACTGGCGCTGGGTACGGCGTGCCTGGTGCCCTGGCCAGGCCGCACGCGTCGGGTATGGGGGATCGCGGGGTTCCTGCTCCTGCTCCTCGCGGTTCCGACCAACCTCGCCCTGGGAGGCCAGCTCGACGGCCACCTCATGCTCCGGGGCGACTTCCAGACCTACATCGTCGGGGCCGAGGTGGGAGTGCGGCATGGCTGGTCCCAGCTCTTCGACGTGGGGCTGCAGCGAGCGGAATGGGCCCGGTCGGCTGGAGCCGGCGTCCGTTTCCTGCCGTTCCTGAACACCCCACCCCAGGCCTGGCTGGTGGCCCCCCTGACGGCACTGCCGTACACCTGGGCATACGCGGCCTGGGTCACCCTGATGGTCACCGCCACCGCGGCCGTCGTCTACCTGGTGGCGCCCGCGACCGCCCGGGCTCGAATCGCCGCGGGGCTGATGGTCGCCGCCGCCTGGGTCGCCGTCTACTCGTTGGCCAGCGGACAGAACGCGGTCATCGGGGCCCTGGCGATCGCCGTGTGCTGGCGGCTGATCCGGGCCGGCCACCGGGGCTGGGCCGGGCTCGCCCTGGCGCTGATCATCCTGCGGCCGAACGCCGCCTTCCTGGTCCCGCTGGCGCTCCTGCTGGCGGGCGAACGTCAGGTCTTTGGCGCCTGGCTGGCGGCCAGCCTCGCCCTTGGCGCGGTGATCCTGCTGAGCCTGGGGATCCACGGTGTCCAGCAGTTCGCGAGCCTCGCCGTTGAGGTCCGTCGCGACTTCCCGCGGGCGGTCGAGTTGACCCTGCAGCAGGAGCTCGGCCCCGGGCTGCTGACGGTGGGGCTGCAGGTGCTGCTGGCAGCCGTCGCACTCCTGGCAGCGGCGCGGCTGGGACACGGTCGCCCCGCCGTGGCGATCGCGGCGGGAGTCGTTGGGTCGGCCTTCCTGACGCCCTACATCCACCTCCAGGACTTCCTCACCCTGCTGGCCGCGGCGGCGATCCTGGTGACCTCGCGGGAGCGCCCCCGCGCCGGCTGGGTGCTGGTCGCGCTGTTGGTGGTGGCGCCCCCCGGCTGGCTGTTCGGTGACCGCTGGCCGTACGCGGTGCTGGTCGTCGAACTGGGCTGGCTGGCCTGGACGGCGTGGCCAATGCATCCAGGACAGCACCGAAGCAGCCCAGGACCGGCGTCAAGGCCGGTCCCGGGCACTGGCGTCTACTGAGCGGACGGCGCCCCGGCGGGCGGGGCGCCATGCCCCGCGGTGCCGTTGTTCTCGGCGGCCTCGCGCGCGGCACTCTCGCCGGCCTCGTGGGTCGGATCCTCATTCGACCTGAACGTTCCCGCCGCCGGTGCGGCAGGTGCGGCGGTGGTCGACGGTACGGTGGCCGCAACGGGCGCGGCGCTGACCACGGTGGCCGCGGCGTTCGCGCCCACCATGGCGGCACCGATTACTCCACCCATGAGGCCAGACCCTGCGATGGCGCCGGCCACCGCGATATTTGTCAGACGTGGCATGTGTCTCTCCCTGAAAAGCGCAGGATTGCGCTGCCATCGATGCTGCCGACGCAACCTTGGACGGACCTGTGATGGGCATGGGAGTCGCCGTAGAGATTCTCCTGGGGAACTTTGCCTGAGGGCCCTCAGAGGTTGCTGTGGGGCCTCGACCGGCCGTAGATGAGGGCCGCGACGGACACTGCGAACAGCAGGGCGACGACCGCGAGGAGCGTGCGGGAGACTCCCAGCCCCGGAGGCGACGGTGTCCGCGGCGCTGCCGGCGTTGCCAGCGCGGCGGGCACGGTCGGGGTCAGCGCGACAGCGGCGCCCGCGTTGCTGTTCCCCTCGATGAGCGCTGCGCCGGCCACCTCGTCCTGGTGCGGCCCGGAGTAGCGCAGCACCAGCAGTCCCTGGTTGATGTCGACGACGTAAACCAGGCCGTTCCTGATCACCGGGTAGCTCCAGGTCATGGCGTCGGTGGTGCCCAGCTGGAGGTCGCGTTGGGCGGGGCTCGATGCCCCCGGTCGGAACTCCGCGAGCCGCAAGGGCTGGGCCGGGTTGTCGAGCTGGAAGACCTCCAGTCCGGCGCTGTACCAGCTGATGAACGCGAGGTTGGCGGTCAGTGTGGGGTTGTGCGAGGTCCAGGTGCCCCGCGCCGCTGCCGCGCACGCGCCAGGGGTGTTCTCCGGGACCGACATGGTGCTGAGCGCGCGCGGGTGAGCCGGATCGGAGACGTCGACCACGTGGGCGGTGCCGAAGGGGCAGCCCTGGCCAAAGGGCGCCGGGTAGCGCTCGTCGGTGGTCAGCACCCGGCCAGCCGCGGCCAGCGGGACGGCGCTGTGAACGTCGCCGGGGTCCGTGCGGTACGTGGCACCCGCCAGCGTCAGCGGCCGCAGGACCGGATGGGCGCGGCCGGCGGCGAAGTCGCTGACGTCGCCGACCACCAGGCCGCCGGTCCACAGCGACAGGTAGGCGGTCCGGCCGTCACCCGACAGCGCCACCGAATGCAGGGGCGCGTGGCCATAGCTCGACGGGACTGCCCACGTGCCGGCAAGCACCGGCTGCGCCGGGTCGGAGATGTCGACCACCTGAAGCTCCTGGGGCGAGGCCGCGAACATGGCGACATAGAGAAGGACGCGTGCCGGCCGCGCTGCGTCCTGCCAGAGGTAGAACTCGTGCGGGGCGGCGCCGCCAAAGTTGTATGTGCCCACGACGACCGGTCGGGTGCAGTCAGCGTTCCACCTGAGGACGTCGATGGCGTTGTATCCACCGTTGAGGCCGTAGGACAACACCGCCACCTCATGGAGGGCGGGCACGGTGCGGATCTCCCGCGGGGTGCTGCCCGGGTGGGCAGGCAGCGCACCGACGACAGCCGGGCGCGACGGGGCGCTGACATCCACCACCTGAGGGGCGGCGTCGTTGCGGCTGCCCACGAAGGCGCAATGGTCGGCGAGGGCGAGGGCGGCGTTCATGCCCCGGTGACCGAGGAATTCCTGCCCCACCAGCGCCAGCGACGCCCCTGGGGCGGCCGTCACGGGCAGGGCCGCTGCAGGTGCGAGCAGCCAGAGCACCAGCAGGAGTCCGGCCGCGGTCACGGGCCGGTGACGCGGCGATGGGACCATGAGGCACCTTAGCGCGGCAGGTTCAGTTCACAGGTAACTCACAGGGACGTGCTGGGAATCTCACAGACGGCGCTGCCATAGTCGACTCCAGAGATGCAGAAACTCGAGCAGCCGGACGAAGTCCAGGACGAGCCGGGCGCCCGCGTTCTGGTGGTCGACGACGAGACATACATCCGCGACCTGGTGGGCACCGCACTCCGCTACGAGGGCTTCCAGGTGACCGAGGCGGCCGACGGCCGCCAGGCCCTGGACGCGATCCGCAGCACGCGGCCCGACCTGGTCGTCCTCGACGTCATGCTGCCGGATGTCGACGGCCTCGAGGTCACCCGCCGGGTTCGCAGCGAGGGCATCCGGGTGCCGGTGATCTTCCTCACCGCCCGGGACGCCACCGAGGACAAGATCGCGGGGCTCTCGGTGGGCGGCGACGACTACGTGAGCAAGCCCTTCAGCCTCGACGAGCTGATCGCTCGGGCGCGGGCGATCCTGCGGCGGACCCGCCCCACGCGCGAGGGCGGCCCGCTGCGATTTGCCGACCTCGAGATGGACGAGGACAGCCGCGAGGTGACCCGCGCCGGACAGGAGATCCAGCTCTCGGCCACCGAGTTCAAGCTGCTGCGCTACCTCATGCTCAATCCCCGCCGGGTGATCTCCAAGCACCAGATCCTCGACCACGTCTGGCAGTACGACTTCGGCGGTGACGCCAACGTCGCCGAGACCTACATCAGCTACCTGCGGAAGAAATTGGATCCGCTGGGGCCGCCGTTGATCCACACCATCCGAGGTGTCGGGTACGTATTGAAGACGGCCAGGAGCTGAGGTGTCCCTGAGGGGCAGAGTCCTGCTGGCTCTCCTCGTGGTTGTCGGCGCCGGCCTGCTGGTTTCGGACATCGCCACCTACAAGGCGCTGCAAACCTTCCTGGTTCAGAAGGTGGACGCCCAGCTCAACGCCCTCGAAACCCCCACCGTGCAGAAGCTCTTCGGCGGCGACCACCGCGGCGGCGGTCCACCCATCGGCACTGTCGACGGCACCACGAGCTATACCGAGTTCAGGGACTCCGGCAACAGCGTCCTGTACCAGGTCAACGGGGCCCCCTTCGGTCAGAAGGCCACGTCGTCGCCCGCGCTGCCCCAACATCTTCCCGGCGCACCCACCTGCGGCCAGCAGCTGTGCGCGGCCTCCGCGGTCCTGGACGTGCCCGCCAAAGAGGCCAATGGGCCCCCTTACCGGGTGCACGTCTGGTCGGTCCCCACCACCGCCGGAACCGCCCAGCTGGTCATCGCGCAGTCGCTGAGCGATGTCAGCGGCACCCTCAACCAGCTCGTCCTGATCGAAGCCCTGGTCTCGCTGGCGGTGCTCGGCGGGGCGGGGGCGGCGAGCCTGTACCTGGTGCGCCTGGGATTGCGGCCGCTGACCGAGATCGAGGCCACCGCCGGCGCCATCGCCGACGGCGACCTGGGTCAGCGCGTCCGGCGGGCCGACAGCCGCACCGAGGTGGGGCGCCTGGGACTGGCGCTCAACTCCATGTTGGGCCAGATTGAGACGGCGTTCGCCGAGAAGGATGCCTCCGAGCAGCGGCTGCGCCGATTCCTCGCCGACGCCTCGCATGAACTGCGCACGCCGTTGACCTCCATCCGCGGCTACGCGGAGCTCTTCCGGCGCGGGGCCGACCAGCGCCCCGCCGACCTCGCCAAGGTGATGCTGCGAATCGAGGAGGAGGGCGCCCGGATGGGAGTGCTGGTGGACGACCTGCTCCTGCTGGCCCGCCTCGACCAGGGTCGCCCATTGGAACGCAAGCCGGTGGAGATGACGAGTCTCGTCGCCGAGGCCGTCGACGCCGCGCGCGCGGTCGAGCCCGACCGCCCCATCGAGTTTCTGCCGGACGGTCCGATCACGGTCAGTGGCGACGCCATCCGCCTGCGCCAGGTGGTCGACAACCTGCTCGCCAACGTTCGCACCCACACCCCGCAGGGCACACCGGCCCGCGTGGTCCTCGATGCCACCCCCGAGGACGTCGTGCTGGAGGTGGCTGATTTCGGTCCCGGCCTGCCTGCCGAGGGCCGTGAGCGTATTTTCAACCGCTTCTATCGCGCCGACCCGGCGCGCAGCCGCGACCGCGGGGGAGCCGGCCTCGGACTCTCGATCATTCACGCCATCGTCACCGCCCACGGGGGCAGCGTCTCTGCCCTCGACACCGACCCGACGGGCACCACCTTCCGCGTCATGCTGCCCGTGCTCACAGGAACTTCACAGGCTGCCCTCATTTCCGCGTAAGCCAACCCTGTTGCAATGGCGCGGTGTACCGCCTCGCGAAGGTGACCGCCGCGCTGCTGATGGGAGCCCTGGCGACCGCCGCGCTGTCAGCCTCACCCCTGGCCAACCAGGGCGCCCAGGACGCCAGCGCCGCCACCCGACCGCTGGTCGGCTTCTCCTTCAGCCCGCGCGCCGCGAGCTGGCTCGGTGAGGATCCCCAGGCGGCGCTCCCGGCCCTGCTGACCCAGCTCTCCCCCGACCTCGTCCGGCTGCCCGTCTACTGGGACAGTGTGGAGCCCGCGCGGGGAAGATTTGACTATTCCGAGGTCGACCGGGCGCTGGCCACGATTCGTCAGTACAACCTCGGCCATCCGACGCGGCCGGCCCGCGTGATCCTCGAGGTGGGCGCCCGCAACATGGGGTACCCGGAACTGTACGTCCCGCACTGGCTACCCCTGGCCTTACAATCGGCCGCGCCCCTGGCTGTCGCGGACCCCGAGTACGCGGCGTACCTCAGTGCCTCCTTCACGCGCTACCGCCACGAACCGTTGCTCTACAGCTGGCAGCTGGAGAACGAGCCCCTCGACGACGTACCCACCACGGCAGGCTCACCGGCGGACCTGCCCGGCGAGGTGCTGCAGGAGGAGTTCGAGGCGGTCAAGGCCATCGACCCCAGCCACGACGTGGTGGTCACCACGTACAACTCATCAACGCTGTCGCTGGACCTGACGGCGCTCACACCGGCCGCGTCGGGCATCGCCGGCAATCCGACGCCGCAGCCGGCGGGTCACCCGCTGGAGTCGCTGCAGCTCGGGGACGCGCTGGGTCTCGACGTCTACGTGGTTACCGGGCAGACGTCGCTGGCCGACGCCGGCGTACGCAAGCGGACCGACTGGAAGCGCGCGGCCCTCGACTACTGGGCCGAGCAGTCGCGAACCATGCAGAAGCCGCTGTGGATCACCGAGATGCAGGGCACCCCGTGGCCCGGGCACACCGACTTCAGCACCGACGACCTGCTCTACAGCGCCCACCGTTACCGCGGCAGCGCGGCTGGGGTGGTCCTGCTCTGGGGGGTTGAGTCCTGGCTCCTCTCGCCCGCCTGGATGAAGGCCGGCGTACAGGCGCGCGAGGTCCTGGGCGCATGAGATCCCCGCGATTCACAGGTGATTCCCAGCATGCGCACAATGTCGGCACAGACCTTTGAGCGATTCTTTGCTGATGATTCGCCACAGAACCCTCATCGCCTCCGCCTCGCTGCTGCTGGCGGTCGCCGGTTGCAGTGCTCCCATCCGATTTGCCGGCCCGTCGTCCAGCAAGCCCGGTGGTTCGCCATCCGCCGCCCCCAGCTCCGGTGCGGTACTGCCCCTGGTCCCGGCATCGCCGGGCGCCAACCCCACCCCCGGCACGACCATCACCGGTTCGGGCGCACTGTCCAGCCTGCAGGCCGACATCAGGCGGGTCATCGACTCCGTCACACCCTCGGTGGTGGAGATCGACACCACCGGCGGTTTGGGCTCCGGGGTGGTCCTGGACAACCAGGGCACCGTCGTGACCAACGCCCACGTGGTGGGTACCGAGAAGACGTTCACCGTGACCTCCTCGGACGGCCACACCTACCAGGCCTCGCTGGTCGGCACCTATCCCAACAATGACCTCGCCGTGATCAAGGTGGCAAACGGGGACACCAACCTGCGGCCCGCCACCTTCGGTGACTCCAGCCAGGCCAGGGTTGGCGACATCGTTTTCGCGATCGGCAGCCCACTGGGCCTGATGGACAGCGTCAGTGAGGGCATTGTCAGCGCCCTCAACCGCGCCCAGCCCGAGAGCCAGACGGTCACCCTGACCAACCTGATCCAGACCACCGCGGCGCTGAACCCCGGCAACTCGGGCGGTGCGCTGGTGGATATCAGCGGCCACGTGATCGGCATCCCGACCCTCTCAGGCGGCTCGGGACGCGGCGGCGCGGCGTCCAACATCGGTTTCGCGATCCCCAGTGTGCAGGTCGCCAACGTGACCAAGCAGATCACCTCGGGCGGCACCGTGACCCACACCAACCAGCCCTACCTGGGCGTGTCGGTCAACGATGGTTCGAGCGGCGGTGGCCACATTGTCAGCACCGTGACCGGGGGGCCGGCGGACAAGGCCGGGGTCAAGGCCGGCTGGATAATCACCAGGTTGGGGGGGCACCCCATCGCCGACGCCGCCGCGGTGACCCAGGTCCTCAACAGCTACAAGCCCGGGGACAGGCTCGACGTGACCTTCACCCTCCCTGACGGCTCCAGCCGCACGGTGACGATCACGCTCGGCGAGCGCCCCGCCAACCCCTGATCCAGAGGAGAGAGATGACGAAGGCTTTCGGCACCGAAATCAGCGACGACGCCAGCAGCCTTGCCGCACCCGCGTCGATCAGCGACAACCACGCGCGCGTTCCCGCCCCCGTCGAGGAGGTGCTGTTCGAGGTCAAGCGTCGCATCGTCGGCCAGGACCGGATGCTGGAGCGCCTCCTGGTCGCCCTCCTGGCAGGAGGCCACGTGCTCCTCGAGGGCGTTCCCGGGCTGGCCAAGACGGCGACCATCCGCACCCTCGCGGAGGCCGTCGGCGGGACCTTCGGCAGAATCCAGTTCACCCCCGACCTGGTCCCCGCGGACCTCATCGGGACCCGCATCTACAACCCCAGCAAGGCGGAGTTCTCGACCGAGCTGGGGCCCGTCTTCTGTAACCTGCTGCTCGCCGACGAGATCAACCGCGCCCCTGCCAAGGTGCAGTCGGCACTCCTGGAGGTGATGCAGGAGCACCAGGTGACCATCGGCCGGCAGACCTTCCCAGTAAGCGCGCCCTTCCTGGTCCTGGCCACTCAGAACCCCATCGAGGCCGACGGCACCTATCCCCTGCCGGAGGCCCAGATCGACCGATTCATGCTCAAGGTGCTGGTCGACTACCCGTCCTTCGCCGAGGAGGTGGTGGTGGTCGAGCGGATGATCGGCGACCCCATCCCGGTTCGCCAGGTGCTGACCATCGACCAGCTGTTAGAGATGCAGGGGGCAGTGCGCCTGGTCTATGTGGACCCCGCGCTGATCGCCTACGCGACGACCCTGGCGACCGCCACTCGCCAGCCCGCCGAGATGGGTCTGCCGGAGTTCGCCGCGGCCATCGCCTTTGGCGCCAGCCCGCGGGCGTCGATCCACATGGTGGAGGCGGCGCGTTCCCTGGCCTTTATCCGCGGTCGCAGTTACGTCCTCGGTCACGACATCGAGGACGTGGCGCCGGAGGTCCTGCGGCACCGCATCGTCCTCAGTTACGACGGGATCGCCGACGAGGTCTCCACCGAGGCGATTGTCGAGAGTGTCCTGCGGCACCACCCGGCACCGCGTATCGACCTGGCCGACCGCGTTGCCTCCTGAGCGAGGCGCTCGCCACAGCGACCAGTCGGGCCGCGAGGTACTGCGTCGGTTGCGGTGGCCGCTGGCGCACCAGCTCGGCGTGCACACCGCCGGCGATGAGCGCTCGCGCTTCCGGGGCCCCGGGATCGAGTACGCCGACGTCCGTGAGTACCAGAGTTCGGAGGACGCGCGTCTCATCGATTGGAATCTCACCGCCCGCTCCGACCGGCCCTTCGTACGGGAGTCGCACCAGGTGCGCGGCCTGGACGTCTGGCTGGTGCTCGACGCCAGTCGCTCGCTGGATTGGGGCACTTCGCGAGCCCTCAAGCGGACGGCGGCGATGGAGCTGGTGGACCTCCTCACGCTGCTGCTGGCGCGCCACGGCGGACGGGTCGGCGGCATCGTCTTCGACACCGAGCTCCGCCGCGTGCTGGCGCCGACCGGTGGACGACACGGCCGCCTCCAGCTGATGGCCCGCATCGAGGCCGAGAGTGCCGCCGCGACGGCGCCGGGCCGCACCGACCTGGCATCGACCCTGGAGCGGGCCGGGCGCCTGATTCGCCGGCCCTCGCTGGTGATCGTGATCAGTGATTTCCTGGTGCAGCCCGGCTGGCAGCGCCCGATGAAGGCCCTGTCGGTGCGCCACGACGTGGTTGCAGCCCAGGTCTCCGACCCCCGCGAAGGCAACATCCCAGCCATCGGGGTGGTCACCTTCGAGGACCCCGAGACCGGCGCCCAGGTCGAGGTGGACACCGGCAGCAGGCGCTTCCGCGAGCGCTACAGCAACGCTGCCGAAGCGCAGCGGGGGCGCCTCCGGGCCGACCTCCGCACGGCCCGGGCCCAGCTCTTCGAGGTCAGCACCGCCGAGCCCGTGGTCAACCAGCTGATCGCCTACCTCCAGGCCCGCCAGGCCAAGCGCGGCGGCCTCTCCCGCGGAAGAACCAGGTGACCTTTCAGCAACCCGCCCTGCTCTTCGGCCTGATCGTGGTTCTGGCCCTTGCCGGCGTCTACGCCCTGGCTCAACGCCGCCGCCGAAAGTTCACCCTGCGCTTCACCGACGTGGCCCTGCTGGAGAGCGTGGTGGGCCGCCGGCCGGGGGTGCGCAAGCACATCCCGCCACTGCTCTTCCTGCTCGGCGCGGCCGGCCTGGTGGTGGCGATGGCGCAGCCCATCCTCAACCTCGAGGTGGCCCGCAACGACACCAGCGTGATGATGGTGATCGACACGTCGGGATCGATGGACGCCACCGACGTCTCCCCCAACCGGCTCGAGGCAGCCCGCCAGGCGGCCCGCACCCTGCTCAACAAGCTGCCGTCGAACGCCCGCGTCGGACTGGTGACCTTCAGCAGCTCACCGATCCTGGCGGCGCCCCTGTCCGACAACCGGGACCCGGTCTTGGCGGCGCTCGATGACCTGCAGGCCGGGGGGGCGACAGCGACCGGGGATGCCCTCTCACTGGCGGTGCAACAGCTGCGGCCCGCGACGCCGACAAGCGGGGCGGCCAGGGCGCCCGCGATGATCGTCCTGCTCACCGACGGCGGCACCAACCGCGGCGCCGCCCCCCAGGTCGCTGCCGGTCACGCCAAGGC
>DAINSI010000017.1:11083-37389 GCA_036741395.1 Candidatus Dormiibacterota bacterium
CGTGAACAAGTTCGCGAAGCAGTTCGGGGGCGGCGGTCACGCCAAGGCCGCCGGGGTCGTGATCAACACCGTCGGTGTCGGGTCGCGCTCCGGGGCGGTCACGGTCCACGGCCAGGACGTCGGCGGGGTGGACGAGCAGGCGCTGGCGGCCATCGCCGGCACGACCGGCGGGAAGTACTTCTATGCCGAGGCCTCGAGCCAGCTGAGCCAGATCTATGGTTCGCTGGGGACGCAGTTCGGCTGGCGCCCGCTGAAGGTTGACGCCACCATCCCGATGATCGTCCTGGGGACGCTGATCCTGGTGGTCGGCGCGGGCCTCAGTCTCTGGTGGTTCCGGGTGCTGCCCTAGGTTCCGCGCGATAGGCTGGGGGCCATGCCCCTCGCCGGCTGGTTCCGGACCCTTCCCCCCGCGGTGCGGATCGCGATCCCCGGCGTGGTCGCGCTGGTGGCAATCGGCGCCGCAGGGTTGGCGCTCTCCACCTCACACCCGCCGGCCTCCCGGTCCGTCGCCATCGGTCCCACGCGGTCGCGGTCGCCGTCGCCGTCGCCCGGCCCCACCGAGACCGCCTCGGCACCCGCCAGTGCAACGAGCTGCAGCGCACCCTCGGGCGGCTTCCCGGGGAGCCAGCTGGCGGCGGCCTACCCCGTTGCCCTGGCCTGGTCTCCCAACGGCCGCCTCTTCTGGGCGGAGCGGGGCGGCGTGGTCAAGGTCTTCCAGGGCGGCGCGGTGCAGACCTTTGCGACCGTCAGCACCAGCACCAGCGGTGAGCGCGGCCTGCTCGGCCTGGCGATCTCCGGCGCGTATGTGTTCGCGTTCTACTCCAGCACCGACGGCGTGACCCAGGACATCGTGCGCTGGACCGACTGTGGAGGGGTGGCGAAGAGTCAAACGATCATCGCCAGCGGGCTGCCGGCCGGTGGCGACTGCTGCCACAAGGGTGGCCGCCTGGCCGTAAGCCCTGACGGCGCCCATCTCTTCATGACGATCGGCGACAACCAGAACGCCCCGGCGGCCCAGGCGGCGGGCGACCCGCGCGGCAAGGTCACCCGCTTCAACCTCGACGGCGGCGACCGCACCACCTGGACCAGCGGGCTGCGCAACCCCTTCGGCATCGCGTTTGCCCCCGACGGCAGCCTGGCGGTGACCAACAACGGCCCTTCAACCGACGCCGGGACTCCCTGCGGGGGGTGTGGCGACGAGTTCTACCTGGTTGGCGCCAGCCCCGGGATGGATTACCAGTGGCCGTACTGCTGGGGCTACAGTCACCCCTTCAATGGCAGCGGCGACTGCCACGGCCTGCCGGGCCCGCAGTACAGCACCGAGGGCGGGCCCTTTGCGCGGAGCCCGGCCTTCTTCGTGGCGCCGACGGGCGTGACCTGGTCCACGGGGGCGTACGCGAACCATTTCCTCTTCTGCGCCTACTCGACGCACCATATGTATGAATACCTCGGGCAGGGTAACGTGAGTGACACCGGCGTTGGCGGGTGCGAGTTGGATGTCAAGCAGGGCCCCGACGGGGCCCTCTACACCTCGGAGGAGGGCGCGATCTACCGTCACTGACCGGATCGATGGGTCGGGGCGGCGAGGTCAGCCAAAAAACCAGTCGGCGGCGTCCTCGGGATGGATCTCCGCGAGGGGCCTGGGCTCGGCGACCCGGAGGTAGCAGGCGTCCCCCCACCCGAGGAATGGCGGGGACCCCTTCGGAACGTCGCGGCGGGCGGACCCTGAGAGCAGCACCTCGGCGGCCTCGAAGCCGCGGGCGTTGAGCCAGGCGTCGAGCTCGGGCAGCAGCACGCAGCCCCGGTAGAGCTCATCGACGTTGACCTCGACGTAGACGGTGCGGACGTGCTCGAGCACCCGCTCCGCGCCCTTGAGGCACTCCAGCTCATAGCCCTGCAGGTCGAGGTTGAGGAAGTCCGCGCCGATGAACCCGCTGGCGTCGGCGACGGCGTCGAGGGTCTGCAGCCGGTGGGACTGGTCGCCGACGTACACGATCCCCGGCTCGGCGATGGAATGGGTACCGAGGTCCAGCAGCGACGAGGACATCGAGTCGTTGTTGGACACGTGGAAGCTGACCGTCCTGCCCGGCTCCGACCCCAGCATGGCCTGCACCACGCGGTGGTCGTAGGGCGCCACGTTCGCGGTCAGGCGGGGGATCATGTCGGGATTGCCTTCGATCCAGAGCACATCCCTGGCGCCCACCTGCTGGTAGGCAGGGGCCTCCTCCCCGAGGTGGCCCCCGGCGTGGATCACCCGGTCGACCGCGAGTCTGTGCCGGCGCACGAGGGCGGCGAACGCGATCAGCACCGGTCGGCCTCAGCCACGGCTCGGAATGATAGTGACCCCGGCCAAGCTGACATCATTCGGCTTGGTCGGGCAGACTCCTACGGACATGCCGCCCCGCCTCCGCGAAACCCTTCAGGCCGCGCCCCGGGCGATCCGGTCCCGGGTCCTGGAGCGCCTCAGCCCCGGCGACCAGCCCCGGCGGGTGATCGCCTATCCGGTGCTCGGTGAGTTCGGTCAGCTCGGCAACCAGCTCTGGCAGATCGCCGGCACGCTGGGGATCGCGGCGACGCTGCGCGCCAACGTCGACTTCCCGCAGTGGAGCTACCGCGAGCTGTTCTCGGTCCCCGACCATTACTTCGGCAACCAGCCGCCGCTCTGGCAGGACTCGCGAGGCTTCGTCAGCTCCATGAAGCCGAACTTCACGCATTACCTGCAGGACTACAGCCTGTGGCGCCATATCGACCAGCGGGTACGGCGGTTCTTCAGCCCCAGCCCCGCGGCCCAGGCTCGCATGGAGGAGAAGTTCGCCGAACTGCTGCGGGTGCCGAACAAGACCGCGCTGCACGTGCGGCGGGGTGACTACCTGCGCCACCCTGGCAATCACCCCGTGCCCACCGAGCAGTACTACCGCGCTGCGGTCGAACGGCTGCCGCGCACCAACATCGTCATCTTCTCTGACGACATCGAGTGGTGCCGGGAGAACCTGGCCTGGACCAACCCGGTGCAGTTCGTCGATGGCAACGCGGATCATGAGGACCTCTTCCTGATCTCTCAGTGCAAGCACCACGTCATCGCCAACTCATCGTTCTCGTGGTGGGGCGCGTTCCTGTCCAGAAACCGCCGCCCCATCTACCCGCGGCCATGGTTCGGTGACGAACTCATGGCCCAGGGCGTCGACCCGACCCTGATGTTCCCGACCACGTGGATCGGTCTCGATGACTGAGGCGCTGAGGTCAGGACTGGACTCCCGCGTCATGGTCACCGGGGGCGCCGGATTCCTGGGCAGGAACGTTGTTGCGGAGCTGGGCCGGCGCGGTTACACCGCGGTCTCCGTGGTCCGCAGCAGGGACCACGACCTCACCACCGCGATCGGGGTCGACGGGGCGCTGGAAGCCTTCAAACCAGAGGTCATCATTCACCTGGCGGCGCTGGTCGGGGGCATCGGGGCGAACGCCGCGCGCCCGGGTGATTTCTTCTACAAGAACCTGATGATGGGCACCACCCTGATGGAGCAGGCGCGCCTCATCGGCGTCGAGAAATTCGTCACCATCGGCACCGTCTGCGCGTACCCCAAGAACACCCCGGTGCCCTTCCGCGAGGAGGACCTCTGGAGCGGCTACCCGGAGGAGACCAACGCGCCCTACGGGCTGGCCAAGAAGATGCTCTTGGTGCAGGGCCAGGCGTATCGCGAGCAGTTCCATTTCAACTCCGTCTACCTCCTTCCCACCAACCTCTACGGCCCGGAGGACAACTTCGACCCGGCCTCCTCGCACGTCATCCCGGCGATGATCAAGAAGTTCGTCGAGGCGCAGGAGAGCGGGCTCGACCGGGTCGAGATGTGGGGTGATGGCACCCCGACGCGGGAGTTCCTCCACGTCGCCGACGCCGCGCGCGCCATCGTCGATGCCATGGAGCGTTACTCCGGCGCCGAGCCGGTCAATTTGGGCTCCAGCTTTGAGGTCTCGATCAGCGACCTGGCCATAATGATCGCCGCCGAGGTCGGCTATCAGGGAACGATTGCCTGGGACACGTCGAAGCCCAACGGCCAGCCCCGACGGAAACTGGACGTGAGCCGCGCCGAGCACCTCTTCGGCTTCGCGTCAACAACGGACTTCCGGACCGGCCTCGCCGAGACAATCGCCTGGTACCTGGCGCACCGCCAAGCCTCATAAGTCCAGGCGGTGCAGCGCATCGAGCTCCGACAAGGCGTTGCCTGGCGGGGCGTAGCGGACACTTTTCGAACTTTGGTCGCGGTCAGCGGTCTGGGCTGACGATGGATTTGATCCCAGGGAAATGCCTGGAATTGAATGTGGCCAGATCATCCCGGTGCTCGATCGCAGCCGCAGCGATGAGGGCGTCGCCCATCTGCACACCGTGTGAGGCGGCGAACCGTGCCATCTGGTCGCCAGCGAGATCGCCAGTCGAGGCCTCCACAGGCACAACTACAAGGCTCTCGAAGAGAGCCGAGATAGCCGCCTGCTCGGCTGGCCGAGCCCCCGCGCGAACTTCGGCCCTACTGACTGGTGAGTAGCGGAGAACCGCTCCCGCTGTACGCCGGTCTTTAAGCCAGCCCACGGTCCTTTCGTTTCCCCGGAGGATCTCGATGATCACATCCGAGTCGATGATCACCGGATCGGGGCTCCCCGACGATCACGGCGGATCTGGCGGACGTAATGGTCAGTTGATCCGAGGTCACTCCGATTCGCCCATAAACCGGCCGCTGCAGCCAGGGCGCGCTCAAACTCATCAGGGCCGCTCGGGCGGGCAAGCTTTTCGTCGATCGCTTCCCGGATGATCTCGGACACGCTGAGACGGGTAGCCCTGGCCGCGCTCCTGAGGTGGACCAGCTGGCGCTCATCCAAGTAGATCTGTGTCCGTCGCACGGTGTACAAAATATACACCATAAGGGGCAGAGTGGTGGCCACGCGGACCACACCATCTTGTGGCTTGGTGTGCTGGCGGAGGGGGCGAGATTCGAACTCGCGGTGGGTTGCCCCACAACGGTTTTCAAGACCGTCACCTTAAACCACTCGGACACCCCTCCGGGCGCAACAAGGATAGGATGCCCGGACATGGGTGAGGAGCACCGCTAGATCGTGCGACTGGGCCTGGGAATCGCCGCCGGCCCGGACCCCGAAACCCTGGCGCCCCTGGCCACCGAGGCGGAGGGCCTGGGCTACGACTCGATCTGGAGCAACGACAGCCCGGCCGGCGACGGGCTGGCTCAACTGGCATCGTGGGCGCACGTCTCGACCCACGTCCAGCTGGGCGTCGGGGTCTTGGCCCTCGACCGCCACCGGCCCGAGGACATCGCAGCCAGGGTTCGTGAGCTGGGGCTGCCGCTGGGGAGGCTGATCATCGGCCTCGGCGCCGGGTTCACCAGGACCCCCCTCGAGGTCGTACGCGCCGGCGTGGCCGAGCTGCGCCGGCACCTGCCGGAGGCCCGCCTGGCGGTGGCGGCGATGGGGCCGAAGATGTGCGAGCTCGGCGGCGAGGTCGGGGACGCGGTCCTGCTTAACTGGATGACACCCGAGCGCGCTGTATGGGCCCGGCAAAAGGTCGAGGCGGGGAGCGCACGCGCCGGCAAACAGCCCGATGACGTCACCATCTTCGGCTACGTCCGCACCGCCCTCGGCGCGGACGCCGGCGAACGCCTGCAGCGCGAGGTCTCGATGTACCTGCAGATGCCGGCGTACGCGCGTCATTTCCAGAATATGGGCGCGGACCCCGAATCGGTCGGCGTCACGGCTACCACCTCGGCCTCGGTCGCCGGGGCCCTCAACCAGTACTCCGTGATGGATGAGCCGGTCGCCCGGGTCCTCTCGCATCGCACCGTTGCGGACGTGATGGCCGTCGCCCGCGCGGCAATCGGCGCATAGCCTATCCCAGAGGGTCGGGTCTAGCCGATCACCTGCTGGCCGTCCATGAACGGCTGCAGCGGCCCCGGTATCCTCACCGTCCCGTCCGCCTGCTGGTGCACCTCGAGCAGGGCCGACACCGTGCGCACCAGCGCCAGCCCCGAGCCATTGATGGTGTGGACATACTGGGGCCGGGCGCCGGCCTCGGGTCGGAAACGGATGTTGGCCCGGCGAGACTGAAAGTCTCGGAAGTTGGAGCACGAGCTGACCTCGAGGTGGCGGCCCAGCCCGGGAGCCCAGGCCTCCAGGTCGTACTTCTTGTATTGCGCGAAGCCCATGTCGCCGGTGCACATCAGCAGCACCCGGTAGGGAAGCCCCAGCTCCTGGAGCACGACCTCGGCGTCCTGGGTCAGCCCGTCGTGCTCCGCAGCGGAGGTCTCCGGGGTCGTGAACTTGACCATCTCCACCTTGTTGAACTGGTGTAGCCGGACGTACCCGCGGGTGTCCTTGCCCGCCGCCCCCGCCTCGGAGCGGAAGCACGGCGAAAAGGCCACGTGGCGGATGGGCAGCTGCGACGCCTCGAGGATCTCGTCGCGGTACATGTTGGTCACCGGCACCTCGGCGGTCGGCACCAGCCAGAGGTCACGATCCTGGATGCGAAACGAGTCCTCCGCGAACCTGGGCAGGTTGGCGGTACCGGTCATGGCGTCGGAGTTGACCAGGAACGGTGGCTGCACCTCGACGTATCCGTGGCGCCGTGCCTGCACGTCGAGCATGAATTGCGCCAGCGCGCGCTCCAGCCGGGCTCCCTGGCCCTTGAGGAAGACGAAGCGCGAACCGGCGACCTTGGCCCCGCGCTCGAAGTCCATGATGCCGAGCCGCTCGCCGATCTCGTAGTGTGGCAGCGGCGCGAAGTCGAATTCGGGCTTCTCTCCCCAGGTCCGGAGCTCCCGGTTGCCCGACTCGTCGGGGGCCACCGGCACCTCGGGGTCATGGATGTTGGGCACCACGAGGAGCAGCCCGTCCAGCTCGCGCTGGACCTCGGCGCGCCGCTGGTCGAACCCCCGGAGCTCCGCCTTGAGGGTCTCGAGCTGGCGGAGCTCGGGGATCTCCTCGGTGGAGCGCCCCTCCGCCTTCGCCCGGCCGATGATCGGGCCGGCCGACTTCGACAGCCGGTTCTGCTCGGCGGCCCGCTTCTCGGTTTCCTGGATCAGCTGCCGGAGGTCGGCGTCGAGCTCCAGGATGCGGTCGATGGGCGCATCGCTAACGCCCTTGTTGAGCGCGGCCTGCCTGACCAGGTCGGCGTTCTCGCGGATGAACTGGAGGGCCAGCATCAGGCCTCCTCGGGCCAGTCGGCGCCGCCGCCAGGGCGGTCACGCAGGGTGGGGAAGGCGATCACCTCGCGGATGTTGGCGACACCGGCGAACATCGCCACCAGGCGATCGATACCGATGCCCAGGCCGCCCGCCGGGGGCATGCCCTGCTCCAGCGCCGAGAGGAAATCCTCGTCCATGGGGTGCGTCTCCTCAACCCCCGCCACCCGCGCCGCCGCCTGCTGCTCGAAGCGTGCCCGCTGGTCAATCGGGTCGGTGAGCTCGCTGAAGGCGTCGGCGATCTCCTCCCCCGCGATGTAGAGCTCGAAGCGTTCGACGAATCGCGGATCGTCGCGGTGGGGGCGTGCCAGCGGGGAGATCGACCGCGGATGCCCGGTGACGAAGACGGGGGTGCGGATCTCCTTCTTGGCGGTCCGCTCGAAGACGTCGTAGAGCGCCGCGCCCCAGTCGAGGGCGTCCGGTTTCGCGGCGCCCAGCTCGGCCGCCCGGCTGCGGACGGCGGCCTCGTCGTCGAGGTCCAGCCCGGGGTTGTTCTCCGCCGTCATCTCCACGATCGTTCGCCGCGGCCACTCACCGCTGATGTCGACATCGCCGTCATCGCGATGGATGACCTCGACTCCCAGCACGGTGCGCGCGGTGTCCTGGAGAAGCTCACGCGTGAGGTCCATGATGCCCTCGTAATCGGTGTAGGCCTGATACAGCTCGAGAATCGTGAACTCCGGGTTGTGGCGGACCGAGATGCCCTCGTTGCGGAAGACCCGGCCGACCTCGTAGACCTTCTCAAAACCGCCGACGAGCAGCCGCTTGAGGTGCAGCTCGAGGGCGATGCGCAGGTACATGTCCTGGTCGAGGGTGTTGTGGTGGGTGATGAACGGCCGGGCCGCGGCGCCGCCTGCAACGCGGTGCAGTACCGGAGTCTCGATCTCCATGAACCCGCGTTCGTCAAGGAAGCGGCGGAAATGCGAGATGACCCTGCTCCGCAACTTGAGGGTTTCGCGGGCTTGCGGGTTGGCGATCAGGTCGAGGTGGCGCTGCCGGAAGCGGAGCTCGGGGTCCTTGAGGCCGTGCCACTTGTCGGGCATCGGCCGCAGCGCCTTGGTCAGCATCTGCAACCCGCCCAGCTCCAGGGTGACCTCGCCGCTGCGGGTTCGCATCACGCTGCCCTCGACGCCGACGATGTCGCCGAGATCCAGGGCTTTGAAGAGATTCATCTGGTCCTCGCCGAGGCCGTCGGCGCGGGCCATCAGCTGGAGCTGCCCGGAGGCGTCGACGAGGTCGGCGAACCCCACCTTGCCCTGCGGTCGGTGCCGCGTGATGCGGCCGGCCAGGCGCACCGGTCCCACGCGCGCGTCGTCTCCATCCCCCCCGCTGGTCAACGCCTCGCGGGCGGAGGCCACGGTGTGAGAGCGGTCATAGCGCAGTGCGAAGGGCTCGACCCCGGAGTCGCGCAGGGCCTGGAGGTTCTCCAGGCGCTGCTGGCGCAACTCCGCCAGGCCCCGTTCCGGTCGCTGCGACTGGTCGCCGTCTTCGTCCGCCATGTCAGCGGAGAAGTCTATTGGTGCCTAGGGTTGCGCCCCCGGGGGCGGGACCCTAGCGAACGCTGATGATGGTGACGTTGCTGTTGCCGCCGGGGGTCAACACCTTGACCTTGTCCCCCTTGCCATGCCCCATGAGGGCCTTGCCCACCGGGCTCTCCAATGAGATCAGGCCCTTGGTCGGATCAGCCTCGACCGGCCCCACGATGGTGTAGCTGGTCTCGCCAAACTCATCCTTGACCTTCACCCTGGAGCCCAGCTGGACGCCGTCCGCGGCCTTGCGCGACGACGCGGGAATGAGCTCGGCGTTGCGGATCATCTTCTCCAGCGTCAGGATCCGGCCCTCGACCCAGCCCTGGTCGTTCTTGGCATCCTCGTACTCCGCGTTCTCCGAGATGTCGCCGAATTCCTTGGCGTTCTTGATGCGCTCCGCGACCTCCGGTCGCTTGACCCGCAGTAGCTCATCGAACTCGGCCTGCAGCTTGTCGAGGCCCTTTTTGGTGATCGGAACCGGCTTGTCCTGGAGCATCTTCGTACCTGAAAAAAATAGCGCCCCGGGCCGGATATCCCGGGCCCAGGGTCACCTGGCGGCGGCGGGCAGTCCCGCTGGAGGCAGCGGATTATACGACAGCCGGTCTCAGCCCGCGAGGGCCATCGCGGGGGCCTCGACACCCGACCGGTAGGACGCGCCCAGGGCCCGCTCAAAGGCATCATCCGCGGTCTTCAGCGCCTCCATCTCGGCCCAGAAATCGTCAAGGTCGGCGCGGGTGTCGAGGAACTGCACCGCGTCGCGCATCCGGGCGGCGCCGGGGACCCCGCGCACCGCCCACGAGACGTACTTGCGCGCCAGCTTTACCCCTTTCCCCTCGCCGTAGTGGTCGACAACGTACCCCGCCAGTCGGCGCACCAGGGCCACGTGGGCGGCCCAGTCGAGGTCGGGCACGTGCTCACCGCGCGCCAGGAGGTCGACGCTCTGGCGGATCAGCCAGGGGTTGCCCATCATGCCCCGCGCCAGCAGGACACCGTCGCAGCCGGTGACGTCCATGCGCTCGCGGGCGTCGGCGGCGGAGTTGATGTCGCCGCTACCGAAGACCGGGATGCGCAGCGCGGCCTTGACCCTGGCGATGTGGTCCCAGTCGGCCTGCCCGGTGTAGCCCTGCACCCGCGTGCGCCCGTGCACCGATACCGACGCCACGCCGACCTGCTCCAGGGCCATCGCCAGGTCGACGCAGTTGCGCGTGCTGTCGTCCCAGCCCAGTCGCATCTTGACGGTCAGGGGCACCGGGCCGATGGCGTCGATCATCCGGCGCGCGCACTCCACGGCCAGCGGAATGTCGCGGGCCAGCCCCGCGCCGGCGCAGGTCTTCTTGGCCACCTTGTCGACCGGGCATCCCATGTTGATGTCGACGATGTCGGCGCCCTCCTGGACCGCGATCTGCGCCGCGCGCGCCATGTCCTCGGGCTCGCGACCCATCAGCTGCACACTGATCGGGTGCTCGTCGGGCCAAACCCGCGTCAGATCACAGGTGCTGGGTCCCTGGCGCACCAGCGCCACCGCGCTGGCCATCTCGGTGCACAGCAGCCCCGCGCCCATCTCCGCGGCAATGCGACGGAAGGGGCGGTCGGTGATGCCCGACATGGGCGCGACCACCACGGGGTTGGGGATCTCGACGCGGCCGATGCGGATCATCAGTACAGAGTAGCGACCGGACGAGCGGCCAAGGCTACTCCAAATGCTAATCCCTCATGTGAGTGCGTTCCTGCGAGGTTCTTAGTGTTTAGAATATACTAAACGTACGCTATGAGACAAACGGACGAGGTCCGCGCCACGTTCATCGACGGGATGGGCGGAATCGGCGACTTCTGGGGTATCGGCCGGGCCATGGGACAGATCTGGGCCGTCCTCTACCTCAACCCTGAGCCGATGACCATGGACCAGCTGGTGCAGGCGGTGGGCATCACCAAGGGCCACGCCAGCACCAACCTGCGCGCGCTGCTGCGGCTGGGGCTGGTCACCAAGAGCTTCCGCCCTGGTGACCGCAAGGACTACTACTCACCGCAGGCCGACCTCTGGGCGTTCGCGCGATCGGTCCTGCGCGAGCGCCAGAAGCAGGAGTTCGACCAGGCGCTGGCCAGCACGACCCGGGCCCTGGCCGCCCTAGAGGCCCGGCGCGGCAACATCCCGGCCGACGACTACCGCTTCCTGAAGCATCGCCTCGACGGGGTGCGCGACTTCCACGGCACCATCGACCGCGCGGTCAACGCGCTACTTCGGCTCGAGGACCTGCACCAGGCTGCGGTGCGCCTATCACCACGGAGGAAAGCAACATGATCCTTGTCACCGGCGCCAACGGCTTTGTCGGACGCCATGTCGTGCGTCGCCTGGCTGAGAACGGCCAGCAGGTACGGGCAATGGTCCGACGCCCGGATTCCTACCAGGCGCCCGCCGGGGTCGAGGTCGTCAGCGGCGACGTGACGCGCGCCGAGACCCTCTCGAGCGCTGTCAGCGGCGTCGAGAAGCTGGTCCACGCGGCGGCCATCACCGGCAACCTCAAGGAGCCCTACAGGGGCGCCTATCGCGACATCAACCAGACCGGGACCGAGAACCTGCTGGCCGCCGCCAGGGGCGCCGGCGTCCAGCGGGTGGTGCTGGTGTCGGGGCTGGGGACCAAGCCCGCGCCAGACGGCACCTACATGGCCCCGCGCTGGGGCATGGAGGAGGCCGTTCGATCCAGCGGCATTCCCTACGTGATCGTCCAGCCATCGGTGCAGTTCGGTGACGACGCCGAGTTCGTCGCGGCGCTGGCGAGGCTGGCGAAGGCGTCGCCGGTGGTGCCCGCGATCACCAGCTCGCATGACCGCTTCCAGCCCATCTGGGTCGAGGACGTGGTCACCATCATCGAACGTGCCCTCACTGAGGACTCCGTGCTGGGCCGCGAGATTGCCATCGGCGGACCCGAGTACCTGACCTTCCGCGAGATCCTCAAGACCATCTTGCAGGCGATGGGCAAGAAGCGCCTGGTCGCGCCACTGCCTCTCGGGATCGCCCGGGTCCAGGCCTCGATGATGGCCTTCCTGCCCAGGCCTCCGCTGACCCGCGCCACCCTGGAACTCTTCAGTTTCGAGAACGCCACCGACCTCGACGCGGTGCAGAAGAACTTCGGGTTCACCCCGCGTGGCTTCCGCGAGCACCTGCGCCAGCACGGGATTGCCGGCTGACTCCAGCCGGGATCCTCCGACCTAACCCCGGGGCCGGGCCTCGTCGGACGCGTTGTGGCGGTGCTGGCGCGCGACCTCGGCGCTGAGGTCGGCGAGGCTGAACGGCTTGGTCATGAAGGCGTCCGCGCCCGCCTCCTGGGAGCTCTCGCGGAAGCCGGGGTTGGCGGTCAGGATGATCACGTGCGACTCCCTCAGCAGGGCGTCGCTCCGGACCCGGCGGCACACCTCGAGCCCGCTCATCCCCGGCATCATGGCGTCGAGCACGACGACGTCCGGGTGATGTTGGCGGATGTGTGCCAGGGCCTCGGCCCCGCCGGTCGCGGTCAACACGTTGTAGCCCTCGCTCTCCAGGTGCAGCGCCAGGACGCGCACCAGCGCCAGCTCGTCGTCGACCACCAGGACGGTGCCACGGTTCTCGGTCATGCCGGGATAGTCTCCGCGATTCCCCACTTGGACGTCCGCAGCCATTCCTCCAACTCAACGGCGGGCAGTGCCTTGCTGATGAACCAGCCCTGCGCATAGTCGCAGCCCAGGAGCGAGAGCATCCTCCAGGTGGTCTCATCCTCGACGCCTTCGGCGACCACCTTGATGCGCAGGTTGTGCCCGAGGTCGATGGTCGGCTGGACGATGGCCGCGTCGTCGGTGTCCACGGCCATGTCCTTGACGAAGGAGCGGTCGATCTTGATCTCGCTCACGGGCAGGGTCTTGAGGTAGCTGAGGGACGAGTAGCCGGTCCCGAAGTCGTCGATGGAGATTCCGATCCCCATGTCACGCAGCCTGCGGACGGTGCGGTCGGCCTGCGCCACCATGATGGCGCTCTCCGTGATCTCGACGGTCAACACCGAGGGGGGCAGGCCGTAGTTCTGGAGCAACTCCTGGGCCATTTCGGGAAGGGTCGCCTCGAGGAGGTTGGCCGCCGAGAGGTTGACGGCGATGTTGAGATCGATGCCCACACGGTGCCAGGCTTCGAGCTGCTGGAGGGCCTCGGACATCACGTACCGCGCGAGCATCGTCATGAGGTCGGTCTGCTCGGCAAGAGGGATGAACTGGTCGGGTCCGAGCAGGCCATTGGTGGGATGTTGCCAGCGGACCAGGGCTTCGACGCCGTCGGTGTGGCCGGTGCGGAAGTCGACCTTGGGCTGGTAATGGAGGAGCAGCTGATGGGATCGAATCGCCTGCCGCAGTTCGCCCATGAGCGCCAGTCTCCCGGCACTGTGCTCGTCCTGTTCCGGGGAGTAGACCGCGTGACCGCTCTTGGTGCGCTTGGCGACATACATGGCGACGTCAGCGCGTCGCATCAGGGTCTCGGCGTCGCGGCCGTGCTCGGGGTATTGCGCAACCCCGATCGACATTCCCACCTCGACGGTCGCCTCGCCGAGGGTGAAGGGGAGGTCCTTGGTGCCCAGGATCTTCTGCGCCGCCAGCACGCTGCCCTGCACGTCCGGGACCCCGAAGGGCAGCACACCGAACTCGTCGCCGCCCAGTCGGGCGACGGTGTCCGACTGCCGCAGGGCGCTTCGCACGCGGGCCGCCATCTGCTGCAGGAGCAGGTCGCCGCTCTGGTGGCCGAGGGAATCGTTGACCTCCTTGAAGCGGTCCATGTCCATCACCAGGAGACCGAACGAACTGCTGTCGCGGCTGGCGGTGAGGATGGCCTGCTGCAGGCGGTCGGTGAACAGGGTGCGGTTGGGCAGGCCGGTGAGGGTGTCGTGGAGAGCCAGAAACTGCATCTCCTGCTCCGCCCGCTTGCGCTCGGTGACGTCCTGCATGACGCCGATGGAGTAGAGCGGCTCACCGCCATCGCCATGGACCAGCGACATGCTGAGCTGGACCCAGACGACCTCCCCGGTCTTCTTGAGGTAGCGCTTCTCAGCGCGGAACGTGGCCAGCTCCCCCGCGAACATCCGCCGCGACATCTCGGCGGTGGCCTCGAAGTCCTCGGGGTGGGTGACGTCCCGGATCCCCAGCCGGATCACCTCTCCCTTGCTGTATCCCAGCATCTGGCAGAAAGCGTCATTCACATCGATGTAGCGGTCATCCGGGCCGGCGGTCGCCATGCCCACCGCGCCCTCCTCGAAGACCCGCCGGAAGCGCTCCTGGCTCTCGTGCAGCTCACGAGCGACCTTGTCTCTCTCCACCCGTGCGGCTCGTTGCGCCAGCGCCTGCTCGACCGCGGAGCCCAGGCGACCGAGCCGGTCCTTAAGCAGGTAGTCCGCCGCACCCTCGCGCACCGCGGCGACGGCGACATCCTCGCCGATGCTCCCCGACACGATGATGAAGGGGACGTCGATCTCCCGCCTGATCATCTCCCGGAGGGCGCTCACCGCATCGTATGCCGGGAGGTTGAAGTCGGCGAGGATGAGGTCCCAATCCTCGCTGAGAGCGGCCTGGTAGGACGCCTCATCGTCCACCCGGGTGACGTCTGACTCATACCCGCCGCGCTTGAGCTCGTGGACGACGAGCTCGGCGTCGGCCGGTCGATCCTCCAGCATGAGAAGCTTGAGACGTTTCAATGGAGTCAGGGGTGTACCGGCGTCGACTCAGGCGATGACCGGCGGTTTGTTGAGCAGGAGCCAGTACATGCCCAGGGTGCGGACGGACTCGGTGAACTGTTCGAAATCGACGGGCTTGACGATGTAGCTGTTGGCGCCATGGGCGTACCCGGCGAGGATGTCCCGCTCCTCCCGGGAAGACGTCAGCAGCACCACGGGGATCGTGCGGGTTTGCTCGTCCGCCTTGATCTGGCGGAGCACCTCGAGGCCGTCGACCTTGGGCAGCTTGATGTCCAGGAGGATGACCTTGGGACCGTTCTGGATGTTGCGCGACGCGTACTGGGCGCGGCAGAAGATGAAGTCCAGCGCCTCCTCGCCATCGCGGACCACCTGCAGCCGGTTGGTCAGGTGGTACTTCCTGAAGGCGTGGAGGGTGAGCTCCTCGTCGTTGGGGTTGTCCTCCACCAACAGAATCTCAACGACGTCCTCACTCATCATCGGCCGATCCTCCCAAGGTGAAGTAAAAGGTAGCCCCCTGGCCCTGGACCGCGTCGGCCCACACTCGACCATCGTGACGATTGATTATCCGCTGCACAATCGCCAAACCCGCGCCGGTCCCCTCGTACTCGTGGCCATGATGGAGGCGCTGGAACACCCCGAAGATCTTTTCCTTGTACCTCGCGTCGAACCCGATCCCGTTATCACGCACCAAGAAAACAGGCTTGTCGGCGCCCTGCGGGTATTCGACACCCATCTCGATGACCGCCGCGGCGCGGTCGCGGGTGAACTTGACGGCGTTGCCGACGAGGTTGATGTAGACCTCCTGGAGAAGGACCGGGTCGGAGCGGACCCTGGGCATCTCGCAGACCTTGAAGTCCACCTTCCGATCGCCGAGGGCAGCGGAGAGCACGGTAACGGCGTGCTGTGCGACCTCCGCCGGGTCGATCAGCTGGCGGCGCAGCGGCGCCCGGCTCAACCGCGAGAAGGTCAGCAGGCCCTCGATCAGCTGCCCCATGTCCTCGGCGCCGGAACCGATCAGTCGCAGGTAGCGCTGGCCGTCGTCGGGCAGGTACTTCTCGTATTCATCGAGGAGGATGCGAGCAAACCCGTCAACCGCCCGTAGCGGCGCCCGGAGGTCATGCGAGACCGTGTATGAGAAGGCCTCCAGCTCCTTGTTGGTGTCCTCGAGCTGGGCGGTGCGCTGGGCAACGCGGCGCTCGAGGTCGCGGTTGAGGTCGCGCACCTCCGCCTCGCTCTTGCGGAGGTGCTCCACCAGCGTGACACGCTCGAGCGCTACGGTCGTCGCCGCCACGTACTGCTCCAGGCGGGAGATCTCATCCCCAGCGAAGACCAGGGTGAAGGCCCCGGCGACCACCGCCAGGCCGCCGGTCCCGTGGTCGGTCGTGCTCGGCAGCAGGATCGCGCTGCGGCTGGGATCGAGGGGGCTGCGCCCGACCTCGTGTTGGGCCAAGACCAGGGCGCGCCTGAGGAGTTCGGCCTCCTCGTCGCTGATTCCCGCGGTCGCCAGGACCTCGCCGTCGGTGCCGACCAGCGTGCCGCCATTGCCGCCGACCAGGCGCACCGCCCAGTCGATGGCCTTGGCCGCCAGCGTCTCGCGGTCGGGCCAGAAGAGCAGGAGGTCGCGCATCGCCGCGCTGTAGGCCTCCTCCTCGGGCTGGCGCCAGAGCCGGCGCAGCCAGCGCGGCGGAGAGAAGCTGACGTAGAGGATGGGAATGATGGCCAGCGAAAGCAACTCGAGGGCGACACGCACCGCCGGCACGGCGCTGATGGAGTAGCCCAGGGTCTCGATGGCCGTCAGGACGATGATCCCGGCATAGGCCGTCGCCAGCGCGCGCAACCGCGCCTGCTGCACCGCCGGCCGCCCCAATGAGTACCTCCAGAGACGCACCACCGGCTCCCCCACACATGCCAGCCACGCCACCAGGACCACGGCGCCGTCCAGCGTCTGCAGCCCCACGCCGGCCAGCGGGAGGGTGACGACCGCGACGGTGAAGGCCAGCGCCAGCACGCACAGCATCAGCAACCCCGCCAGCACCCGGGAGCCGACCGACAACAGCGAGTGTCGGAAGAGGAAGAGGGCGAATCCCGCGCCCAGGAAGCAGGCCACGGTGAGGTCGTTGATCAGGGCCATGGCCAGGCCACGGGTCGTGGCGGCACCCACGCTGAGGCATGACACGGCCGCCAGGAGGCCGGTGGCCAGGACCAGGTAGGCCCTGCTTCTGCCATGCCAGACCAGCCACTCGCGGTAGGCGACGACGGTCACCAGCAGGAATCCACCCGCAACGGCATATTGGAGGGCAAGAACGATTGTGCTCATCGGATCTGCATAGACTTGCGTCCTGGAAGGCTCCTCGCGGTCCCAGCGATGTGACAATGCTGTGACCACCGCCCCTCCGGGCAGGGCATCAGCTGGGGATGTTCAGCTCGTGCAGCAGGCGCAGGCCGTCAAGCGTCAGGTTGTCGTCGACGACCTCGATGACCGCGGCGTGGGTGGCGATCAGCGCCGCCAGGCCGCCGGTGGCGATCACCCGGCATGTCCCTCCCAGCTCATCGCGCATCCGGCCCACGATCCCGTCGATCTGCCCGGCGAAGCCGAATATGAAGCCCGATTGCATCGACTCCACGGTGTTCTTGCCAATGACCCCCTCGAGCCCCGGGGGGACCGCCAGTTCGAAGCGTGGGAGTTTGGCGGCGCGGTTGAACAGGGCGTCCATGGAGATGCGGATCCCCGGGGCGATCGCCCCACCGAGGTAGTCGCCATTGACGCCGATGGCGTCGAAGGTGGTGGCGGTGCCGAAGTCGATGACCACCGCCGGGCCTCCGTACTTGGAAAAGGCGGCAACGCTGTTGGCGATGCGGTCGGCGCCGACCTCGCGGGGGTTGTCGTAACGGATCTGCATCCCCGTCCGGACTCCCGGGCCGATCATCAGCGGCTCCAACCCGAGATACCGACTGGACATGTCGGCGAGGGCCTGGTTGAGACCGGGGACGACGCTGGAAATAACCACACTGTCGAGCTGGTCGAGGCGCACGTGCGCCCCGGCGAAAAGCCCCGTGAGGATCACGCCGAGCTCGTCGGAGGTGTAGTCGATGCGGGTGGCGAGGCGCCAGTGATGGGTCAGCGTCTCACCGTCGAAGGTCCCCAGGACGGTGTTGGTGTTGCCGGTGTCGATGGCCAGGAGCATGGCGCTAGGCGCCCGCCCGCTGCTGCGCCCAGGGGCGGTAGCGCAGGGATAGCCCCAGCATCAGGACGAACAGGGACAGCGCCACCAGGGCGAGGAGCAACTGGGTCAGCCCGAACACCTGGGGCAGGCTGGACGGCGGGGGGCTGACGAGGTTGATCGCCGCGCCGACCAGGGCCGGGGCGCCGGCCAAAAAGAGGACCACCATGTCGACGATGAACACCCACCCGACGCGCCGGAAGTAAGACAGCGCCGCCAATACCAGGAAGACCAGCGCGACGGCCACCGTGATGACCGTGACCACCAGGACCGTGGCGTCAGCCCTGGTGCCGATCTGGTCGACCGTCACCTGCTGCGAGCGCTGGTATAGCTGGGCATAGTAGCTGCGATAGAAGTCGCCGAAGCCGAAGACGATGAGTACGTTGACCAGGGCGCTGACCACAAAAAAAGCTGCCACCGCGGCCTGCAGCGGCTGGGTCCACTGGCTGGTCTCGCCGCCTGGCTGTTCCTCGTCGATCTGCACGCCCTCAGTATTAGGCTCTGGGGCGCTCAGTCGCTAGTAGTTGGGTTGCCTCGCGCTGGTCCAGGTGGCGGCGCGTTTCAGGGAGGCAGCGGCGCGCGTCAGTTCCCGGCGCACGGGGCGCGGGCCGGGGCTGCCGGTGAGCCGGCGCGACGCCAGTGCCCGCCGGACATCCACGACCGCGATCCCCTCCGCATTGAACGCAGGTTCGATCTGCTGCCACTGCCCCAGGGTCAGCTGGTCGAGGGCCGTCCCGGTCTTGGTTGCCAGCGCAACGGCGCGACCGACGGCCTCGTGGGCGCGACGGAAGGGCACGCCCTGGCGCACCAGTTGGTCGGCGACCTCGGTCGCCAGCATCGCGGGGTCGGAGCCCGCGGCGGCGGCGCGGTCCCGGCGGAAAGCCGACTTCGCCACCAGCACGGCCGCGATCCGCAGGGCGGCCAGCGCGGTGTCGGTGGCCTCGAAGAAACCCTGCTTGTCCTCCTGCAGGTCGCGGTTGTAGGCCAGCGGCAATCCCTTGAGCGTGACCAGCATCGCGACCAGGTCGCCGATAACCCGGCCGGCCCGGCCGCGGATCAACTCGGCCACGTCCGGGTTCTTCTTCTGCGGCATCAGGCTGGAGCCGGTGGCGTAGTCGTCGGGCAGGTCGACGAAGCCGAACTCCTGGGTCGACCACAGGACCCACTCTTCGCCCAGCCGGCTGAGGTGCACCATCAGCAGCGCGCAGCAGGCCTCGATCTCGACGATGAAGTCGCGGTCGCCCACGGCGTCGAGGCTGTTGTGGGAGACCGCCGAGAAGCCCAGCGCGCGGGCCACCTGCTCGCGCCGCAGCGGCAGGCTGCTCCCGGTGGCGGCCCCCGAGCCCAGGGGCATCACGTCGACGCGGACGTAGGCATCCCGGAGGCGGTCGGCGTCGCGCTGGAGCATTTCGAAGTAGGCCAGCAGGTGGTGCCCAATGGTGTTCGGCTGGGCGCGCTGGAGATGGGTGTAGGCGGGGATGATGTCATCCGCGTGCGCCCGCGCCTGCGCCAGCAGGGCGGCCTGGAGTTCGCCGATGGCGGTCACCAGCTCGACGATCCGCGCCCGGCTGAAGAGCCGCAGGTCGAGGGCCACCTGGTCGTTGCGACTGCGCCCGGTGTGCAGCTTCCCGCCCACCTGCGGCCCTTCCAGCTCACTGAGGCGGCGCTCGACGGCCGTGTGGATGTCCTCGTCGCCGGCCTGGAACTCGAACTTCCCCGCCTCCAGCTCTCGGCGCACCGCTCCCAGCCCTCGCACCAGGGCCCGGCCCTCGGCCGCGGAGATGATGCCCGCGGTGGCGAGCATTTGGGCGTGGGCGACGCTACCCGCGACGTCCTCGCGGTAGAGGCGCCGATCAACCGCCAGCGAGTCGGTGAATTCGACCACCTGCGGCGCCGGCCCGGCACTGAAACGACCGCCCCAGAGGCGACCGACGGGCGCCTTGCGCGCTCGGCTGGCGGACTCAGGCATCTTCGGCCTCCCCCGCGGTCAGCCCCCTGGTGCCCGGCGGCAGTAGGCTCTTCTCGGCCCCGCCTCCCAGCAGCCCCTGGGTCCGGGCCTGGGTCCGCAGGGGCAGCCCCCAGAGCTGAATGAAGCCCGCGGCCGCCCCCTGGTCGAAGGCGTCTCCGGCGCCGTAGGTGGCGAGGTCGAGCTGGTAAAGGGACTCGGGCGCCTTGCGGCCCACGACCTGGTGCAGGCCGCGGTGCAGCTTGAGACGGACCTCGCCGGTGACGTGGCGCTGGGTGCTGGCGACAAAGGCCCCGAGGTCCTGTCGCAGCGCCGAGAACCAGAGGCCGTTGTAGGTGAGATCCGCCCACTCGGCGGCGACCCGGCTCTTGAAGCGACTGACGTCCTTGCTCATCGTTACCGTCTCCAGCGCAGCGTGCGCGGTGGTCAGGATCACCGCTGCGGGCGCTTCGTAGATCTCCCGCGATTTGATGCCCACGAGGCGGTTCTCCACCATGTCGATGCGGCCCACACCGTGCTCCCCGCCAAGCGCGTTGAGGCGCTCCACCAGGGCCACCGGTTCCAGGTCCTCACCGTCCACGGCCACCGGTACGCCCTCTTTGAAGGAGATCTCGACATAGACGGGGCGGGCGGGCGCGGCGGCCGGGTCGGCGGTCCATTCGAAGACCTCGGCCGGCGGCTCGACCCAGGGATCCTCGAGGGCGCCCGCCTCGATCGATCGGCCCCAGATGTTGACATCGGTGGAGTACGGCGACTCGATCGACGCGGGAACCTCGACGCCATGGGCGCGGGCGTACTCGATCTCCTCGTCGCGCGACATCCGCCACTCCCGCACCGGCGCGACGACCTCGAGGTGGGGCGCCAGCGCCCCCGTCGCCACGTCGAAGCGGACCTGGTCGTTGCCCTTGCCGGTACAGCCATGAGCCACGGCGACGGCGCCCTCCTCGAGGGCCAGGTCGACCATCAGCTTGGCGATCAGGGGGCGGCCCAGGGCGGTGGCCAGGGGGTACTGGCCCTCGTAGAGCGCGCCGGCCTGCAGGGTGGGCCACACGAAATGCCGCAGGAAGAGGTCGCGGGCGTCGACGACGTAGGCCTTGGCCGCACCATGCTTGAGCGCCCGCCGCTGGATGGCGTCGAGGCGGCTGGGACCGCCGGCCGCGGCGCCGGCCCGGGCGATGCGCGGGTCCTCGGTGCCGCCGAGGTCGGCGGTGAGCGCGATCACCTCCCAGTCCCGCTCGGCCAGCCAGTGAATGGCCACGGAGGTATCGAGACCGCCGGAATAGGCCAGCACCAGCTTCCCGCTCATGACATCACCTCCGCGCCCGCGCGCAAGCGCAGTTCCAGGCGCTGGCGGGCGCGGGCGTCGGCGCAGACCACCATCACCGTGTCGTCGCCGGCCACGGTGCCCACCACCTCGGGCCAGGCCGCCTCGTCCAGCGCGACCGCCACCAGGTTGGCAGTGCCCGGTGGCGTGTGTATCACGGCCATGAACTGGATGCCCGTGGTGCCAGTGATGAAGTCGCGGAGGACCTGGGTGCCGCGGATACCCAGCGCCGGCCCGACCGCATAGCGGCTTCCCGCCGGGCCCGGCTCGCGGTGCAGGCCGAGCTCGCGGATGTCGCGGCTTACCGTGGCCTGGGTGACCGCGTGGTTCTGTTGGCGCAGCTCCCGGACCAATTCCTCCTGGGTGTGGATTGGCCGGCTCCGCACCAGGTCGAGGATGGCGCGCTGGCGGTGGGCCTTCTCCCCGATCACGGCCGTGGACCCAAGGGTTGGACGTGGGTCACCACGCTGTCGAGACAGACCTCGAGGATCGCCAGCGCGCGGTCGACCTCAGCCCTGCCGATGGTCAGAGGTGGCACCATCCGGAGCACGTTGGCGCCGATGGCGTTGACGATCAGGCCATGCTCCAGGGCCGCGGCCTGGACCTCGGCCGCGACATCCTGGTGCAGGACGAGGGCCTGCATCAGCCCCAGTCCGCGCGGCTCTCCGAACGCCGCCAGCCGGCGCACCAGCTGTTCGCGCAGGTAATCGCCGATGACGCGGGCGTTCTCGACCAGCCCCTCGCGCTCGATGACCTCGAGCGTGGCGAGGGCGGCGGCACAGGCCAGCGGGTTTCCCCCGAAGGTCGAGCCGTGGTCGCCGACCTCGAAAACGTCGGCACGCGGGCCGGCGATGCAGACGCCGATGGGGACGCCACCGCCAAGGCCCTTGGCCAGGGTCACGACGTCCGGGACCACGCCGTACTCCTGGAAGGCATAGAACGTCCCGGTGCGGCCCATGCCGGTCTGGATCTCGTCGAATATCAGCAGCAGGTCCGCGCGGTCGCAGAGGTCGCGCACCGCCTGGAGGTAGCCGGCGCCAGGGGGGATCACGCCGCTCTCTCCAAGGATCGGCTCCAGCATGATGGCGGCGGTCTTTTTGGTCACCACCGACGCCAGCGCCTGGATGTCGTCGAAGGGGGCCGTGCGGAAACCATCAGGCAGCGGCAGGTAGGGCTCCTGGTACTTGGGCTGCCCGGTCGCGGCGACCATCGCCAGCGTGCGGCCATGGAAGGAGCCGAGCGCGGTGATCACCTCGTAGGCCCCGCCAAGCTTCTGTTTGCCAAACTTGCGGGCCAGCTTGATCGCGGCCTCGTTGGCCTCGGCGCCGCTGTTGGCGAAGAAGCACCGGCCCTCGAAGCCCAGGGTGTTGAGGCGCTCGGCGAGCTCGACCTGCGGGCGCGTGTAGTAGAGGTTGCTGGTGTGGATCAATGTCGCCGCCTGGCGCGAGATGGCCTCCACCACCGCGGGGTGGGCATGGCCGAGGACGTTGACCGCGATGCCCCCGACGAAGTCGAGGAGCTCGCGGCCGTCGGCGTCCCAGACCAGGGCACCCTCTCCCCGTACCAGCTCGACCGGTTGGCGCTTGAAGGTGTGCATCAGGTAGCGGCTTTCGTCCTGGGCCAGCGTCGCGACCTGGGTGTCGCCCTCGAAGAGCAGCGGGTTGAGCTCCCCCTGGTCGCTCATCCCGGCAGGATCATGGTGCCGATACCCTGGTTGGTGAGCAGCTCCAGGAGCAGGGCGTGGGCCACGCGGCCGTCGATGATGTGCGCCTTCTCGACCTCCGCCAGGGCGCGCACGCAGGCCTTGGCCTTGGGGATCATGCCGCCACTGATGGTGCCGTCGACGATGCGGTCGGCGACGTCATGCGAGACGATCTCGCTGATCAGCGCGCCGGTCCCGTCGCGCACCCCCTCGACATCGGTGAGGAGGATCAGCTTACGGGCCTTGAGCGCCACCGCCAGCTCGGCGGCGACGGTGTCGGCGTTGACGTTGTAGGACTGCCCGTCGTAGCCCAGCCCGATCGACGCCACCACCGGGATGTAGCTGCGCTCCAGGAGCGCGGTGATGGGCTCGGGGTTGACCTGCGCGACCTCCCCGACCATGCCCAGGTCCTGGCCGTTGACCGCCGCCATCGGCCGCACCAGGATGCTGGGGCCATCCTCCCCGGACATCCCCACGGCCTGCCCGCCCATGGAGTTGATCATCGCCACCAGCTCCGGGTTGACCTTGCCGGTGAGGACCATCTTGACCACTTCCATCGACTTCTCATCGGTCACCCGCAGGCCGTCGACGAACCTGCTCTTTACGCCCATCTTCTCCTGCCACTCGGTGATCTCCTTCCCCCCCCCGTGCACCACCACCGGGTTCATGCCGACGTAGCGCAGCAGGACGAGGTCCTCGAGCACGTTGTGCTTGCTCTCCTCGAGCGAGGATCCGCCGAGCTTGACCACGATGGTGCTGCCGTGGAAATGGCGGATGAAGGGCAGGGCCTCGACCAGGATGTTGGCCTTCTCGATGGCGGCGTCGCGCTCTACGGTCATCTCTCTCTCCTCCGGTTTCAGGTCGTGTAGTCGGCGTTGATGTGGACGTACTCGGGGGTCAGGTCGCAGCCGTAGGCGGTGGCGACGCCGTCGCCCAGGCCCATGTCGCAGACGATTCCAACCTCGTCGGCGCCAAATGCCCGGGCCACATGGGAGAGGTCGGCCTCGGCGAGGCCGCCCCCGTTGCGGAAAACAGTGATGCCGCCGATGTCCACCCGGAGGCGGTCGAGGACAATCTCACAACCGGCTCGACCGAGGGCGGCGACGATGCGGCCCCAGTTGGGGTCGGCCCCGTGGATCGCCGCCTTGACCAGGCTCGACGACACCACCGTGCGTGCCAGGGTGCGGGCCTCCTGCTCAGTGGTCGCGCCCACCACCTCGACGGTGAACATCCGCGTCGCCCCCTCGGCGTCCCTGACCAGTTGCCGCGAGAGGTCGACGCAGACCGCCAGCAGCGCCGCCTCGAACTCCTCGAGGCCGTCGCCCTCGACCAGGCCAGGGCCCCCCGCCGCGCCGTTGGCCAGCAGCGTGAGCATGTCGTTGGTCGACATGTCGCCGTCGACGCTCACCATGTTGAAGGTGCGGTCGGCGCAGCGGCGCAGGACGGCGGCGAGGTCGGGCGCGGCGACCGCGGCGTCGGTGGTCAGGAATCCCAGCATGGTGGCCATGTTGACGTGGATCATCCCCGAGCCCTTGGCCATTCCACCCACGGTGTAGTGCCGGCCCACGTGGGTGAAGGTCGCCGACGACTGCTTGGACCGAGTGTCGGTGGTCATGATGGCCTGGGCCGCAACGTCACCACCCAGCGTCGAGCGGGTATGGGCCGCCGACAGCACGCCTTCGCGGATGCGGTCCATCGGCAGGTAGCGGCCGATCACCCCGGTTGAGGCCACCAGCACCTGGGAGGGGTCGAGGTCCAGTTCGTCGGCCGCCAGCTTGCCCATCAGCAGGGCGTCCTTGAATCCCTGGCTGCCGGTGCAGGCATTGGCATTGCCGGAGTTGACCACCACGGCGCGCGCGGTCCCGCCGCTGAGGTTGAGCTGGCTGATCACCACCGGCGCGGCCTTCACCTTGTTGGTGGTGAAGACGGCCGCCGCCGTTGCCGGGTGCTCCGAGTAGAGGACCGCCACGTCCAGCCGGCTCCCGGCCTCGGTGGGCATGCCGTGCTTGATGCCCGCGGCGGCGGCGCCGGCGGCAAAACCCAGCGGCGCGGTGACGCCGGTCGCCGGCCGCTGCATGGCCTCGGGCATGGCCTCGCTCACGGCCACCGCGGCGCCTGCTCCAGGCCGGCGGTCTCAGGCCAGCCCATGGCCAGGTTGAGCGCCTGTACCCCCTGGCCCGCGGCGCCCTTGACGAGGTTGTCGATGGCCGCCAGGACGATCACCCGGTCGCCCTGGCGGGTGACGTGGATGAGGCACGTGTTGGTCCCGGCGACCTCCTTGGTGCGCGGCGGTGAGTCGACGACGCGGACGAAAGGGCAGTCTGCGTAGGCGGCCGCGTACGCGCGCAAGAGGTCGTCGAACGCCGCGTCGGTGGCCAGGTCGAGGTAGCAGGTGGCGAGGATCCCGCGGACCATCGGAACGAGGTGAGGAATGAAGGTGAGCCGCGGCGGCTCCCCGCCCGCCGACAGCACCTGCAGCATCTCCGCGGCGTGGCGATGGCCGCCGGTCGCGTAGGCCCGGAAGTCCTCGGCCGCCTCGGCGAAGTGGTTGGGCAGCGAGAGCGAACGCCCGGCCCCGCTGATGCCGCTGGCAGCATCGACGATGAAGTCGGGCTTCACCAGGCCAGACTGCGCTGCCGGGTGCAGGGCAAGGATCGCAGCCGTCGAGTAGCAGCCCGGACAGGCCAGCAACCTGGCCCCCCGCAGCTGCGCACCCGCCACCTCGGGGAGCGCGAAGACCGCGGCGTCCAGGAGCTCCGGGGCAGGGTGGTCGCCCCCGTACCAGTGCCCGTAGTCAGCGTCGTTCTTGAGCCGGAAGTCGGCGCCAAGGTCGACCACGGTGCGCCCTTCCTTCAGCCATTTCCCCGCCAGGGCCCCGGTCATCCCGTGCGGCAGCGCCGCAAAGACAACCTCCGCGTCGCCCGGGTCCATCTCAGCCGAGAGCTCGACGTCGAGCTCGACGCCGGGGTAGACCTCGGCCAGCTTCTTCCCGGCGTACGAGCGCGAGGTGGCGCGCACCACCCGCGCGTGGGGGTGGCGGCTGAGCAGGCTGACGGCGGTCGCACCGGCATAGCCGGTGGCGCCGATGACAGCGACAGAGGTCGGCGAGGTCATTGCATCAGTATACGGAAACTATGTATAAAGTTGCAGTGCCCCGAGAGGAGTCAGTCGACCGGGTTGTGGAAGCAACTCCGAGCGCCGGTGTGGCAGGCGGGGCCGGCGGGCGCGACCCGCAACAACAGGGCGTCGCCGTCACAGTCGATGGTGATCGAGCGCACCACGAGGTGGTTGCCGGAGGTCTCGCCCTTCTCCCAGAGCCGCTCCCGTGACCGGCTCCAGAACCAGGCGTGGCCGGTACTGCGGGTCAGGTCGTAGGCCTCCTGGTTCATGTGCGCCACCATCAGGACGGCACCGTCGGCGTCGTCCTGGACCACCGCGGTGACCAGGCCATGCGAGAAGTCGGGCGCCGTGATCGCGGGCTGATCAGCGGGCCGGTTCACTGTCCGGCGGTCTCCAGCCGTACCGGGAGGCGGTGGTCGGCGAGGTAGCGCTTGGTGGCGGCGATCGAGTACTCCCCGAAATGAAAGATCGAGGCGGCCAGGGCGGCGTCCGCGTGGCCCTCGTCGA
>DAINSI010000018.1:0-9154 GCA_036741395.1 Candidatus Dormiibacterota bacterium
GACGACATCATGGCCAAGGCCAAACGGAAAGATTTCAGTGACTCAGGACACTAGCGGAGGCCGTACGTTAGGGCCTTAGATCTTCCTGGCTCGGCTGGGCGCGACCCGGGGCGGCTCACCCGGCATCTTCGGGTAGACAGGGGGCCAGGGCGCGTCCAGGAGCCCGGCATCGGCGTCCCTCCTGTGCATTTCGAGGAGCGGCTCAATCGACTGGGGTTCCTTCTCCATCACCTCCCATGGATCGCCCTGCGCGGCGACGAGCTGGGGCACCGTCGCGATCGTCAGGCCGTCCGGGTCGATCCCATCGAGATCCTCCCAGCGGAAGGGCGTGGACACCTGGGCGCCGGGTCGGGCACGGGCGCACCAGGCTCCGAAGATCGTCTTGTGCGGGGCGTTCTGATTGAAGTCGATGAACACCCGTCGGCCGCGCTCCTCCTTCCACCAGGCCGCCGTCACCAGGTTGGGCCGTCGACGCTCCAGCTCGCGGGCGACGGCGACCGCGGCGGACCGGACCTCGGTCGACGTCCACCGCGGCAGCAGGCGCACGTATACGTGGATCCCGCGGTTACCGGTCGTCTTCGGCAACCCGGTCACGCCAACCTCTTCAAGCAGTGTTCGCACCTCCCGGGCGGCCTCCTGCACCATCGGGAAGGTGACGCCCGGCGACGGGTCGAGGTCGATGCGGAGCTCGTCGGCGTGGTCAGGGTCAGCAGCGCGCGAGGGCCACACGTGGAACCCGAGACAGCCGATGTTGACCGCCCAGAGCACGTGCGCGAGGTCGGCGACGACCAGCGCCCGCGAGGTGGTGCCGTTGGGCGTGCTGACGACGCTGGTCTGGAGCCAGCCGGGTGCCGTTGCCGGGACGCGCTTCTGGAAGAACGAGGGGCCGCCGGCACCATTGGGGAACCGCTGCAGCAGCACCGGCCGACCGCCGAGGGCCCGGAGCAAAGGCTGCCCGACGGCCCGGTAGTAATGGACCAGGTCCAGCTTGGTTCTCCTGTTCTCCGCGAAGAACACCTTGTTCGGGCTGCTGATCGCGACTTCGCGGCCGGCCGCCTCGACGGCGATCACATCGTCCATTGCGTCCCATCCGGTGTGTCCTGGATCTCGATACCAAGTGACAGCAGGTGATCCCGGACGAGGTCGGCGTCGGCGAAGCGCCTCTCGCGGCGGGCAGCATCGCGCAGGCTGACCGCCAGGTCAACAAAGGGGCCGATGGATTCGCGCGGGTCCCGCAGGCCTCGGTCGACCGCCTCCCCGAGGCGCACCAGCATCCCCCGGAATTCGTCGCGACCATCAGCCGCGCCAGCCTCCGCGAGCTGTTCTGCAATCCGACCCTCCATCTCCAGCAGCAGGGTCAGGGCCTGCGCCGTGTCGTCGCGCTGAAGGGCTTCCTCGAACTGGTCGCGGGCTGCGGTCGCGTCCGTTTCCGAGACTGTCTTGACGGAGGTAGCCACGGCTGCCGCCACCTGGACCAGGCCGCTCTTCTGCCCCCGCAAGACGTCCAAGGGCACCGTTTCGCCCGCCTTGAAGATGGTCTCGATTCCGTCTCGGCGAATGGCCGCGAACCCGCGGCCCCGCACCGTCATGCTGTCGGCGTCACGGTCGAGGATGGCCGCCGTATGTTCCGCCACGCCGAGTACGGCGACGCCCGGCTCCAGTTGGCGCTCCAGCTCGAGCAGACGCCTCTCACCCATGAAGCAGTAGCGCGTGTCATGGGTCCCGCCCTGGGCATTGTCGTAGTGGGGGATGACGGCGACTGCCAGCCCGAGGTCGTCCATGATCGACAATCCCTCGAGCCAGTGCGGGGGCTCGCCGGACTTATAGATCTCGTAGACAGGTAACGCATGGCGCCCCAGGGTGGTGGCGGCGGCGCTCGCGAAGGTTACACAGCCACCCTCGCGAAGCCGCGCTGAGAGGAGAGCCGGAACGACCGAAGTCCGCCATTGGCGCAGCGCATATGAGGGGCTTCCGGGACCCGCAAAGATGTACCGAGAATCACGGAGCCCGTTGCCGAGCCGGGCGACCGCGAGCGGGTCAGCCGATGTGAAATCAGCCACCGAAATGTTGTCAATCGGATGCCCGACGTTGACCGAGAAGTAGTTCTGCGTCTTTGACGTTATCCCGGGAGCATTTTCTTCGAAACCGTATGGTGTATCGAGCATCAGGGCTCGCTGGGGCGGGCATCCGACGCGGGTCATGAGGTCCTGGTGCACCGAGACCATCGTGGGCGCGGTCTCCCCAGATCCCATGATGCAGAGGAGGCGTGGGGTGGCGGGCTGCATGCCTTACAGCGTAGGTGTCCTGCTGACCCATCATCGCCGCGCTACCGCGGCCGGCATGCCGCACAATGCGACCGATGAACCCCGGTCCCCTCGCGCTCGTCGGCAGCGGCGAGTTCACCCCCGCGATGGAGGAGGTTGACCGGCTGCTGCTGGAGGGACGCAGCCCCCGCGCGGTATTCCTCCCCACGGCCGCCGCGCGCGAGGGGGACACTCGGGTGCAGTACTGGGTGGACCTGGGAACCGCGCATTACCGCAGGCTGGGGGTTGAGCCCGTGCCCCTGATGGTTCTCGAGCGGGCCGATGCCGAAAACGCCGCCCTTGCCGCCGCCATCTCCGGGGCCGGCCTGGTCTACCTATCGGGAGGGGATCCGACCTTCCTGGCCACGACCCTGCGCGGTTCCGCCGTGGCCACCGCAATCCGGTCGGCATGGGAGGCGGGTGCCGCGCTCGCGGGATGCTCGGCCGGCGCCATGGCCCTGGCGGAGCGCGTACCACGGGTGCGGGATCCGTCGGGGACCCCTGTGGATGGGCTCGGCTACGTGCAGCGGCTGGTGGTCGTTCCCCATTTCGATCGCATCGACCACTGGATGCCCGGTACCACCGAACTGGCGATCGCCTCAGCGCCCGCGGGAACATGGGTGCTGGGCATCGATGAGGACACCGCCGTCATCGGCGGACCCCAGAAATGGGAGGTGAGGGGGAAGCATTCCGCCTGGTTGATGCGGGCCGGGCTGGAGCGCCAGGAGTTCAAACCTGGCGACTTCTTCGCTACGACAGGTGGCGCCCACCCGGTCTGACGCTCCAGGCGATAAGCACGGCGTGGGAGAGGGCCGCAACCAGGCTGCCAAGGGCAAAGCTCGGGACCAGTCCCAGCGGCTGAAGGGCGAATGCCACCGTAGCCGTGAACAGCGCAAAGCTGGGCAGACCGCGCAGCAGCGTTGCCGAGTACCCCTGCAGCGCCTCACGACCGCGCGAGGCGTGGGTGAAAGCGGCCATCACCGACCCGATGATCGGGAATGGCGCGACCAGGCCGCTGACTCTCGAACCCAGCGGGCCCGATACGACGCTGAGGCCGATCACCATGACCAGCGCCGCGAGCATCCGCAGGGGGATGTCCGCCGGGAGTCGCCGGCCAGTGCCCGCGGGGGCGGGGACGCGTCCCAGGGCGACCCGGCAGAGCTGAAAAGCGACCAGCGCGGCAGCCAGAGCGTAGATCGCCGGCACCGCAACCAGCGCCAGCACGGCGGTCGTCAGCAGGAAGCTCAGCCACCCGGTCAGGAGGCAGACCGCCCATGTTCGCCCGCTGCGGGCGACGCGGGCGTAGACCGTGGTGAAGACTGCCAGCGAGACCAGGCCGAGGGTCGCCGAGGCCCCGGCCTGGGCTCCGAACGCGGGTCCGTGGTCGGCAATGAATACCAGCAGCACCGGCCCCGCAACCACGGGGAGCGACGCCACCCAGCCGCCCGCGGCCGGTCCCCACCTCCGTGCGGCGAGCGTCGCGATCGCGACCAGGGCGGGCGCCAGGGCCAGCCTCAGTAGCAGCGCCGCGTTCACCGGGCGATGGTACCGGCGCCCGCGGCGCATGCTTGGTTTCGGCTCGTTTTGACCCCACAGGCGGGGTGCGGTGCGTATCATGTGCAGGTGCTCAAGGGTTCGCGGATCGCCGCCTTACTCATATGTATCGTCGGCTTCATCGGCGTAACCTGGCCGGCGGGCGCGCTGGCCTCAACGCCGCCGCCCCTCGGGACCTCCGGTAACTTCGCGGTGCTGGCGGGCACGCCCACGGTCAGCAACACGGGTCCCACCATCGTCAGCGGCAGCCTGGGCATATTTCCCGCCGCTTCGGTCACCGGTTTCAATCCTCCGGGAACGGTCATCAACGGGACGATTGAGGCTGGAACCCCCGTGGCCGCCGCCGCCAAGGATGATCTCACCGCAGCCTACCTTGCTGCCGCTGCGTCTCCCTGCGATTTCGATGAGTCCAACCAGAACCTCGGGGGCCAGACCCTCACAGCGGGGACGTACTGTCAGACCACCGCGCCGACCTTGACCGGGACCCTCACGCTCAGCGGTAACGGGGTCTTCATCTTCAAGGCGGGGAGCACCCTTGTCACCGCGCCGGGCGCCAGTGTTGTTCTCACCAACGGTGCCCAGCCCTGCAATGTCTTCTGGCAGGTCAGCAGCTCAGCGACGCTCGACACCACGACCACCTTTGTCGGCACGATCCTGGCCCTTACTGACATCAGCCTCAATGACGGGGCTACAATCGCCGGTCGCGCGCTGGCGCGGAATGGCCAGGTGACCCTCATCAACAACCAGATCACCAGGCCGACGACGTGCAACGCCGCCACGGTGGCCGGCCCGAGCCCTACCCCCTCGACGAGTCCGACGCCGACGCCCACGCCCACGCCCACGCCCTCAGCCTCGCCGGTGCAGCTGCCGCGGGCCGGTGGCCCGCCCCGGCAGCCCGGGTTCCCGTGGTGGCCGGTGGCGATCATCGGCGGCCTCGCCGCCGTGCCACTGGGGCTGAGGATGCGCCCCCGCCGCTAGTCCTGGGCGCGGCCCTCGTCGATGGGGGTCTCGGCCGCCCAGCGAAATACCCCCTTCGACATCAATGACGCCTCGGCTTCAGAGCGCGCCGCGAACACCCTGGACCGCGTCGCCTGCACGGATTCGTCCCCTGGCGCCGCCAGGGCCGCCAGCTGGGCCAGGTGACCCGCGAGCCTGAGGTCCCCGGCCGCCGCGAGTTCCGCGGCGCGGGCGGCGACCCGGACGGCGCCCCCCGATAGCTCCGCGACAACCCTCGCCAGGGCTCGGCTCGAGGCCGGCTTGAGGTTGGCGGGGTCCCCGTCGTACCAACCCCCGTAGAGGCGCCAGGTGTTGCGCACGATGAATTCCGGCTCGTCGTAGACCGGTCTGAGATATGGCTTCGCAAGCAGATCCGCCGGCGGCACGACGGCCTCCACCACCTCGTCCAGCGTTGCCCCGGCGTTCATCAGGGCGACGGTCTGATCGTGCAGGCTCTCCAGGAGGTCGGCTGAGTCAGTCAGCGTGGTGCGAATGCGCTCGGCGCCAAGGATTGGGAGTCCGTGGCCCGGGAGCAGGGTCTCCGCGCCCAGCGCGGCCATCTGGCGCAGGGCCGCTGCCCAATCGCGCGGGTAGCGCTGCACCTTCTGGGGGTTGCCGCAGTTGGGTGACGCCCAGATGAAGAAGTCGCCGCAGCATAGGAGCTTTCGGGCCGGCACCCAGGTCCAGGTATGGTCGTCGGTCTCACCGCGGGCGTGGTGGAGTTCGAAGAGTTCGCCACCGACCTCGATGTCGAGCCGGTCGCGGTACAGGGCGTCAGGTTGGCGGTAATCCAGCGGCCACTCGAGCCCGGCGATCCCGAACTGGCGCTGGTTGATGACCGCGTTGTACCCGGCGGTCAGCTGGTAGCGCGAGAATCGCTCAGGGACACCCTCGTGGGCCACGACCCGAACCGGCGGCGCCCCTGCCGCGGCCGCGTCCTCTTCGTACAGCTCGACCCCGAAGACGTGGTCGATGTGGCCGTGGGAGAAGACAATCGTGTGGGCGGGGTCGGTTCGCCACCCGCGTACAGCCTCGTGGGCCTGGCCGGCGAGGATCTTGCTGCCGGTGTCCACCAGGACCAGCCCAGCGCCGGTGGCGACCGCGCTGACATTGGCGAACGACGCGACGAAAAAGCTGTCGCGGGCGACCTCGGCGCTGCCCCCGAGGAAGCTGAAGGGGTGGTAATCGCTGATGTCGAGCTCGCCCCTCCAGAGGCGGTCGGCGATGTCCAGGAGGTCAGCGGACATCAGGCTCTCATGCCCCCCCGGGCCTCAACTCCAGGTAACGGTGGGGGTGGTTGTGGGGCTCGATTCCGGCGGCGCAGTCCTCCTCGCAGGGGCAGCACGACTCCGCCTGGATGGTGGTGTGGCGGATCCCGAAGCGATCGCAGATCCGCGCCTCGACGTCCCGGACCAGGTGCTCCGCGGCATCCATGGAGCTTTCGGTTACGACGACATGACAGCTCAGGACGAGGTCCTCGGAGCCCAGCGCCCATACGTGCAGGTCGTGCACGGAGGAGACCTTCGGCACGCTGACGATCTCCGCGCGAAGCTCTTCGAGGTCGATGCCCGCCGGGGTGGCCTCAAGGAGAATGCTGCCGGCGTCGCGCAGCAGCTGGATCGCACTCCAACTGACGAGGACGGCGATGCCCAGCGAGAGGATGGGGTCGGCGGGGTACCAGTGGGTGGTGAGGATAATGAAGCCCCCGATCACGACGCCCGCGGACGCGGCAAGGTCGCCGATGACGTGGAGCATCACTGCGCGCACGTTCAGGCTGTTGCCGGCGTCGCGCAGTCGCAGCGCGATGAACACGTTCACGGCGATGGCCACGGCGGCCGCGCCGATCACCAGCGCACCCTGCACGGGCTCCGGGTGACGCAGCCGTTGGACGGCCTCGTAGACCACGCCCAGGACCACGACCAGGAGCAAAGCGCCGTTGAACATCGCCGCCAGGATGCCGACGCGCTGGTATCCAAAGCTGCGCCTGGTATCGGCCGGCCGTGACGCCTGGACCACCGCAAACCATGCGAAACCGAGCGCTATGACATCGGTCAGGATGTGAGCAGCGTCGGCCAGCAGGGCCACCGAGTGTGAGGCCAGGGCCGCGAGCGTCTCGATTGCCAGAATCGCAATCGTGAGCGCGAACGCGAGGCGCAACTGGCTCTTACCCAAGCCATGGGTGTGAGCACCTGGGGGGTCGCGCTGGTGGGGAGCCATCATGGTGTCGGGACTCACGCTCAGCTAGAGCCTAACCCCGATTTTCCCCAGGCGTCGATCGAGCGCGCCCATTCCGTGGGAGAGCAACGCGCCCTCCTTCACACCCAGGATTTCCTCCGCGCCCGCAGGTGAAAGGGACTGCCGCACCGACGGCATCAGCCTCTCGAGCCGGGTGCGGACGGTGGTCGACATCTCGGGGTCACGGGCGACGGCGCCGCGCAGGAACTGGGTGCCGTATGCGATGTGTCGTCCCTCATCCGCCGCGATCAGTCCGTACCCCCTGGCGAACCCCGGGAGGACGCGTCGGGACCGCAGGTATCCCAGCAGGAAATGCGAGGTGGTGACACCCAGCGTGCCCTCCAGGACCATGTGGTAGATGGTCACGAAATCGACCTTGGCCTCGAGGCTGCGGGGTTCGCGGCAGAGCCGCTCGTGGGCGCCCACCAGGGCGACGTCGAAGATCTCCCGAAACGGAGCCTCGAGTAGTTCGCGCGCTCGCGCCACGTGGCTGCCGATGCTGGCCGGGTCGGAGATCACCTCGTCCTGGAACCTGGCGTAGAACTGCATATGGCGGACCTCGTCCACGAGCTGGCTGGCGAGGAAGCTACCCTCCTCCTCGTCGTCCTGGGCCAGGACCAGTCCGACAAACTGGGTCGAGATCCTCTCCTCGGCGACCATCAGCGACGCGAGGGCAAACTGCAACAGTGTGCGCTGCAGGTCGTCCAGGGCTGCCCAGTCGTCGAAGTCACGCCGCAGGTCGATGTCGTGGGCAGCCCAATGGGATCGCTCCCAATCGAGGTACAGCTGCTGGGGGGATCGCAGCCCTGAGTCCGTCGCCAAGTCCCCGTCAGTCTGCACGCTTCGATGCTGTGGGCTGCCGCCGGCTCAGGCGATGGCGGCCGCCGCGGCCCGGCCGGCGGTGCGCCCGGAGAAGATGCAGCCACCGAGGAAGGTGCCCTCGAGGGCGCGATAGCCATGCATCCCTCCGCCCCCGAAGCCGGCGACCTCGCCCGCCGCGTAGAGCCCGGGCAGGGGCTGGCCATCCGCGCGCAGGACCCGTGCCGAGAGGTCGGTCTCGAGGCCACCGAGGGTCTTGCGGGTGAGGATATTGAGTCGTACGGCGATCAGAGGTCCCGCTGCCGGGTCCAGCAACCGGTGGGGCTTGGCGGCGCGGATCAGGCGATCACCGCGGTAGAGCCGAGCCCCCCGGATCGCCACCAACTGCATGTCCTTGCAGTAGGGGTTGTCGAGTTCCCGGTCGCGGGCGACGATCTCGCGCTCCAGCTGGGCGAGGTCGAGCCGGGGCTGATCGGTGATGGCATTCATCCCCCGGACGAGTTCGGGCAGGTCCCTGGCGACGACGAAATCGACGCCGTGCTCCTTGAACGCCTCGACCGGCTCCGGCGCACGGGTCCTCGACGCCGCGCGCCGCACCGTAACGCGCAGGTCGCGGTGGGTCAGGTCGGGGTTCTGCTCCGAGCCCGAGAGCGCGAACTCGCGTTTGATGATCCGCTGGTTGAGCACGAACCACGTGTACTCATAGCCGGTCTTCATGATGTGCGCCAGCGTCCCCAGGGTGTCGAAGCCAGGGAAGAGGGGAACGGGAAGGCGGTTGCCCACGGCGTCGAACCACATCGAGGAGGGGCCCGGGAGGATGCGGATGCCGTGGCCGGGCCAGATCGGGTTCCAGTTGTGGATCCCCTCGGTGTAGTGCCACATGCGGTCGCGATTGATCAGGTTGGCGCCCGCGGCCTCGGAGATCGCCAGCATCCGGCCGTCGACGTGGGCCGGCACCCCGGTGATCATGTATTTCGGCGGCTTGCCCATGCGCTCTGGCCAGTTCTGTCGGACCAGGTCGTGGTTGGCGCCGATGCCCCCCGAGGTGACGATCACGGCCTGGGCCTGCAGCGAGAATTCGCCGACCACCGCGCGCGAGCTGGGGCGGCCGCGCTCGACGTCGCTGGGCTCCAGGATGGCGCCGCGCACGCCGTCGACGACACCGCCGGTGACCGTGACCTGGTCCACGCGATGACGCATGCGGAGCCGGATACGGCCGGCCTCGATCGCCTCCCGGACCCCCCGTT
>DAINSI010000018.1:9164-14501 GCA_036741395.1 Candidatus Dormiibacterota bacterium
CCCGCCGTTCGAACGGCGCCATCACCCCGGGACCCGTTCCCCAGGTCACATGGAAGCGCGGGACCGAGTTGCCATGTCCGATGGCGCCGTACCCGCCGCGCTCCGCCCAGCCCACCACCGGGACCCAGCGCATCCCCTGCGCGTGGAGCCAGGTCCGCTTCTCGTCGGCGGCGAAGTCGACGTACGCCTCGGCCCAGCGCCGCGGCCACTTGTCCTCCTCGCGGTCGAACCCGGCGGTGCCCATCCAGTCCTGCAGGGCGAGTTCCCGCGAGTCCTTGATCCCCATCAGGCGCTGCTCCGGGGAATTGACGAAGAAGAGGCCCCCGAAGGACCAGAAGGCCTGGCCCCCCAGCGACTGCTCCGGCTCCTGGTCGACAAGGATGACCTGGCGCCCGGCGTCGGCGAGCTCCGCCGCAGCGACCAGCCCGGCGACGCCGGCGCCGACCACGATGACATCGGCGTCGTTGGACCCGGCTGCGGGACTCATGGCTTCAGAGGATAAAGCCGGAACCTGGAGATCACTACCTGACCCGGACGAGAAACCTGTTTGCCGACGGGTCCGAGACCCAGCGGCCGGTGACACTCTCGGTCACCGCCGCGCCGGCATCTGAGAGACGCTTGACCACGTCACCGAGGTCACCCTCGGTGGGCGACTCGATCGTGAAATGACGCAGCCCTGAGCTCCCCAGCGGCGGCGGCGACACGCCCTTGCCAGCCCAGGTATTGAGACCGAGGTGATGGTGGTAGCCGCCCGCGGAGACGAAGGCGGCGCCGATCGCCGGCATCATGCCCATGACGTCGAAGCCGACCAGGTCGCTGTAGAAATGGACCGCCTCCTCGATGTCGCGCACATGGAGGTGGACATGACCCATCCTGGTGGTCTCGGGCAGCGGCGATTCGACGCGGTCTCCGGGGCGGAGGTGGCTGAAGAGTTCATCGAGGTCCATGGGGTCGCGGCCGGAGCGCAGGTTGCCGGCGTTGTCGCGGGCGCCAAAGGAGCCACTGGTGTACTCGAATGTCCCGTCCTCGGGTGACTCGGCATAGACTTCGATGCCGTTGCCGTCGGGATCCCAGAAGTAATCCGACTTGGTCATGGTGTGATCGGTGGGGGACTGGGGGTAGCGGAAAGCGGCCAGGCGATTGATCACCAACGCCAGCTCGCGGCGGTCGGGAACCAGCAGGGCGAGGTGGTAAAGGCCGGTGTGCTGAGGGGCCACGGGCGCGGTGGCCTCGGGGTGGAGGACGACCAGCCTGCGGCCGCCCGCGCCCAGCGCGATGGTGCCGTCCTCGATGTCCATCGGCGTCAGTCCAACGACGTCCCGGTAGAAGGTGAGGGCGCGGTCGCCGTCGGTGACGGCGAGGTGGACGGCGCCCACCCCGGTGTCCGCAGCGATCGACTTCCGGGTGGTCTGCCCGGTCGCGGATTCGTTGGTGTCGTTCATGCGGTCTCCAACCAGGCATGGTCAAGCTTGCCGATGTAGCACCAGGGGCAGACGACCTCTGACCAGACTTCAACTCTCAACATCTTCCTCCGGATCAGCGCGCGTGGAGGCCGGCGGGCCGATGCTCTATACAACTCGCCCCGGTGCCGCGATCTATTCCCGGGTCAACGGGCTTCGAGGAGAACTCCGGTAACATCCGGGCAATGAGTCAAAGGTCGGGGGGCCGGATGGAGTTCTTCGAGTACGAGGGCAGCCGCCTGGCGTACACCGACCGCGGGACCGGGCCAAGGGCGTTGGTCCTGATCCACGGCCAGCTCCTATCGCAGTACATGCACGGCCCCATCGCAGAGGAGTTGGCGGCACAGGGCCACCGCGTCATCACCATGGATCTCCTCGGGCATGGCGACTCGGACCGCCCCACCGACGTCGGCCGCTATTCCATGACCCAGTTCGCGGAGCAGGTGGTGGGCCTCCTCGATCACCTCGGGATCCGCCAGGCAGTTGTGGGCGGCACCTCCCTGGGAGCCAACGTCTCGCTCGAGTTTGGGGCGATCGCGCCGGAGCGCGCCAGGGGCCTGCTGGTCGAGATGCCGGTGCTGGATTCCGGGGTCTACGGCGCGGTGGTTGCCTTCACCCCACTGCTCAGCGGGTTGATGTTCGCCCAGCCCCTGTTCCGGGTGATGCGGTTCATCACCAACCTCGTGCCCCGCGAACGCGTGCCCTTCCTGGCCAACGTGCTGCTCGACACGATGCGGCAGGACCACCGCGCCAGCGCCGCGATCCTGCAGGGCCTCTTCCTGGGCCGAATCGCCCCCAGTCGAGAGCTTCGCCAGGGGTTCCGGATGCCGGTTTTGGTGATCGGGCACCACCAGGACCCCATCCACCCCTACCTGGACGCCAAGATGATCGCCTCCGAGATCCCCCACGCCCGCCTCCTGGAGGCCAGCTCCATCCTCGAGATGCGGTTGCACCCCGACCGCCTGGTGGAGGAGATGGGCCGATTCCTCGACGAAGCCTGGGAGAATCCCAGGGAGGCCGGCCGTGGCGTGGTGAAGGCCACCGCCGGTCAGCCATTGCGCCGCAGCCGGCGCCAGCCCGGGGGCGTGCGGCGCGCCGCGAAGCCCCGCGCGCGGGCACGTTCGCACTCCACCGCGGGGTAGCTCAGCCGGCGACGGCGACGAGCGCTGGGAGCGCGGGTGCGAGCAGCGTCTCGGCCAGGCTCACCACCTCACCGATGACCAGGATCGCCGGCGTTCCAATCGCCAGCCGCCGGGCGTCGGCGGCGATCGACCCCAGCGTGCTCACCACGTGGGCCTGGCGGTCGGTGGTCGCGGCGACCACCACCGCGGCCGGGGTCGACGGCGCCCTGCCCGCGTCGACGAGGTCGCGCGTGAGCTCCTCGAGCCGGCGTCCGCCCATCATCACAACCAACGTGTCAGCACCGGTGGCGAGGGCCCGCCAGCGCTGGTCGGCAAGCTCGGCGCGGCGATGGCCCGTGATGATCGTCACCGAGCTGGCGAGGTCGCGATGGGTCAGCGGGATGCCGGCCGCCGCCGGGGCGGCGAAGGCCGAGCTGACCCCCGGCACCACCTCGAACGGCACCCCCAGCGCCAGCAGCGCCACCGCCTCCTCTGCGCCGCGCCCGAACAGGTAGGAGTCGCCCCCCTTGAGGCGCACGACCCGTGCGCCGCGCACCGCCAGTCGCGCCATCTGCTCCGCGGTACGGGCAGGGTCCCGTCCGGGGATCCCCGCTCGGCGGCCCACCGGGAACAGCGTCGCGGCGCCTGCGAGGTCGAGCACCCGGGCATCGACCAACTGGTCGTGGAACACGGCGTCGGCGGCCTCGAGGAGTGCCGCTCCGCGGCGGGTGAGGAGGCCCGGGTCGCCCGGCCCGGCACCGACGAGGTGAACGGGGAGGGGCCCGCCGGCGCTGTTGCGGCTGGCGTCAACGCTCATGCATAATTCCTATCGAACTGGTCGGAATTGAAATTCTAGACCACGGAGGATTCGAGGTGATGACGGCGTGTCGCAGGCTTCCGCGCAACTTCCCGATGCCGCTACGCTGGTCGAGGATGCCCTCCGCAGGATAGGCGGCGGCTCCCCCCAGGAGGTCCTCGAATGGGGTCTGCGGACGTTCGCCCCAGGGCGCATCGCGCTCTGCACATCCTTCCAGGACGAGGGCATGGTGCTGCTCGACATGGCCTGGCGGATCGACCCATCGATCGCCGTCTTCACCATCGACTCCGGCCGGCTGCCCCAGGAGACGCTGGACCTGGTCGACGAGGTGCGGGAGCGCTATCGCATCGAGGTCGAGGTCGTGTACCCCGACGGCGGCGAGGTCTCGGCGCTGGTCACCGAACATGGCCCCAACCTCTTCTATCGCTCCACCGAACTCCGCCTGAGCTGCTGCGAAGTTCGCAAGGTCAACCCGCTGAAGAGGCGGCTGGGAGGCCTCGACGCCTGGATCAGCGGGCTCCGCCGCCACCAGAACGCCAGCCGTGCCGAGATCGCCGCGGTGGAAACCGACGTGGTGCATGGTGGCATCGTCAAGGTCAACCCGCTCGCCGGCTGGAGCAGTGACCAGGTGATGGCTTACATCGAGGCGAACAGCCTGCCGCGCAACGCGCTCTACTCGCGCGGTTACACCAGCATCGGCTGCGCCCCCTGCACCCGTCCCACCGAGCCGGGCGAGGACCCCCGAGCCGGGCGCTGGTGGTGGGAGCAGGGAGCCCGCGAATGCGGCCTGCATTACAACCTCGAGGTCGCTGCTGACGGCTCGACGCGACTTGCGTCGGCGCCGCGGAGCGCCGTCGCCGAGCCCGCTGGTTCCCCGGTCCCCGAGGTCGAAGATGCCTGACGAGGATGTTCTCTTCGAGCAGGGCGGCCCGGTCTTCGAGCCTGTGGAGATCCCGCTTCCCAAACGGGCGCAGGGGCAATGGGGCCTGGGCTACCGGGAGCCGCTGACGCCCCAGGAGCAGAACAAGCGCAACCAGGATGGCCTCGACGTGTACGACCGCATCGTCAACGAGTATTCGGTCGCCGGCTGGGACTCCATCGACCCTGCCGACCTGTCGGGGAGGTTTCGCTGGTACGGCCTGTACACCCAGCGCCCCGAGGAGGACAAGCGCTTCATGATGCGCGTCCGGGTCACCGGCGGACAGCTCAACAGCGAGCAGCTGGTGGCCTGTGCGGACATCGCCGATCGTTGGGGCAAGGGCGTGATCGATGTCACCGACCGCCAGAATTTCCAATTCCACAACATCCGCATCGAGGACGTGCCCCGCATCTGGGCCACCCTCGCGGCGGTGCAGCTGTCGACCATGGAGGCCTGCGGCGACACGCCGCGCACGATGCTCGGCTGCCCCACCGCCGGTGTGGACGCCGACGAGTACATCGATGCCACGCCATACCTCAATGCGGTCTCGAACCGCCTCACCGGCACCAAGGAGTTCTCCAACCTGCCCCGCAAATACAAGGTGTCGATCACCGGCTGCACCCACCGCTGCGCCGCCGATGAGGTCAATGACATCGGTGCCGTCGCTCACCGCGTCGACGGCCGCGTGGGCTTCGCCGTTGCCGTCGGCGGGGGCCTGTCGACGACGCCGTTCTTCGCCCGCTCCCTGGGAGTCTTTTTGGCCCCCGACGAGCTGGTGGAGGTCTGTGTCGGTATCACCGAGGTCTTCCGCGACTACGGCTTCCGCCGCGCCCGCAACCGCGCCCGTCTGAAGTTCCTGATGATGGAGTGGGGTCCCGAGAAATTCCGTGAGGTGCTGGAGAAGCAGTACCTCGGTCGCCGCCTCACGGATGGGCCCCCGGCGCCGGTCACGGCGGCCGCGCACCGCGACCACATCGGCGTCCACCGCCAGAAGGACGGCCGCATGTATGTCGGGGGGGG
>DAINSI010000018.1:14511-37346 GCA_036741395.1 Candidatus Dormiibacterota bacterium
GGTCGCGGGCCGCACCAATGCCGGCCAGCTGCGGGGGATTGCGGACCTTGCCGGCAAATACGGTCGCGGCCGCGTCCGCACCACCACGCAACAGAAGATGGTCATCCTCGACATCCCCGAGGCCAGGGTCGAGGCGCTGATCAGCGGCCTGGCAGGGCTCGGCCTGGAGGCGCGGCCCTCAAGCTTCCGGCGGTCGACGATGGCCTGCACCGGGTTGGAGTTCTGCAAGCTGGCGGTGACCGAGACGAAGAGCTACGCCAGGGACATCGTCGGTGACCTCGAGCGCCGCCTGCCGGATTTCCAGGACTACGTCCGCATCAACATCAACGGGTGCCCCAACAGCTGCGCCCGCTTCCAGGTCGCGGACATTGGGTTCATGGGTTCGGTGGCGGCCATCGGCGGGGTCCCGACCGAGATCTTCCAGGTGCACCTCGGCGGCCACCTCGGTGCCGAGAACCGGTTTGGCCGGTTGGCCAAAGGGGCGCGGGTGCGCGGCGACCGGATGGCCGATTTCGTCGAGTCGATGCTGCGGCTGTACCTCGGCAAGCGTGAACCGGGGCAGGGATTCCAGGAGTTCATCAACGCCCTGGATGACGAGTCGCTACAGGCGTTCGCCCGCGAGGCGATCCCCCCGGGGGCGCTGGTCGAGGCAGGCTCATCGGACGCACCGGTGACCCACTCAGTACGCGCCGAGGGCGACATGGCGCTCCCCGGCGGAGGCTACAAGGAAGCCGCGGATCGCAAGCGTCGCCCCAGCGCTGACACTCCTGGCCCGACAGACCAAGGCTTGGCGGATCGATGACCGAGCCGACCAACCAACACCACCGTGGCGTGACCATCTGGCTCACCGGGCTGTCGGGCGCCGGGAAGTCGACCATCGCCACCATGCTGGCGACTGAACTCGAGGGCCGCGGCAAGCGTGTCGAGGTGCTCGACGGCGACGCCGTCCGTGAGAACCTCTCCAAGGGCCTGGGGTTCAGCAAGGAGGACCGGGACACCAACATCCGGCGGATCGGGTACGTCGCGGAGTTGCTGACGCGCAACGGTGTGGCCGTGATCAGCGCTGCAATCTCGCCCTACCGGTCGGTGCGCGACGAGGTGCGCGCGCGCATCGTCGACTTCGTGGAGGTGCATGTCGACTGCTCCATCGACGAGCTCTCCCGCCGCGACGTCAAGGGGCTCTACGCCCGCGCGCTGGCCGGCGAGATCAAGAATTTCACCGGCGTCAGCGACCCCTACCAGGCGCCCGAGAGTCCCGAGGTGCGCGTCAACAGCGAGACCCAGACCGTCGAGGAGTCGGTCGCCGACATCCTGGCGGCGCTGGAGGCCAGGGGTCATATCCCGGCCGGACACACGCCCGCCCGGGCCCACCTGGAGCACATCGGACACCACGATTCGGGGTCGACCCCGCACGGAGGCGAGCTCAAGGTCCGCCTCGCCGAGCCGGCGCGCGCCCGGGAGTTGGAGGTGGAGGCCGCCGGCCTGCCGTCGATCCAGCTGGACCTGTGGGCGATCAGCGACCTCGAGCTCTTCGCCGGGGGCGCGCTCAGCCCCCTGACCGGCTTCATGCACGAGGACGACATGCTTTCGGTGCGCGACCGCCTGCGTCTCAGCGATGGCCTCGTCTGGAGCCTGCCGATCATGCTCCCGGTGACCGCGGCACAGGCTGCCAGCGTCAAAGAGGGCGACAGGGTTGCGCTGCGGGCCGGGGATGACACGCTGGCGGTGCTCACGGTGACTGAGACCTACAGCTACGACCGCGCCAGGCTGGCGGCCGCGGTCTATGGGACCAGCGACGAGGCCCATCCCGGCGTGGCGCGAACCCTGTCCCAGCCGGACCACGCCGTTGCCGGCCCGGTTGAGGTCATCAGGGTCCCTGAGGGCAGCTTCCCGGAGCGGCGGATGACGCCCCTGGAGGTACGCGTGGAGATCAAACGCCGCGGCTGGCGCACCGTTGTCGGCTTCCAGACCCGCAACCCCGTGCACCGTGCCCACGAGTACCTGCAGAAGGTCGCGCTGGAGCAGGTCGACGGCCTGCTGCTGCACCCCCTGGTGGGGGAGACCAAGGGCGACGACATCCCGGCGGACGTGCGGATGCGCTGCTACGAGGCGCTGATCGCCAACAACTACCCCCCCGACCGCGTGCTGCTGGGGGTGTTCCCGGCGTCGATGCGCTACGCCGGCCCTCGGGAGGCGATCTTCCACGCCATCGTCCGCAAGAACTACGGGTGCACCCACTTCATTGTCGGGCGCGACCACGCCGGGGTTGGGCAGTACTACGGGACATACGCCGCGCAGGAGATCTTCGACCAGTTCGACCGCGAGGAGATCGGCATCGAGATCCTGCGCTTCGAGCACTCCTTCTGGTGCCGGGCTTGCGGTGGCATGGCCACCACCCGTACCTGCCCGCACGGTGGCGACGACCGGGTGGTTCTCAGTGGCACCAGGGTGCGCGAGATGCTCCGCGCCGGCGAGGACCTCCCGGTGGAGTTCACCCGCCCCGAGATCGCGCGGGTGCTGCTGGAGGCCGAGAGGGCCCGCCTGGAGGGCGTTCCCGGCTCATGATCCGTCGTCTCCGGCGGCTCCCCGAAAATTGAGCCTGGCCGTCGAGCTGGACCACTGCACGCTCCGCTACGGCGGCCGCGCGGTCCTCGACGACGTCAGCCTCAAGGTCGACCCCGGAAAATTCTCGTGCGTCATCGGCTCATCGGGGTCCGGGAAGTCCACCCTGCTCTCGCTGGTGAGCGGGTTGCTGGCGCCCGCCGGCGGCGAGGTCCGGGTCGGGGGCAAGGTGGTTGCGGGGGTCGATCCACGGGTGCAGTTGATATTCCAGAACGGGGCTCTCTTCGACTGGATGTCGGTTCGCGAGAACGTCGAGTTCGGGCTGCGCGCCGCTCGCGTGCCGCCCGAGGTCTCCACCGGTGAGGTTGACGGCTACCTTCGCCTGGTCGGCCTCAGCGACGTCGCCGGGGCACGTCTGCACGAGCTGTCCGGCGGCATGGCCCAGCGGGTGGCCATCGCCCGCGCGCTCGTGCTCCAGCCGCAGGTCCTGCTCATGGACGAGCCCTTCTCGGCGCTCGATGCGATCACGCGCGAGAACCTGCAGGTTGAGTTGCTTCGCCTCTGGGAGGAGACCGGCGTCACCGTGGTGTTCGTGACCCACAACCTTCGCGAGGCGATTCTTCTCGGCGACGACATCCACCTGCTGGGTGCCGGCGGCCGGGTCGAGGCCTCGTGGCCGGTCGGCGTGCCCCGGTCAGAGCGGGAGCATCACCCTGCTTTGCGGCCGCTGGAGAACGAGCTTCGCGCGCGCCTTCACGTGGCCCACCCGGGAAGCGCCGGGGATTCCGACCTGGAGCTGGCGGCGAGCGGTGGTTAAGGCCGCGGGGCCGGGTGGTGCCGGCTACTACCCGGTGTACCTCGACCTCGCCGGAAAGCCCTGCCTGGTCCTTGGGGGGGGCGCCGCGGCGGCGGACAAGGCCCGTGGCCTCGTCGCCGTCGGCGCGGATGTGACGGTGGTGTCCGAGACCTTCATCACGGAGCTGGTGGAGATGGGCGGCAACCGGGCGGTCAGGCTGCTGCTGCACGCCTTCGACGAGACCGACCTCGATGGCGTGGCGCTGGTCGTCGACGCCAGCATGGACGATGCCCAGGGCCGCCGGGTGGCGGCAGCGGCACGTCGCCGTCGGGTGCTGGTCAACGTCCTCGACCGGCCGCCGCTGTGCGACTTCATCGCGCCGGCCGTGGTCCGTCGCGGCCCCCTGCAGGTCGCCATCTCTACCGCCGGACGGAGCCCCTTCATGGCGTCGTACGTGCGCCGGCTCCTGGAGTCGACGCTGGGCCCGGAATTCGGCGAGTTGGTCGAGTTGGTGGGGGAGCTCCGGGACCAGCTGCGCACCGACGGCGTGTCGCTGCAGACGCAGAACCGGATCTACGAACGCGTGCCCGACAGTCCCGTCCTCGCTCTGCTGCGCAGCGGCGACCTGGCCGCGGCGAGGCGCGCGATCGCGGCCTGCGTTCCCGATCCCGAGCCCCCGGAGATCCAGCCGGCCCTGCTCTGACGGGACCGGCCATCCGGCCGGTCCCGCCTGGTGCCGCCCCGGGGAGGGCCCTTAGTGGGCGCCCGCGGGCCGGAGCTGCTTGGAGCTCTCGCGGCTGCCGCGCGGGCTGGTCGGGTCGCCGAATCGGCGGCTGAGGCTGACAAAGGCCAGCAGGAAGAAGGCTGCGGTCACCGCCAGTTCGGCGAAGAACCCGCTCGTGGCGAGGATCCGCGGCAGGTTGCTGCCGCTGTGGTTCTCCGCCATCAAGACCTGCTCGGCGGGCACGAACGCCGCCTGCTTCATTGGCACCACCTTCACCGGGGGGACGTTGTACTCGCTGTCCGCCGGCATCGAGATGGGCAACGCGTCCATGACGTCCTTGCTGGTCAGGAACACTGCCGACTTCCAGGTGCCGCCGGTGGGGACCGTGGCGGCAGCGTGGTAGCTCCCGTCACCGTCGGCGACGAAGCGGATATTGCGGGCCTTGCCGCCCTGCCACGAGATGACCTCGAACCAGTCGGCGTTGGCGGCGGCGTCCGCCGGCTGCAGCTTGAGGCTGACGTTGTACTCACGGACGACCGACGGTAGACCGCTGCGGTCGATCACCTGCGTCGGCTCACCCGACGGCGAGGTGGTGACCGTCGCGTTGACGGTGGAAGCGTGTCGCGGGAAGGGCACGATCATCAGGCCGACCATGGCGACGCCGGCGAGGGCGATGACGGCTGCCGGGACGCGCGGGCGGCGGAAGTCGAGGACGGCACCGATGGCCAGGCCGATGACCGCCGCGGCGACCGGGATGGCCACCGCCACCCAGATGCCAGGGAACAGCGACGTGTGCCACGGGTGGCGCGCCCAGACCAGGCTCCAGGCCCACTCGGTGCCCAGGCCCACGGTGCCGACCAGGGCGCCGGCCACCAGCGCCTTGGCCAGGGGAGCGAGCCGGGACCCGAACATCCAGACGGCCTCCACGACCAGGGCAATGCCGAGGTACAGCGGGAAGTGCGGGCTGACGTGGCCCAGGACCGGGCCCACCAGGACGTACCAGAAGATGCGCAGGGCGAGGTACTGGACCCACATCAGGACCGCGCCGCCACGGCCCATGCTCTCGCGGGCGACGATGAAGGCGATCGCCGCGGTGGCGGTGATCAGCACGGGCTGGTACAGGGCCTGCCACTGCGGGAGGCCCAGGTCGAACTCCAGCTGGAAGGCGCTGAGGGCGATCAGGAAGGCCGCCGTCATTCCCCGGCGCATCACCTTGCCGGCGGTGGTGTTGAGCGCCGCGGGTCCGGCCTCGACCAGCAGCAGCCGAAGGCCCAGCGGGCTGAAGACCGCGCCGCCGATCATCATCAGGTGGGTCGGACTCCACATCGTCACGTCGATCCCGTAGGTGCGATGCCAGAGGTCGTCGAGCGGGAAGCCGATGACCGAGAAGAATCCCAGGCCGGCCAGTGGCAGCGCGCCGTAGGGGATGCGCAGCCTGCCCAGCCTGAGGCCCACGTCGGCCTTCTCCATGGTGGCCAGGGCGACCGCGATCGCCGCGGCGCCGCCGATGCCCACGAGCCCGAACAGGATCATCAGGTGGGGCGGGGTGAAGAGCGCCTTGTCACGTCCGAAGTCGATGTGCCAGGCGACGTCCCAGTAGAAGCCGAGGGCCGCGAGCAGCAGCGACCACTCGCCGAACATGATCGCGCCGGCCGCCCATGAGGGCAGTCCGGTCATCCGGGTCACGCCCGAGCTGAGGCGGCGCACCGGCGTCAGGATCGCCGGGCCAGAACCACTCTCGCCGGTGGCGAAGAGGTAGGACAGCGTGCCGAACACCAGTGCCAGCGGGATGATCAGGAGCAACCATTCCAGCGGCCGCACGTGGCCCGCCGGTTGCACCGCGGCGCCCAGCGCCAAGCCCAGAGAAGATAGCGTCATAACCCATTCCTCATGTCGTATTCGGTGATATCAGGTCTGTCAGTTTTCCCCGCAATGGTCTGCGGCCCCCCCTGAGTCTGACATAAGACAATGTAACATAAAGTTATGTAAAGGTCAAATCGCGGTTGGTGCTGTGTCGCGGTTGGTGCTGGCACCCCAGCCGGGCGGGGGTGACCCACCTTGGCTGGGATACGGCGCCGGGCGACACTGACACCGGTGAACGAAGGTTCGCGCCGCAGATTCGTGCTCGGCTTCGCGCTGTCCTGGCCCGGACTGCTGCGGATCTCCGCGCTGCTGGAGCTGGTGTTGCTCGCGGTCGTCGGGATCGCCTTGCTCGACCGCGAGGCGATGGCCTTCGCGGTGGTGGTCGCCGCGTCGTCTGCCTGGCTCCTGCGCCGCCCGCACAGTCGCTTCGCCGTCGTGGCGCGGGGGCTGGTCTTCCTCGACGTCGAGTTCTTCATGGTCCCCGCGACGGTCAGCAACATCGGTAACCACGAAGCGCTGGGCGCGGTGGCCGCTCCGCTGGCGCTGTCGGCTGTCTCGGCGGCGGGGCTGGTGGCCACGGTCGCATTCCTGGCTACACGAGGCCGCGAGGGAGGTGCCGGTGCGCTCGCCCTCGCGCTGCCGCTGGCGGCGATGTTGACGGTCTTCGCCGGGCTGGGGATGGCCGGGCTGGGGGCAGCCGGCGGTCCCGTCGGCCCCCGGCCGGGCGACGCGGCGATCAGCGCCACCAGCGTGAAATTCTCGACCAGCGCCCTGAAGGTCAGGAGCGGCGTGGTCACCGTTTACATGACGAACAACGACCTCTTCTGGCACACATTCAGTTCAACTGACCTGCGGATCAGCATGTCGGTGCCGGTGCATGGCCATCGCAGGGTGACCTTCAACGCGTCCCCGGGGACCTACGAGTTCCACTGCGCCATCCCTGGGCACGCCGCCGCGGGGATGGTGGGGAAGATCGTGGTCGAGCGGCCCTGGCCGAGGTCAGACTGCGGTCCGGGCTGCCTCCCAGGCCTCGGCGAGGCGGTCCGGACTGAACTCCGACTTGGGGATGTAGCTGGCGGCGCCCGCCTCGGCGGCACGGGGGGCGTACTCCGAGGCCTCGTAGGTTGAGAGCACCAGCACCACGACCGGCGGCCCGTCGGCGGCGGCGGCGGCGAGGATCTGCCTCGTAGCCTCCAGCCCATTGATGCCGGGAAGGTTGACATCCATCAGGATCAGGTCGGGCTTGAGCTCTCTCGCGGCCTCGACCGCCGCCTCCCCTGTCTCGACCTCGCCGACGACCTCGAAGTCGTCGGTGGCCTCGACCACGGCTGTCGCGGCCATCCGAAAGGGAGGCTGGTCGTCCACCACGAGTACCCGTACCGCCATGCGTTTGACGTTATCCGCCTGCGCTCAGCAAGTCTTTCGTGCCTGCACCACATTCCCATGCGACAAACGCATCCCACGTACGCATTCGATATGCGCATTCGACATAGGCATTCGACATACTCTTGGCGCGTTGGCAATCAGGGTCGTGCTCGCCGAGGACAACTACCTGGTCCGGGAGGGGATCAGGCAGCTCCTGGCGGAGGTCGAGGGGATCGAGTTGGTCGCCGCGTGCGAGGATCTCGACTCGGTGAACCGGGCGCTGGCGGAGCATCGCCCGGACGTCCTCCTGACCGACATCCGGATGCCGCCCACGGGAACGGACGAGGGACTCCGGGTGGCCGACCGGCTGCGCCACGACTCGCCGGAGACGGGGGTCGTCGTCCTCAGCCAGTTCGTCGAAGCGGACTACGCCCTGGCCCTGTTGGAAAATGGCGCCGCCGGGCGGGCGTACCTCCTCAAGGAGCGCGTGTCCGACGTCGACCAGCTGCGCAACGCCATCGAGGAGGTGCACCGTGGGGGGTCGGTCATCGACCCCAAGGTGATCGAGGCGTTGGTGGCCGCGCGCTCCCGGCGCGCCGACTCGCCGATCGACACCCTCACGACGCGTGAGCGGGAGGTCCTCGGACAGGTCGCCGAGGGCAAGAACAACGCCGCGATCGCCGCCGGCCTCTTCCTGACCGAGCGCGCGGTCGAGAAGCACATCAACTCCATCTTCTCCAAGCTGGCCCTGGGCGAAGAGCCCGACGTGCATCGCCGCGTCAAGGCGACGCTGCTGTACCTGGGCCGCACCGAGAGCTGACACCGGATCAGCCGCTTGAGGCCGCTACGCGATAGGCGCTCACCGGGGTGTGGCGGCCCTTGACCAGCTGCGGCTCCAGGCGCTCCGCCGGCACCGGCTCCCTGAGGGCCTGGTAGGTTGCCTCGCTGAGCACCGTCTGGCCCGCTTCGGCCCATTGCTGGAGGCGCTGTGTGAGGTTGACGCTGTCGCCGACCATCGAATATTCCAGTCGATCGGCAGACCCCAGCAGCGCCGCCGCGACCTCGCCCGTGGATACCCCCATCCCCAGCCCGAAGGCGGGGAGCCCGCGCGACTCCCATTCGTGGTTAAGGTTCGACTGGGCAGCGTGCATCCGGGCGGCGGCGGCAACCGCGTGGTCCGCGTGACTCTCGAGCGGCACCGGCGCGCCGAAGACCGCCATCACCGCGTCACCCACGAACTGCATGATGGTTCCGCCTTCGGCCGTCACGCACTCGTTCATCTGGGCCCGGTGGTCGGACAGCTGGCTGGCGAGCAGGGTCGGGTCGGCATCCTCGCAGATCGTCGTGTAACCGCGGACGTCGCTCATCAGCACCGTGACCGTCACCCTCTCGCTGGTGCCGATCCGTCCGCCGTCGCGGCGAACCCTTTCGGCAACGCTCTGGGGCAGCATCCGGCTCAGGTGCTCCCCCTGCTCCTCGCTGTCGACGATGGCCTGGTGCAGCATCTTGAGCCGTTCCAGGGCACCATGGGCGCCACCGCTGGCGTCCTGCGCCAGCTTCAGGAAGAGCGCGTCCACGTCGGCGGCCACCGACGCGGGCGTGGTCCGCATGGCGACCGCGATGGCCTTGATCGACTTGCCCTCGGCGACCTGCTGCAGCAGCGCCCCCTCGGCGTGGGAGAGGCTGCCGGCAGCGCTGACCGGGCGGGTCATGGCCTCGACGATGCGGGGGTCCAGCATCGAGCCCCCCGCCGTGACCTCGCGGATGGCCCGCAGCAGCTGGTCGCCATCGGCCACGCGGTCCTTGAGCAGGTAGGCCATCCCCGACGCGCCGTCCTGGAGCAGCGCGATGGCGTACTCCGGCTCTTCGAACTGCGAGAGCACCACGATCCCGGTGCCGGGGTGCTGCTTGCGCACCTCCCGCGCGGCCTCGATGCCCTCCGACTGGAAGGTTGGCGGCATGCGGATGTCCGTGACCACCACCTGCGGGGCCAGGGCCCCGGCGCCATTGACCAGGCCGTCGTAGTCCCCCGCCACGCCGACCACCTCCAGCCCATCGTCCATCGACAGCAGGGCGCGGACACCCTCGCGGACAATCAGGTTGTCGTCGGCCAGGAACACGCTGATGCGGCTTTCCGGCATCCTCCCATCAAACCGCCGGTACCCCGCGGCGGCAAGGAGGCTGGCACCCCCGCCGCGGGTGTGTCATCACCCCGCACAGTCGCTGGCGGGCATCCTCGACGCCGGGCCGCCGGGCGCCCAGCATGTGGCTCAAGTAATGGAGGAGCCCGCCATGCGCATCCACTCAAGCGTCACCTCGATTTCCTGGATTCCGTCCGAGGCCATCTCGGGGATGTTCCGGGTGCCCTTCGAGATCGGCATCAACCACTACGATGAGCCGCCGCCCGACACCATCGACGACCTCGACGCGCTGCGCCGGGCAGACCGCTTCCGCTTCGCCAACCGCCTGGAGGCGTGGATCGAGGTCGAGGACGGACGGGTGGTGAGCCACGGCCAGGACGGCGGCGGGATGATCGGTGCGACCACCGTGACCCTCGCCGGTCGTAGCATGAGCGTGGCCGCGGCGGCCTTCCCGGACCGCCGGCCCGAGCCCACCGTCACCGCCACCTCGGTCCGGTTCCTGCAGACCGCCGGCGGTCGCACCGGCCTGCCCCTGCCGAGGAAGGTCAAATATCCGCCCTTCATCCAGATCACCGCGCCGCTGGCGTGGTCCACGCTGGCCCTGACGCTGCACGCTGACGGTAGGACTGAATACGAGGTGGTCGGCGCAAGTCCTTTCCCCCGCCACTGGATCTATGGCGAGAACATGAAGCTGGCCCACAAGACCGGGTTGATCGACTGGAAGTCCTGGACCAACAAGGCGTTTGGCAAGCACACCCCATGGGGCGACGAGGACTCCCCGGCGCTGGTCACCCAGGTCGAGACGGCGCTGGAGCACGAACTCTCCAGCAGCATCATGCGCGGCGGCGCCAAACCGGAGCTGCGCAAGCTCAAGGCGGGCCAGGTCCTGGTCGCCGAGGGTGACCCCGGCGACGAGATGTACCTGCTCCTGGACGGCGTCCTCTCAGTTGAGGCCGGCGGCGCGCTGCTGGCGCACCTGGGGCCGGGCGTGGTCGTGGGCGAGCGCGCCCTGCTGGAGTCCGGCCGGCGGACGTCGACCCTCAAGGCGGTCACCCCGGTCAAGGTGGCGGCGATCCGCCCCGACGCCGTGGAGCCCGGCCTGCTGGCGGAGCTGGCCACCCACCACAAGCGCGAATCCGTCAAGCCATAGACTGCTGGCGTGCCTGAGCGCTACGACGCCGTGGTCGTGGGCGCCGGGCCCAACGGCCTGGCCGCCGCGATCACCCTGGCCCGCGCGGGCAAGTCGGTCCTGGTCCTGGAGGGGGCCGACCGCCCCGGGGGCGGCTGCCGCACCTCGGAGCTGACGCTGCCCGGCTTCCGCCACGACGTGTGCTCGACGGTGCAGTCTATGGTGTCGTCATCCCCGTTCCTGGCCGGCCTGCCGCTGGCCGAACTCGGCTGCGAGGAGGTCCACCCCCAGGTGCCCCTGGCCCACGCCCTGGATGGCGGACGCGCCGTGGCCGTGCATCGGTCGGTGGCTGCAACCGCGGCTGGGCTGGGCCGCGACGCGCCCGCGTACCGCCGGCTGGTGGGTCCGCTCGAGAAATGCAGCCGCGCCGTGTTCGCCGAGTTCCTGGGCCCGCTGCGGCCGCCGCGCCACCCGGTGGCGATGGCGCGCTTCGGGGTCCGGGCGCTCTGGCCGGCCAGCGTGATGGCGCGCGCGATGTTCCGCTCCGAGGAGGCGCAGGGGATGTTCGCGGGCCTCAGCGCCCACGCCATCCAGCCGCTGACGAACCCCCTCACCTCAGCGTTTGGGCTGATGCTGGCGCTGACCATCCATGCTTCCGGCTGGCCGGTCGTGCGGGGAGGTTCGGAGGGCCTGACCGAGGCCCTGCTGCGCCACCTCAAGAGCCTGGGTGGGGAGGTCCGCTCGGACAACCCGGTGTCGAGCCTGGATGACCTGCCGCAGACGGGTGCGGTCCTGCTCGACCTGACCCCGCGCCAGGTGTTGCGCGTGGCCGGGGACAGGCTGCCCGAAGGCTACCGCGCCGCGTTGGGTCGCTACCGTTACGGGCCTGGCGTCTTCAAACTCGATTGGGCGCTGGATGGCCCCATACCGTGGACATCGGACACCTGCCGCCGGGCCGGGACCGTTCACCTCGGAGGACCGCTGGCCGAGGTCGTGGCGTCGGAGGCCGCCGCGGTCTCGACCACGGCGTCCACGAGGCCATTCGTGATCCTGGTCCAGGCCACGGTGTGCGACCCCAGCCGCGCACCCGAGGGCAAACACACGGCCTGGGCCTACTGCCACGTTCCCAATGCCTCGACCGTCGACATGACCGAGACCATCGAGGACCAGGTCGAGCGGTTTGCCCCTGGTTTCCGCAATCTGGTCCTCGCCCGCCACGTTACCGATCCCGCCGCCATGGAGTCGTACAACCCCAACTACATCGGCGGCGACATCAATGGGGGAATCCAGGACTGGCGACAACTCTTCACCCGGCCCGTTGCCCGGCCGCTCCCCTACGCCACCCCGAACCGCGCGATCTACATCTGCTCGTCGTCGACCCCGCCGGGCGGTGGCGTGCACGGGATGTGTGGCTACTGGGCCGCGCGCACTGCCCTCAGGCGCGCGTTCTGACAGTCGCCCCGGGTAGAGGTGCGTCTCCCAGCGGCGAGGCCCGAGGTCAGGGAAAGTGCCCCAACGGCCCGTGCCCGCGCCCCAGTCCGGGAGCGCGTTCCAGCGCCAGCTGGAGGTAGGCACGAGCAGCCCTGACCGCATCGATCGGCGCATCGCCGCGGGCGAGGTGGGCCGTGATGGCAGCGCTGAAGGTGCACCCGGTGCCGTGGGTGGAGGTCCCGGGGATGCGGGGGTTGGAGAGCTCCTCCCAGCGATCCCCGTCGCGCTGGAAAACCACGTCGACCACCGGGTCGGTGCCGGCGTGACCGCCCTTCACCACGACGACCCCGGGCCCCATGTCGGCGATCGCCCTCGCCGCGCGCCGCGCCTCCTCCGTGGTTCTGACGTTGATCCCGGTGAGGGCCTCGACCTCGGGGAGGTTGGGCGTGACCACCTCCGCCAGTGGCAGCAGCAGCTCCCGCAGCTCGACGACGGCATCGGGCCGAAGCAGCTGGTCTCCGGACTTGGCCACCATCACCGGGTCGACCACGAGGTGGGCGACGTGGTGCGCGCGGAGGCGGTCGACGACCACCTCGATCATCCCTGCGGAAGCCAGCATCCCGGTCTTCCACGCGGCCGGCACCAGGTCCTCGGCGACGGCGTCGATCTGCGACGCCACCATCTCCAGGCTGGCCTCCTGCACCGCGCGCACCCCGACCGTGTTCTGAGCCGTCAGCGCCACGATGGCGCTGCAGCCGTAGACCCCGCAGGCGGCGAAGGTCTTGAGGTCGGCCTGGATCCCGGCGCCGCCGCCCGAGTCGCTGCCGGCGATGGTGCAGGCGACCGGGGTCGTCACGTCGTCAACTGATCGGACCGCCGGCGCGCGAACAGAGCGAAGAGCGCCAGGCTGACGCCGACGCCGATGAATGGGCTGATGTCGGCCGGTTGGCCCTGGAAGAGGACCCGAGCCAGCACTCCCTGGTAGAAGCCCGGCTCCTGGAAGAACAGCAACGTGGCCACGGTACCGAGGGCGAAGGTGGCCAGCGCGGGGCAGCGCCAGGCGGGCAGCTCGGAGACCCGGCTGCCGGCCAGCACCTCGGGGTCGATCGGCGCGCGCCGCCGCCAGAAGTCCACCAGCACCACCACGCACCACGCCGGGAACCACACGTAGGTCACGGTCAGGAAGCTGAGGTAGACGCTCTCGAAGCGGTCGGCGTTGACCAGCACCAGCGCCGCGATCCCGCCCCCCACCACCCCAAAGGCCAGCGCAGCGCGCCAGCGCCGCATCCGTACACCTGACGCCAGGGCGCTCAGCGCCCCGGTGTAAACGTTGAGGTAGTTGCTGCTCATCTCGGCGATCACGATGAAGGCCACGAAGACCCACGCCAGCCAGGTGGGCAGGTTGCGCACGATCAGGCCTGCGAGGTCCTGGTTCCTGGGGTCGATGCTCTGGACCAGCACCCCGAGCACGCCGCAGAGGACCAGCGTCACCAGGCTGCCGCCGCCGCTCCAGAGCGCCACCGAGGTCGCGCCCGTCCGCCGTGGCAGGTAGCGCGAGTAGTCGGCGGCATAGGTCGCCCACGACACGATCAGGGCGAACGTGGCGGTGAAGCCCAGCAGTGCCGCGGCGAGGTGGGGGCCGGGGGCGAGGCTGCTCGTGAGGCCCGGGTGGAACCGTGGCGCCAGCACGAGGGCGACCAGCACGGCGAGGGCGATGAACGTTGGCGCCTGCACCGTCTGCACCAGGGTGATGGTGCGGTGACCGAAGACCGCCACCAGGACGCAGCCCAGCACCATCGCCATCAGCATCAGCGCCACCGCCCACACCGGCGGCCCGGCGCCGAACACCGGCAGCGCCTTGGCCGTGGTGACCGCGATGGCGCAGTCGTAGCTGAAGAACCCCACCGCGATCAGGGCGGTGAGGATCCCCCCTATGGCCGCGCCCCGCCGGCCGAAGGCCAGTCGCGAAAAGACGATCTGGGGCACGCCGGTGCGCACCCCGGTGACGCTGAGCGCGCCCAGGAAGCCGGCGCCCGCGAGCGCGCCCAGGACCAGCACCGCGATGGCATCCCAGACGCCCAGGCCGATGACGCTGACCAGCAGCGCCCCGGCGAGGATCGAGAAGAAGTCCGCCAGCGCCGCCGCCCAGATGAAGAAGAGCTCGCGCGGATGGCCGTGGCGATCGCCGTCGGGCACCGGTTCCAGCCCCCGCATCTCGACACGTAGGAACTCGTCGCTGTCGCCGACCCGTTCGGCCGCGGTGCTCTTTGGCTCTGTGCTCATGTTTCCGACTCCCTACGCCAGCATTGCCTGGTCAGGTTCAAAGGGTCGCTGCGCGGCAGCCTCTCAGCACTCCCCGGCGTCCGGGGCGCTCCCCTTCGGAACAGGCCGGATGCTAGCACGCGACGGCCGCCTAGACTGGTCTCGCCGCGGGGCCTGGTGCTCTGGCCGCGCGCGCTGGCCGGACCGCTCCGCCCCGGCCAGCGCCTGATGCCTGATGCCTGAGGGCGATACTGTCCCGGCTGCCAGCCACTGGAAGCCCGCGCCGCGCGCGCTGCCCGTAAGGAGGAATCCCATGCCTGACCACGTTTGGAACCGCCCGCAGGCCTTTGTGCTGGGGGCTCGCGCCGTCTTCACCTTTCACCAGGCCGCCTACCGCGCCACCGGCGGACTGATCGGTCACCGCCTGGGCCCGATCAGCTGCCTGCTGCTCACCACGCGGGGCGCAAAGTCCGGCCTCGCGCGGACCCTGCCGCTGGTCTACGGGCGCGACGGCGACCGCCTCGTCCTCGTCGCCAGCAAGGGCGGGTCGCCCAAGCACCCGGCCTGGTACGTCAACCTCAAGGCCCACCCCGAGGTCGTGGTGCAGGTGGGTTCGAAGAACCTCTGGATGAACGCCCGGACCGCGACCGTGGCGGAGCGGCCGCGCCTGTGGAAGCTGATGACGCGGCAGTACAAGGGCTACGACGGCTACCAGGAGCGCACCGAGCGCGAGATCCCACTCGTGGTCCTGGAGCCAAGCGCAGCGGGCAGCCGCAAGTCGCACCGGCCGGCATAAGTCCGGCTGCTGGGTCCAGAGCAGTCTTGGAGGTGTCCCCTTCGGCCGCCCCACGGAGGGGGATCACACGGCTCGCCGTCTGGCCGGTGGCCGGCCTTCCGCTCTGGGTCGCGGCGCTGACCGTGGTCGGGTTGGCTCTGCGCCTGTTCAGGCTGGGTGACGCGCCGCTCTGGGTCGACGAGGTGCAGACGGCGCGGGCCATCGCGCGGCCCTGGGGACCGATGCTGTCGGCCACCCTTGCGCAGGCGCACCCGCCCGTCTACTACGCCGGCCTGAAGGCCTGGACAGAGATCTTTGGAGCCACGCCGACCAGCCTGCGCCTCCCCGGTGCGGTGATCGGGGCGGCCACCGTCCCGGTGGCGGCGGCGGCGGCGCGACGGCTGGGCGGCAGCGGCGCGGCGCGCTGGGCGGCGGTGCTGGTGGCGATTTCGCCGTTCCTGGTGCAGCACTCGCGTGAGGCGCGCCAGTACGCCCTCGTGGCATTCCTGGCGGCGGCCATGGTCCTGCTGGTGGCCCGGGAGATCTCCGGTGACGGGCTCGCCCCCACGCCCCAGCTCGTCGCCCTCAGCGCGCTGGGCTCGTTCACCCACTACTTCTTCGCAGTGTTCGTGGTCGCGGTCTGCGCATTCCTCGCCTGGCAGCCCGCCCGCCGCGCGCCGAGGTCAGCACTCGGGCTGGCTGCCGCCATCGGCCCCTCGCTGGCCGCCCTCGCCCTGGCGGCCGTTACCGCCACGCCGATCACAGTGCCGCGGCACAGCTTCGGCCTCGAGCTCGTCCCGGGCATGGTGTACGCGCTGGTCAACGGCTACACCCTGCTCCCCAGCTCGGCCCAGCTCTACCTGGCGGGCCAGCGCGCCCTGGTTCCGTACCTGCCGGTGGCGCTGCTCTCTCTGAGCCTCATCGTCGTCCTCGTCGCGGCCGTCGCCTCCCGCGCGTGCTGCCTCGCCACGCGGCGAATCCTGTCGCTGGCCGCGCTTTCGGTCGCCCTCCTGGTTCTCGGCGCAGTGGCGGCTAGGGCGCCGATCAACCCTCGGTACCTGGCGCCCGGCGCGCCCGCAGTGCTCATCTCCCTGGCCCTGCTCCTGGACCAGGCCTCGGGCTGGGCGCGCGCGGCGGGGATTGCCTCGGTCGCGGTGATGATGACCGCCTCCGCGCTGCTGATGATCGACCCAGGGTACGGCCACGAGGACACCGCCAACGCAGGCCGCTGGCTCGACGCGCACGTGCCCGCCGACCAGGTCATTCTGGTCCCTGGCGGTGACATGGGTGAGCTCGCCAGCTACGCGTGGCCGGGCCACCCGGTACGAACCTACCCTCCGCCAGCGCTGGTTGTGAACGGCGGGAACGTTGATCGGGTCGCCGCCGGGTTGCCGTTTTTCGGACAGGACCAGGTGGTCTACGTCCTCGGCCGCGCCTGGTGGACCGACCCGCAGGGCGTGCTGGTGAAGGCGCTCGATCGGCGCTACGCCTCGTGCCCCGGGACAACCGCGAGGGATCTCCCGATCAGGTGCTACCGGCGAGGGTGAGGCGGCGCAGGGTACTGTCTGCCCGGTGACCGCGCCGACCACCAGTGTCCAGCTGCAGGACGCCATCCGCGAGGTCTCGCGTCGGGACCCCGTGATGGCGGCGCACATCGCGCGGGCCGGCCCGTTCCAGCGACGCCCCAGCCACGGCGATTACTTCAAAGCGCTGGCCCGCTCGATCGTGTTCCAGCAGCTGGCGGGAAAGGCCGCGGCGGCGATCCACGGCCGGTTCGAGCAGGCCGTGGGTGGTGACGTCACGCCCGAGGCGGTCCTGGCGACGCCGGTCGACGCCCTGCGCGCGTCCGGGTTGTCAGGCGCTAAGGCGACATCCCTGATCGACCTCGCCAACAAGGTCGTAGAGGGCGTGGTGACCCTGGCCGGCATCGAGGCCCACGATGACGAGGAGATCATTGCGCGGCTGTCGACGGTGCGCGGGATCGGCCGCTGGACGGCTGAGATGTTCCTGCTCTTCGAGCTGGGCCGGCTCGACGTCTGGCCGGTGGGGGACCTCGCCATCCGCGCCGGGTGGGGCCTGATCTACGACCTCCAGGCAGCCCCGACGATGAAGGAGGTGGGGCCCATGGGAGATAAATTCCGGCCCTATCGCACCATCCCCGCCTGGTACTGCTGGGAGGCCGTGCACATGGAGCGCGGCCAGCTCACTCTCCCCGACGCTAAATGAACTTCGGGTAGGTCGACATCCCCCCGTCAACGACGATGGTGGTGCCCGTCACGTAGCTGGCCTGGTCGCTGCAGAGCCATGCCACGGTGGCCGCGATCTCCTCGGGCTGGCCGAAACGTCCCATCGGGATCTCCTCCTCGACGCTGTGTCGGGCGGTGGGGTCGTTGAGAACGAAGTCGTTGATGGGCGTCGCGATCGCCCCCGGTGCAACGTTGACAACGCGGATGTTGGTCTTGGCCTCCGCGAACTCGCGCGCCGCAGTCTGCATCAGCAGCTTGATCGCACCCTTGGACGCGCAGTAGTGCGCGAAGCCAGGCCAGGGGATGAACTCGTGGACGCTCGACATGTTGACGATCACCCCGCCGCCGCCGTCGCGCATCACCTTGCCGCATTCCCGCAGGCAGAGGAAGGCCCCGGTCAGGTTGGTCCGCAGGACGCGGTCCCAGTCCTTGAGCGGCATGTCCAGGGTGGGGACCTGGTTCTCGATCCCGGCGTTATTGACGAGGATGTCAATTCCCCCGAAAGCCTCCCGCGTCTGCTGCACCATCCGCACCACGTCGTCCTCAGCACCGACGTCGGCCCGGACCGCGATGGCGCGCACGCCGTCGTTGCTGGCGCACTCCGCGACCACCGCGTCGGAGTCCCCTTTTTCCTGGTCCGAGAAATAGTTGACGCACACCGAGGCACCCTCTGCGGCGAGGCGGATCGCGGTGGCCTTGCCGATCCCGCTGGAGGCACCCGTGACGATGGCGCGACGTCCGGTCAGCAGCATTTTGATTTCCTCCTGAGTGGTGGATTTCTGGAGCGCACCACTAAGGCCCGGCAGTGCGGCGCCCGCGGGAGGCCGGCCTTTTGGTGGTGAAGTTCTCCCCCTTGTCCCGGTTGCGCACGATCGTGTTGCCACGGCGGCGCTCGATGTTGACGGCGGCGGAGATCAGCGCCAGGTGGCTGAAGGCCTGGGGAAAGTTTCCCAGCAATGCCCCGTTGGTGGGGTCGACCTCTTCCGCGATCAGCCCCAGGGGGGTGCTGAAGGCCAGCAGGCGCTCGAACCGGCGCTCCGCCTGCTCCAGGTCTCCAACCAGGGCCAGCGCGTCGGCGAGCCAGTAAGCGCAGATGATGAAGGATCCCTCGGGGCTGCTCAGCCCGTCGTCGGTGTTGGCCGCGTGGTAGCGGTACACCAGTGGCCCCACGCTGAGGCCCGCATCGACGGCGTCGATGGTGCTGCGCAGGCGGCGATCGTGAAGGGGCAGGAAGCCCAACTGGACCAGGCGCAGGGCAGAGGCGTCGAGCTGGTCCGACCCAAACGATTGGGTGAAGCTCTCGAGCCGTTTCGACCACCCGTGGCGTAGCACCGCCTCGTGGACCAGGGCGCGATTCTTCTCCCAGATCTCCTTGTCGTGCGGAAGTTTGAAACGCTCGGCCAGGCGCAGGCCGCGGTCAATCGCGACCCAGCACATCGCCTTGCTGTAGGTGAACTTCAGGTACTCGCCGCGAACCTCCCAGAGGCCGGCATCGGGCTCCTCCCAGCGGAGGCAGGCGAAGTCCACGATCCGGCGCAGTTCCGTCCACAGCGCCCGGGAGATCTTGCCGCCGTTGATCGCCCAGATGAAGACGGTGTCCAGGAGCTCACCGTAGATGTCCAGCTGGACCTGCTCCTCAGCGCCATTGCCGATGCGTACGGGCGCGGAACCCCGGTAGCCCTCGAGGTGCGTCAGTGTGGTCTCGGCTCCGGCTGAGCGGCCGTCCAGGTTGTAGAGGATCTTCAGTCCGTGGTCGACGGTCAGACGGTTCACCCATTGCATGAAGTCGGTGGCCTCCTGCTGGAACCCCAGCTGGAAGAGCGCGTAGAGGGTGAAGGACGCGTCGCGCACCCAGGTGTAGCGGTAGTCCCAGTTGCGCTCGCCGCCGACCCACTCGGGCAGCGAGGTGGTCGGCGCGGCCACGATGGCGCCGGTGGGTGCGTACGTCAGCAGCTTCAGGGTCAGGGCAGAGCGCCAGACATGGAACTGGTAGGGCCCGGTGTAGGTGCACTGGTTGATCCATTTCCACCAGTACTGCTGGGTCGACCTGAGCAGGGCGCGGCCGGTCTCGACGTCATCCATGCGCTGCCCGCACCGACCCTCGTGGTTGACCGTCAGCGCGAAGACCTCGCTATGGCCCGGCTGCACCGTGAACTCGATCGTGCGGCCGCGGATGGGCCGGCTGCCGGTGATGCAGTAGTGATGGGGACCGGCGTCGCCGTGAAGGCGGCCCTCCTCAGCCACCAGGGGGTTGCGCTCAGCGCCGTAGTTGGGTCGCGCGTCGACCTTCATCCGCATGCGCACGCTCCCCGCCAGCCCGGTGACGAACCGGACGATGCGCGGGTGGCGGTGGGGGCGGGCGTGCTGCTTGACGTCGTGCTCGTCCACGGGCATGAAGTCGGTGACCACCACCATGCCCTCGGCGGTCTGGAAGATGGTGCGCAGGATGTTGGTCTTGTCGGCATATTCGTGGCGGCAGGCAAAGTCGACGGCCGGGGATATCTGCCACGAGCCCCCGCGCCTCTGGTCGAGCAGGCGCCCAAAGATCGAGGGGCTGTCGAAGCGCGGCAACGAGCACCAGTCGATGCTCCCGTCCACGCCCACCAGCGCCAGCGAGCGGCAGTCGCCGATGACCCCGTAGTCGCCGATCGGCAGGTAGCCGTCGTCACGCAGGGCCGACGCGGGGACCTTCCCGCCCCGCGGGCCCGGCGTCAGCTCAGACGGCAATTCGCTGCCAACAGCGCATCCACCTGGTGGCGTCCCCGCGTGTCGCCGATGATTCCGATCCGTAGTGGCACCTCGGCACAGTAACAGCATCGTCCAGCCGGCTCAGGGCGGGCTCCATGCTGGCGAATGGGCGGCGGCGAAGCTCTTCCACGCGCCGTCGTCTCCGTCGGTCTTTCAAGAGCATGCTCCCCACCGCCTCCGCGGATCGCGGTGCGGATGCCGACTGACCGGCCCGGCGGTGGCCGGACCGCCGGTTCTGGCGTGGGGCGCGATGCTACGCTGACGGCCTAGATGGGTGGCGGGCTGAGAGGCAGGCAGCTGGTCCCGGGGGTGCCCGCCCTGCTGATCGCCCTGGTCCTCACCCTCGCTGCCGCCGGCCCGGGCGCGGCGGCCTACAACCCCGGGGCCCCTGGCACCGACCCTCGCGACCATCTTCCCAACGACCCGGGGTACGCGCCCCACGAGAGCGTCAAATTCCCCAATTGCCCGCTGGGGTCGCCCAGCATCTACGACGAGCAGTACGGGTGGTTCAGCTTCGCGCCGCTGGGACCCGCCTGCCAGGGTAACGAGGCGATCAGTGGGGTGAGCCTGGACCGCGCCTTCCAGCTGGACCTGGGGCGGCCCGACGTGGTCATCGCCCAGGTCGACACCGGCATCAACTGGACCGACACCGACCTCCGCCGGCAGGTGCACCTCAACTGGGGCGAGCTGCCGCCCCCGGAGAACGCCCAGGGTGTGAGCTCCTGCGCCGGCGTCAACCTCACCGCGGTCGATCGGCGCGGGCCCGCGCCCGCCTGCTACGCCAACGGCCAGACCTACGGCAACCCCGGTAAGCCTTTCTTCAACGTGGACTCGTACGCCGCGGACCCACGGGTCAGCGACTACAACGAGGTGCCCTCCCGCCCGCTCGGTGAGAACACCAACCCGGCCCAGGATGCCGACGGCGGCAAGATCAACGCCGCCGACCTGATCCATACCTTCACCAGCTGGTGCACCCTGGGGCCGGGAGGGGCCTGGATCCAGGACGCCGCCCGCTGCGCCGGCCAGGACAACGACGGCAACGGCTACGCCCACGACATCGCCGGCTGGAACTTCCTCGACGACAACAACGACCCTTACGACCTGAGCTCCTACACCACCGCGGACGACCACGGCACCGGCCGCGCCGACGACGCGGTGGACGAGGCCAACAACGGAATCGGGGGTGTCGGCGCCTGTCCCCAGTGCACATACCTGCCACTCCGGCTGCACAGCTTCTTCATCAACGACGTCAACGGCTACGGCGTCGCCGCCTCGTACGCGGTTGACAACGGCGCCTCGGTGGTCGAGCTGGCCTTCGCCTCCGCCAACAACACCCCGTTCGCCAAAGCCGCGACCGCGTATGTGGTCTCGCACGGCGCGGTGCCGGTGAGCATCACCCAGGACCTGAACACCGCCGACCACCTCTACCCCGAGAGCTACCAGGACGTCTTCACGGTGGCGGGTTGCGTGCCGGACACCCAGGGGCTGAGCTCAAACGGCCAGTCGCTGCAACCCCACACCTACTTCCGCAACTCCAACACCACCGCGCCAGGTGACCATCTCGACGCCTGCATGTCGGGGGCGGTGACCGGCTCGGTCGCCAGCGCCCAGACCACCGGCGTCCTGGGGCTGCTGATCTCCAGGTCGCGCGACCTCGCAGAGGGGGGCTGGTTGCCCCGGCCGTTGACCCCCCTGGAGGCCGAGCAGGTGATGGTCCAGACGGCCGACCCGGTCGCCACCCTCCAGGTGCTGGGGCCGTGCCCGTGCCCACCCTCGGCGCCGCTACCGCCATACGGCTTCCCCGACCCGCCCGCTCCCGGGGACAGCCCGCCCCGCGCCACCAGCGCGCAGCTCGACGGCGCTTGGTCCAGCGCCTTCGGCTACGGCCGCCTCAACACGCTGCGCGCGCTGGAGTCGCTGGGCTCGCCGGCCGGCTTCGCCACCCCCAGCGGCAACAACTCGCCGGCGATGCCGATGGCCATCCCGCCCGAGCTGTCGCTCTCGTCGCCCGACTGGTGGGACCAGCTCGACCCCACGACCCAGCCTCAGCTGGCGCTGCAGGGATACATCGCCCACGATCGCTGTCCGGGGCCGGCGACCTTCAAGGTCGATGCTGCCCCCGGTGCGGAGCCCACCACCAGCCAGTACCAGACCGCGCTCTCACGGCCGATGAGCGGCAACAGCGAGCGCGGGAACCTGGGCACGCTCAGCGTGGCCTCACTCCCGGTCGCCCAGGCCTCTGGCCCGGCGGCCAACCGGGAGGCCTTCACGGTTACCCTGCGGCTCAGTGTTGACGACAGCTGCCACCGCCACGGCGAGATCCGCCGCGTGGTCCATGTCCACCACGAGGCCGGCATCCACGCCGGCTTCCCGATCGATTTCCACGCCGGCATGCTGGCGGCGGTCCACAACACTGACCTGCGCGGCGACGGGCACATCGAGTCCATCGTCGCCAACGACGCGGGCGAGTTGCACGTCCTCGACTCCGGCGGCCACGACGTGCCCTGGTTCAACGGGGGGCATCCCTTCCTGAGCCTGCCCAGCGGCTTCCTCAACCATCCCCAGACCCCGGCGATGAAGCGCGGGCTGCTGCCGGTGGCCCACTCCAGCCTGGTCGCGACGCCCGCGGTCGGCGATCTCTTCGGTGACGGGCGCCAGGAGATCGTGGCGGTGGACGTCGACGGGCGGGTGTACGTCCTCGACGGCAACGGGCAGGTGCTCCCGGGTTTCCCGGTCACCCCCGACCCGGCGCTGTCGCCGGTCAGCAACGAGAGCAAGCTCAATCATCAGCAG
>DAINSI010000019.1:0-36896 GCA_036741395.1 Candidatus Dormiibacterota bacterium
CTTTCGTTATCCCCAGGCCACCACTATCGCCCGATCACTTCGGTGGATCGGGGCTTAGGTGAAGCTCGAACCACAATTTGCATGCGAGGTTCAGGCTAGGTCGTCCCAGCTAAGAATGGCATCCGCCTCGATTGGTCGGACGCTGCGCCGGCCGACCAAATGCCCGATCTCATGGACAGGGATCCCAGTGCCTGGGCGTTTTACTGCGATGTCCTCGAGTTCCAGGGGTTTGCCTACAGGGATGTCGCGCGAGGCAACCAGGCTGCGCCGGCCCAAGGCGTACATCTCGGACTCCGCAGCGGTTGCGCGTTGGATGGGAGAACCTAGAGCCGCTTCTGTGGCATGGACTGCCGACACCATTTCTCCCAGCTCAGCAGGCTCAAGTGCAAAAGGATGGTCAGGCCCAGGTTGGTTCCGGCTCAGCGTGAAATGTTTCTCCACACAACACGCGCCAAGTGCGACTGCGGCGACATCCGCGGTAGAACCCATGGTGTGGTCTGACCATCCGACGGGAAGGCCGAAGGCCGCACTCAGCGTCGCCATCGCACGCAAATTGAGGTCCTCGAATCGGGGAGGGTAGTTGATGGCGCAGTGCAGCAGCATGATGTCCTTGGCCCCAGCGGTGGCGGCTGTATCCAGGGCGCGCTCGATGTCGGTCAGTGACGCCATCCCGGTGCTCAGCAGCAACGGTTTACCCGTCGCGGCCGCTCGCGCGATCAGCGGCAGGTGATTGATCTCGTGGGAGGCAATCTTGTAGGCAGCCATCCCCACCTCCTGCAGGGCATCGACCGCGCGCTCTTCGAAAGGCGTCGAAAGGAACGTGATCCCACGATCGCGGGCATGACTGGCGAGCTCGGAATGCCACTCCCACGGGATTTCGATGCGTTTGATCAGGGCCCAGACTGATTCCCCTTCGCCGACCAAGCCGTCCATCTCCAGATACGACGCAGTCGGAGTCCTCTTGGAGTACAGACCTTCAGCCGTGTACGTCTGGAACTTCACCGCATCAGCGCCGGCCTCGGCCGCGGCGTCGATCAGGAGGCGGGCGGTCTCCAGGTCCCGGTTGTGATTCGAACCCGCCTCGGCGATGACATAGCACGGATGCCCGGGGCCGACCCGTCGGCCGTTGATCTCGAAGTCCCGATTACCGTACGAGTGTGCTCCCATTTCGCTCGACAGAAGAGTAGCGCGGACGCAACCGGCGGACGAACTCTTTGGCAGTAGTTCTCGTAGAGCGCAAGGTCAGCGAGCGCGGGATCTCCGCCCCCTTCACGCCGTTGCCGCGGCGGACTTGCGAAGAACAAAATGGGTGAGTCGAGTCTGGCGCCGTCCTCCTCCCTTGTAACTTCCCAGTGGCGTCCGAATAACTGACACTCGCCAGTTGCTTTGCGCAAACGCGGTCTTCCACTGACGCAATGAGTAGGCACGGTCGCCCAGGTAGGGCTCATACAGAATGCCGCCCCCGGAGACCGTCCGGGCATAGGTTGGACATCGTCCGGCGAGAAGACTTAACGCAGCCTTGATACCAATCCTGGCCATCCAGTTGAGTGATCGATAGGTGCTGAGCGGCGTTTCGTTGAGGATGACGAGAACGCCTGAAGCGGCCAGAACTCGGGCGCATTCATCGAGGACTCCGGAGAGTTGAGGCGCGTGGTGAACCGCAGAACTGGCCACGATCAAGTCATACGAGGACGCTGGGCGTTGTAGCGGCGTGAAGAGCGCGCGGATGGGGTTGATCTTCTCAGCGACGCCCTCCATTCGCTCAACGATTGATGGGAGCATCTTCTCGAGAAGCCGACGGCTCGAGTCCAGCGTATCGATACTCGCGACCTCATCAAAACGCGAAAGGTAGGCGGACAGCCAGCCCGTTCCAGCTCCCAAATCGAGCACCCGCTGGTTGCCAGCCCCCATGAGGGCGGGCCAATCGACGTACTGGAGTGCGTCGAGCGTATTCCAGTCACTGGTCAGCCGCCGATAGTGCTCATCGGGATCGCTCCACGCCGCGGCATGGTCGGGAAAAAATCGCTCCACAGCACTCTCCCAGCTGGTTGCCTCTGAGTCAGCCTGTTGGCTCAGCCAGTCCTCCACGATCGCCTCCCGTGCTGCTTTGTCGAGGCTACGGTAGCAGTTGAGCCGCCTCTGGCCGTCGCGGGCCATACCATTGCGCAGAATGTCGTTCTCCTCGCCCATCACCTTCGTGCGGCACCTCGGTAGTGAGCGCCTCGATCCTGCCGGTACTGTGGTCGCCCTCACACCCGTTGCATTCGAGGCCTGCCGCCGCGCCGGGCTCCACCCGACGGTACTTGACGACCACGTGCAGCGTCCAGACTTCTACCTGCGCCCGGAGCCCTACATACGATGGCAGCTCGACTGGCTCCGCCGGCTGGACCAGGCTATCGGCGGTGACGGGACGGTTCTGGCGTGCGCACAGCTCATCACCGTCCCCATCACGTCGGTGGTAGTCGCTGCCCGAATGCTCTCTGGAGCCGTCGATTCGACTGCTCCCGACGGCGTTCGGTACGTAGGGGAGACAGGTCCGGAAGAGGAGTCGGGCTACCACAACGGTCATCTCCAGTTCTGGCCGTTGCTTGGCGACCAGCCGCTGGCCGCTCGCTTGCTCCCTGTCATCTCGGATTTGCGTGGTCTTTCTTACGACACGCGCAGCACCATTGAGGACCACCCTTCGACCATTTCGGAAGGGAGACCGATCCTGCGTCAGCTTCGCGCCCGTTTCGGCCAGGCAGTAGGGCCCTACAGGCGGGCTCGTTTCGGCTCTCCTCTCCGGCATCGGGGCGGCACGACACTGATGCTGTGGTACGCCGGCTACGGCGCGCGGCGCTTTGACTCCGACGAGCGACGGAGTGGGCGCCGTACGGTCTTCTTCGCCCGAGGTGGCGATTCGGCTCGCCTCATGGACCCGACACTCCCGCCGAGGCGACCTGGCGGCATTCCTGTCGACTTCTCACTGCCCTCGGCGCCGCCTCTTTCCGGGTCGCTGGCCGACCTCCTAAACGAAGTCGACGAATGGACTCAGGTGACTGGGGCTGCGCGCATCCTTCGAAGGCGTCTTGCCACCTTCGTGCACGTGATCTGTCCCGTCGTTGCGCGCGCCTCCGTCGTCATAGAGGCGGAGTACGACCGATTCGGAGTTGACAAGGTCGCGGCCGCCAATTCGAGTTCCCTGGAGGAGTTCGCCTGCCTAATCGCCGCCGGCCGGAAGGGCATCCACCGAACGCTCCTCCAGCATGGTGACCACCTCTTCTCGTACAGCAGCTGGCTTGTCAATGACACCCAGAACTTCGACGAGCTGGCGGCAAGCGACCCGACGATTGGCAGCAGTCTAGAGGTCGCTGCTAGGGAGATCGGTGCACGAGCGCCAAGTGTCACCATGTATGCGCCCCGGATCAATGATCTGGAGGCCAGGCGCACCAAGATCTCAAGTCGCCCCGCTGAACACGCGGACATCGTCTGCTACGTGCCTTGCATGCTGACCGGCGATTCGAACGCTATCGGCGGGTCCTACTTCGACGACAGTTGGTACCACCGCTGGCATCTGCGCCTGCTCAATGTCATGGCGGCCCGACCAGGGCAAAGATTTATCTGGAAGGGACTTCCGGCCGCCGATCAGGCAGTAGACCCAATCCCTGACCTGATATATGAGCGCGGGGTTAGCAACGTAACCTACGAATCGCGCCCGTTCCTGAGCATCGTGAATGACATCGACCGCGTGCTGCTGGACTTTCCCAGCACCGCGCTGTACGAAGCTGCACATCTGGGCATTCCTGTGCTGGCGTTGTCGTTCAGCCGATTTGCAGCTCTACGCGCGCCCGCGGCCGCGATGTTTGCCAGCGTGTTGAGGGTTTGCGACACCGAGGAACAGGGCATTCGACATCTTGAGGACTTCTTGGACGACGATCCTGAACGCTGGATCGTGGACCTATCAGCGCTTACGGAACACGCCGTATAGGTAGCCGCTTATCCACCGTGCGTTGACATTGTCGAGTGGAAACGAGCGACGCACCCTCGCGCAAAGCCCGAAGCCGGCACGAACCCACAACGAGCTCTCCGCGGGATCGATAAACGACGGCTCGTAGCCGCCGGCGTATTTGATCTCAATCGTCTCGAGGCCCAGATTCTTCGTCATAGCCTCAATGACCGCCGGGTCCATGATCGCCAGGTTATGGACAGCAAGAAGAGGGGAGTGAGTCCACTGCAGCAATTTGAGGTTCAGCCCACGAAGGTTTGGGACCTCGAGAAATAGCAGTCCTCCCTTCTTGAGAATCAGTGCGTGGCGCCTGAGCACATCAAGCGGGTCGTCGAAGTGCTCGATAAATCCGAGCGACAGGACAACGTCGAACCGCTCCAAAGGCAGGTCCGCCGCCATGAAGTCTCCGGCATACACCGTCGCCGGGACGCCGGTCGCATCCAGGTTTTCCTGCGTTTTTGCCAGGCCGGCGGCTGAGTATTCGAAGCCGCTAACGTGGTAGCCGAAACGCTCGTGACAGTGAACGAGCCACCGTCCCGGAGCGCATCCAATTTCCACGAGGCTGAGCTCGGGATCGGGCTGTAGGTGACGCTGCAGGACTCTGGAGAAGGACCGGTCGAACGCGAGCGCCGGATCGGGTCTCGCCGGGATCGCGATCGTTTGCCAGAAGTCGTCCCAGAACGATTCGTCGGTGAGGTTGCCCGGGTCGCCCGCATTTCCTCGCAGAGGATCTGGGGTCGAACTGGTTCCCACGCGGCCAATGTTACAAGCGAGTGCGGCGCCGAACGGTGGTGGAGCGGTTAGGCTGTCGTCAGCCAATGACCGCCCACATCGAGACGCCTGCTAAAGCCCTTGTGACGGGCGCCGCGGGTTTCTGGGGGCGCCAGCTTGTGGCCACGCTGGTAGATCTCGGCTGGCCGGTGTGCGGGTCCAGCCGCCGGCCGAAACCGGAATCGGTTCAAGCCGAGCAGTGGGTGCAGGGAGATCTTCTGGCCCCGGGCTTCGCCGACCGGCTTGTCCGTGGGAGTCGCCCCACTCACGTCTTCCACGTCGCCGGCACGCTGGGGCATGGCACCACCCAACTCCGGGACCTGGTTGAGACCCACGTCCTCGGCACGGCCGCCTTGCTCGAGGCGGTCGTCACCCTCGAGCCAACCGCCTGGGTCGCCGTCGCGAGCTCTTCTGCGGTGTACGGGCAAGCCGCGTCTCAGCCGATAGCTGAGACGGCCAGGATGCGGCCGTTGACGGATTACGCCAGCAGCAAGGCCGCAGTTGAGATGGTCACGACCCAGGTCCGGCTGTCGACGGGCCTGACGTCCTGTATCCTTCGGCCGTTCAATCTGGTCGGCCCGGGCCAGGACGACGGGCTTCTCATGTCCGGCCTGGCCAGGCAGGTCGCGGAGCAGGAATCAGTAGGGCCCGGTGTTTTGAAGGTAGGCAACCTCGAGCCCAGGCGCGACTATCTCGATGTGCGGGACGCGGCCCGCGCGGTCGCCGAGCTGGCCAAATTGCGGTGCGACGACGAGGTCGTCAACATCGGGTCGGGGCAATCGTGGAGCGTGCAGAGCTGCATCGACATCCTGCTCGGGCTCTCCACAAGGACGTTCCGCGTCGAGGTCGACCCGCAGCGGGTTCGAAGCGTCGACGTGGCGGACCAGCGTGCAGACGTGAGTCGTCTCCGCCGGCTCACGGGCTGGGGCCCGAGTATTGAGCTCGCGACTTCCATCGCCGACCTTCTGAATGAGTGGCGGGCTCGTGTGTCCATGGGCTTGCCGGCATGACCGTCGACCGTAGCCAGGTGCTGGTCACGGGTGCGGGTGGCTTCATCGGTAGTCATCTCGTTGAGGAGCTCGTCGACTCAGGGGCACATGTCCGGGCCTTTGTTCGATACACCTCGAGCGGCGGTGCAGGCAACCTGCGCTTCTTGCCCCCGGAGACGCGCTCCAAAATTCAAGTGATCGCCGGTGACCTGCGTGATCCCCTGGCCGTGGCCGAGGCGATGCAGGGCTGCGATGTCGTGGTGCACCTCGCCGCGCTGATCGCGATTCCTTACTCCTACGTGCATCCGCGCGAGGTGATCGAGACCAACGTGCTCGGCTCCTTCAACGTCTTCGAGGCGGCACGTCAGCACCGTCCGCGGAGGGTGGTACATCTCTCCACGAGCGAGGTCTATGGGACCGCCAAAACGGTCCCGATCAGTGAGTCCCACCCCCACCAGGGGCAGTCCCCGTACTCCGCGAGCAAGATCGGTGCTGATCGCCTCGCTGAGAGCTACTGGCGCGCGTTTGCTGTTCCGATCACGACGGTGCGACCCTTCAACACCTACGGGCCGCGTCAGTCGGCGCGCGCCATCATCCCCACGATCATCGCCCAGGTACTCACCGCGGATCGATTGACCATCGGGTCCCTCAACCCGACTCGAGACTTCACTTTTGTTCGCGACACGGCTCGGGGACTGAGGCTCGCGGCCGAGGCTCCCGACGTGGAGGGACTCGAGATCAACCTTGGCAGCGGTCGCGAGATATCGATCGGGGACCTCGTCGGGCTCATCCAGGAGCTCACCGGGAGCAAGTTACCCGTTGAGACCGATGAGCAACGCATTCGACCCGGACGTAGCGAGGTCGAGCGCCTCCTGGCCGACGCCACCCTGGCGAGGGAGCGCCTCGGATGGGAGCCTGTCACATCGTTGCGGGAGGGTCTAACCCTCACAATCGAATGGATCAAGGAGCATCTCGAGCTCTTTGATCCCGGGAAATACCAGATCTAGTGACCGCCCAAACGCCAACCCGCGCCGTGATCATGGCAGGCGGAAAGGGAACGCGCCTGGCTCCGTACACGGTTTCATTTCCCAAGCCCCTCATGCCAATTGGCGACATGCCAATCCTGGAGCTGCTGATCCGCCGCCTCGAGCGAATCGGTGTCACTCATGTCGTCCTGGCTGTCGGTCATTTGGCCTCGTTGCTGATGGCCTACTTTGGCGACGGAGCTCCACTCGGAGTGCAGATCGACTATTCCCTGGAGAAGGAACCGCTGGGCACCGCCGGTCCACTCGGATTGATCCGAGGCCTCGACGAGACGTTCTTCGTCATGAATGGGGACCTCCTGACCGACCTTGACTTCACCGGTTTGGCCGAGACCCACCGAGAGAGTGGGGGCGCGGCGACGATCGGGGTTTACCGGCGCAGCGTCAAAATCGATCTCGGGGTGATCGAGACGGATGCTCACGGAAATGTGAGCCGTTACCTAGAGAAGCCTGTCAATGACTTTCTTGTCAGCATGGGTGTCTACGTGATGGAGCCGGATGTTCTCAGTCTCATCCCGAAGCAGGAGCGCTTCGATCTTCCGGATCTCATCGGTGCGCTGCTTGCGTCCGGCCGGCGCGTCGCCACTCATGAGCACCCCGGCTACTGGTTGGACATTGGCCGACCTGACGACTACCAGCAGGCCCAGAACGACTTCGAATCGATCCGTGCCCGTCTGCTTGGAGATGATCTCGCCCCTCCGCGGCCTGCTGGTGGTCCCGCGCGTCCCTAGTGGATGGCCCCCGCCATTAGCCCCAGCGGGCGCGTCCGGATCGGCTACTACCTGTTTGCCCCGCGGCTCGGCGGCGCGGAGAGCTACGCACGGGACGTAATCAGGGGGGTGGATCGGTCACGATTCGAACCGGTGGTCTTCCTGCCAGGGTGGGGCGGCCTGGTCCGTTTCCTCGGGGTGGACGCAGACTCCACGGTGGTGGTTCGATCGGTGGACACCAGCGAACCTTCCGTGAGCCTTCGTGCCGAAACGAATGCAACCGCTTTTGGTGCGGAGCCGGCGCATTCCAGGCTCAGGGGCCTCTCGGAGTTCCTCCGTCTACCCCCCCGCGTACGTCGAACGGGACTCGACCTGCTCCGGTATATGTCCTTCTCTCGCAACCAACGCGAGCTGAAACGCGCACTCGCCGAGACGCCGGTCGACCTGCTGCATGTGATAAACGGCGGCCACCCGGGAGCCATCAGCGCACTTGCCGCCGTTGCGGCCGGGCACGAACAGGTTGGTTCTGTCGTTCTCACCGTGTGCAGCACCGCAATGCCGAGGACCGTGCTCGCCCCTCTTGAGGCACACTACGACCGCGTGGTGGCAGCCGGAGCGGATGCAGTCATCATTCCAGCCGCGCGTCCGGCCGACGCCCTGGTGACGCGCGGTTTCCACGCAGAGGCGATGCGCAAGGTTCCATGGGGCGTTGCGGCCCCCACCCCAGGAGATCGCCGAGCCGCTCGCGAGCATTGGGGGATCGATGACGAAGGCCTTGTGTTGGTCTGCCTGGCTAACTTCGCCCCCGGCAAAGGTCAATCTGTAGTCGTCGAGGCGGTCGCGACGCTGCGCCGACAGTTCCCGACATTGCGCGCGGTGCTCGCCGGTGACGGCCCCACGCGTCACGAAGTCCAGGACCTCGTCGGTCGCCTTGGCGTTTCCGATATCGTCACGCTCCCGGGTGCGATCGACCAGCCCTGGACCCTGCTCGGGGCCGCTGATGTCTTCGTGCTGGCCTCGGACATCGAAGGGCTGCCTCTGGTCGTCCTTGAAGCGCTTAGCCAGGGAACGCCGGTCGTAGCCACCGACGTCGGAGGAATGCCCGAAGCCGTTGTTCCCGGCGTGACCGGGGAACTGGTAGCGCCGAGGCAGCCTGGTGAGCTGGCGGCTGCATTGGGGAAGGTCCTGGCGGACCCGGAGTATCGAAAGAAGATGGCGGCGGCCGCACGCGCCATGTATGAGGAGCGGTTCACGATGGAGGTAATGCTCAGGCGGCATGAGCAGGTGTACGAGGAGGTCTTGGCCCGCCGATGACGGTCTCAGCGCGGGACGAGGTTCAGCGCCTCCAATGCCGTATTGCTTCACCGATGCGTAGACCAAGTGAGGGTGAAGCAAGAAGGAGGCCGGCTTCGAGCGCCACGCGCCTGGGACCGGTCAGCGACCGCGTGGCCGCGGCGCGGGCTGACCTGGTGTGACCGCTTTGAGCCTCGCGACGGGCGATCGCGACTTCTCGTCGGGCACGCATCCGGCCCAGTCCGTCCGCGACCGCAGCCCGTTCACCCTCGTCGCTCGCGTCTCGCTGAGCAGCCTCGAGGACCCGCACATACACATCGAAGATATCTGTGGTTTGGGTGAGGCCACTGCTCACGACGCGGTATAGGAAGGTGGGGCCGGGAGCCGCATGTACTCTCAGACCCGCACGGATCATTCGGATCCAGAGGTCCCAATCCTCGGCGCCGGAGAAACCGTCCCTGAAGCCGCCGACCGCTTCGTATGCCGAGCGCGGGAAGAGTGCGCCAATGGAGACGAAGTTCTCGCGCACAATCTTGACCTGCTGCTGGTCAGCCGGAGGGATGGGTTGGCGAGCCCGGTGGGTGACCCTGTGCATACCCTTGCCGGGATACCAACGAAGCGCATCCGCCGAGACGATGTCGCCGTGCTGTTCCTGCGTTTGGATGAGGAGGGCCAGGTGATCGGGGAACCAGATGTCGTCGGCGTCGAGGAGGGCAATGAGTTCGGTGTCAGCGCGATCAACGGCGGCCCGGCGGGCGGCGGCGGGGCCGGCGTTGCGCTCGAGCTGGATGATCTGGAGCGGGAGAAGCGCGCTCCACCGCTCGGCCACCTCAGGCGAGCCGTCATCGGATTGGTCGTCTGCAACAACGACGCTGGACGGCGGAAGCGACTGGGATGCCACCGAAGCAAGCGCAGCATCCAGGGTCAGCGCGGCATTGAAAGCAGGGATGACCACGGTGACGGGGGCGGGGGCGCGCGCTTGCATCCGGCTATCGTAGGTCGGCGTCGCCGGTCGGCGTCGCCGCCTTGAGGACCGAACGTGCTTGACGACTCCGAGCTGACCGGAAGCGACGGTCTGTTGGAGGTGTCCATGGCCGATCCGTCTGGTCTGCTAGGGCTGCGCCGGATATTTCGGAAGGCGTCCCGTTTGTCTGCGGCTTCACTGCTCGCCTCCTCGCTGGCGATTCCCGCCAGCTTTATCGCAGCGCGCTGGCTCGGTCCCAAACGTTACGGCGACGGCCAATTCATAGTCCTGGCCTACTTCTACGCGGCCCTGATTCGCAGTGGCGTCTTCGAGGGTTCTATCCGCTCGTTCATCGACCGGCTGGCGCACCGCGACGAGGAGGGCGCCATTCGGGACCAGAACATCGGCGTTACGGTCGAGATGGCGGTTTCGGTGATTCCCGGGGTCATCCTGGCGATCATCGGGATTACCGCCAGCCCATCGATCCGGCAAGCCGGCTTTTTCCTGGCGCCTTTGGCCGTGGTGGCGTCGAGCGGGAATATGTTCCTGTCGACACTGTGGTCCGCCCGGGATCGTTTCGACGCCGTCGCCCGGCTCTCCACCATGCGCGCCTTCCTGGGTCCCGCCGCGTTGGTCGGTTTGGTCATCACAATTGGAACGGCGGGGGTATTCCTCGCGCCTCTCGCCACTGACCTGGTCACAGGTCTCCTGTACCTCCTGGTGCGCCCTTCGCTCCGGCTGCGTCCGGTGATCGATATCGCAAGGGCGCGAACATTGCTGCGAGCCGGCTTCCCGCTCGGCGCGGCGGCGATCGTGTACTGGGCCTACCGGCTCGCGGGAACGACGTCCCTGGCGGTAGCCGCGTCATCGGCAACGCTGGGCATCTACGTCTTCGCCAACGCCCCGATCACGATTGCCACCAGGGCGATCGGCGGCATCCAGGTTGTCCTTATACCCGCGGTCTGGGGCCAGGTGGCGCCGGATGACGGTCCCACGCCCTGGACGGGGCAAGCCGAGCGACTGACGCTGGCGATCGCGGTTATCGCGGGCGCGACGACCGGTCTCGCCCAGGCTGTATTCGGCCCGCTGGTGTTGGTACTCGTGCCGACCTTTGCTCCAGCGGTCCGAATCTTCGACATCCTGGCGCTGACGATCTTCCTTCTCCCCGTCGCAACCATCCCCTCGCTGGTCCTGGACTCGGCCCGAGTCAACCGCCCGGGCCGCCATCTCGGGATCTGGATCGTGGCGTTGGTCGTCAATTGCGCCGCCAACGGGTTGGTGCTCGCCATGGGCAAGGGTCCGGTCGCCCTGGCTATCAACGACGTGTGGGTGCAGTTGCTGGTTGTTGTCGTCCTCTTCGAAGCCTCAGCACGGCATATCTGGGACGAAGGGAGCCGGCGTCGCCTGAAGCTGTACGGAGGGCTCACCCTTGCTTTCAGCCTTGCCGTCATCCTGACAACGATCCTGGATCTCAGTGTCAGCCACCAGGCGGCGAAGCACCTCGACTTCGGGTTCCTCCTGCTTCGCTGCGCGACGACTCTCATCGTTTGGACCGCGCTCGGTTTCGTGCTGATCCGACCGGCGGTCTCGCCCCTAAACCGCGTCCGACGCGGCCGCTAACCCCGTCAGCGGGGGCTGGTCAGACGCTCGAGCTGCCCGGCCCAGAAGCCTGCACCCCAGGACAGATGCATCGCGGCGAACGCCGGCGGGATTCGCAAACGAACCTTCGGGCTCGCGCCGTCGCCAGCTGGGATTGACGCCGCGACACACGCCAGGGAATAACTGATCGCGGCCGCGCCCACAAAGCGGCGAGTCCGCCCGCTGAGCATCCCCAGCGCGACGCCTGCAACCAAGGCCGGGGGGACGAGGTGGTGCGGGCGAACAACCCCCGGGCTCTCACGGGCGACGCGAGCCTTGGCGCGACCGTAGCGGAAATACTGCCGCAGGAAACTGGCCCAGGTCGACCGCGCCCAATAGCGAGTTGGGATGTCGGGGGAGAACACGATTCGACCACCACCGGCACGGATGCGATGGTTGAGCTCGTAGTCCTCGTGTGGGGAGAAACTCTCGTTGTAGGGGCCGGCTCGCTCCAGGGCCACCCGACGGAAGCAGCCAAGCCACACCGTGTCGGTGTCCATCTGCTGCGTGGCATACCGGTATCCAGCGCCGCCCACCCCGAACGCCGACGAGGTCGCGCGCGCTATGGCCTCGCCGGTGTCGGTCTCGCCCGTGGCCTCCATGGTGCCGCCGACGTTGTCGGCGCCGGTCTCCCCGAGGAGGGCGATGCATCGGGTCAGGTGCCAAGGCCGCCACTCGGCGTGGCCGTCGAGCCGGGCGACCACCTCACCGCTGCTCGCCGCGATCGCCCGGTTGAGGCCCGCGGCCTGGTTGCGTCCCGGGTTGTCGAGCAGCCGAATCCTTGGGTCCGCCTCGGCCATAGCCCCAACGATCTGCCTGGTGGCGTCGGTCGAGCCGCCGTCGGCGACGAGGATTTCCACCAGCTCGGCCGGGTAATCCTGGGCCCGCACCGAGGCCAGGCATCTCTCGATGTAGTCGGCCTCGTTGAGCACCGGCACCACCACCGCCACGGTCGGCCTCCATTCCTCGCCGCGGGCGATTGACATCCTGGCGTCGGGGAGGTTGGTCATCCAGCCTGCAACGCGACTGGACGGCTCAGCGGCCGTTGAAGGACAGGACGGCGTAAATCGTCCGCACCAGGATCAGCATGTCGAGCGCGGCAGACTGGCGCTTGATGTAGTAGAGGTCGTAGCTGAGCTTTTTGCGCGCCCCCTCGACGCCTTCGCTGTAGCCGGCATTGACCTGGGCCCACCCGGTGAGGCCTGGCCGGACCGACAGCCTGGTGTTGTAAAAGTCGATCGACTCCTGGAGCGTCGCCACGTATTCCGGTTGCTCGGGTCGCGGGCCGATCACGCTCATGTCGCCCTTGAGGATGTTCCAGCCCTGGGGCAGTTCGTCGAGGTGGAGGCAGCGGAGCATCCGGCCAACCGCTGTGACGCGGTCGTCTCCTGCCTCTGTCTGCCGCTGCTTCCCCGCCGGATCGATGTTCATGGTCCGCAGCTTGAGGATCTGGAAGGGTCGACCATATTGGCCCAACCTGGCCTGACGGTAGAAGACCGGACCCGGGCTGTCCAGTTTGATTGCGATTGCGGCGAACGGGAGGATCACCGCCAGGACGACCAGCCCGACGATTCCTGACGCGATGTCTACGACGCGCTTGAAGCCCGCGTAAAGGCGAGATGTCTCGCTGCGCATGGGCAAGGAGATGAGCCAGGAATGCCCGAGCTGGTCCAACATCAGGCGCCCGGTCAGCTCTTCATAGATATCGTTGAGCGAGCGCACCGGGACACCGTGGTCGTAACAGTCGATCAAGGTACGGAAGAGCTCGCGGTCCACATCGTCGCGAACACCAAGGATTATCTGGTTGATCCGCCCCTCGGCGACCAGTTCACGGAGTATGTCGCCGCAGTCTGGGCTTGCGGGGTCCACAACCTCGACCACCCTGTACAGCCCCCGCATCACGCCGGTCGCGTCCGGCCAGACGCGGTCGAACCCCGCCTTTTGGGCCACGACGGCGAGACTCCCCGCGAAAATGTCGCCTGCGAACACCTGTCGATAGGCAATGCGCCAGCCAAGCAAGCAAGCGGTCGCCAGCGCGGTCCAAATGATCAGGGTGGGTCTCGTGATCCGGTAGGGCGAAACGAAGAACACCAGCAGCAGCCCGATGAAACTGAGGGACATCGAGCTAGCGACGGCCCGGAAGGTCCCCCGGAGGTTGACGATGCCAGAGAGCCGGTAGGCGTCAACAAGTTCGGCAGAGATGAAGAAGACGGCGAGGGTGATCCCCAATGCGATTCGCGGGACGGCAAAACCCAGTCCCCGAACCTGTGCCGATCGGATGTTGAACGCCACCACGAATGTCAGGCCAACCACGACCAGGTCTCCAGCACCGAGGAGGAGCCGGCGCTCAGACAGCGCCAGGCCCCGATGGACACGTGCCGTCTTGCCGAAGGCAGGTCGATCCTGGGAGATCACAGTCTGCTCAGGGTACCGACTTGCCATCGTGAGACACCACTACCACAGGGTACCCTCGGTCTGTGCGAGCTCTAGCCACGGCCTGTTCAGAGTTGTAAACAGCCCCCTGGGCGTTTTGACTTTGATATGCCCAGGAGGTCGAGCAGGCGCCACCTCTACGTGCTGCGCCTGAACCTGAATCGCCTCACAATTGACCGTGATGAATTCATCAGGGCGCTCGCCCAAGGGAACATCGCCACCAGCGTGCATTTTCATCCGCTGCATCGGCAGCCGTTTACCGTGAGCGGCTGAACTTAGCCGCTGACTCATTCCCGGTGGCCGACGCTGAGTTCAAGGGCATAGTCAGCCACCCGATCTATCCATTGACGACCGACGATGACGTCGACGACGTCATCGCGGCGGTGCTGGAACTGGCGGCGGACAACGCGGCGTGGTTCCCCTGGTGTGCAGAGCTGGTTGCTAAGGAGCTGGGGTCCGGCGGGCGCCGCCGACGATAAACAAGGCTGCGGTCCTGCCGTCAGTGGTGGACTCGGCCACCGACCGAAGGTCGGGGATGCGACGGATGCAATCGATCTTCCATGGGTGCTGGGCGTCGACGTTGTGTCTGGACCCGACAAATACGGCGTCGACCTCCGCCAGGGCTCGGTGGGCCTCGTTGGGGTCGTCACACGCGCGCTGGAGCGCCACCAGGTGCCAGTCATCCGGGTGGTCATTCACCCAACCTTTGGTCATGAAGGCAATTTGCGGTGTCAGGGCGTCCACCCAGATGCCGGCATCATCCTCCCCATCCGTCATGACGATGGCCCCACGCGGCAATCGGGCCCTCATTGCGGCGAGGACCTCGACGTCTGCAGATGTCGTCTTGCCATAGCGGATCGACTGGTCGTAGACCTCGGACCACTCGAATGACAGCGCTGACAGCCCTCCTCCGATGAGCAAACCCAATGTGGTCGCAAGCAGCACAGAACCGAGCAGGCGGCGGCGGCGCTGGCCGCGCGACGCCCGCAGCTGTCGCGCCTGGCGGAACAGCCATGAAGCCCCCAGTGCCAGCAGGATGGGGACCACCCAGTAAGCCATTCCACGAACACGGTCAGGCACCGCCCAAGGGAACATCCTCGACCAGACTTGCTTGAGATAGAGGTGTGTGGAGACGTCGTAGAGCATCGCGACGAGCGCGACGTGGAGCAGGACCAGCGACACGAGCCGGTATCGCCGAATAGCCAAAAAGCACCCAACCAGGCAGAGGACCACGGCGCTTCGGCTCGGGATGGTCTGCAGGACCAGCCCCAGCGGCCCACCCGGGAATGGGTGGGGCGACAGGATGAGGCCGCGCAGGGTTGTTGGCGACACGGGCAGGACGATGCCCGTTGGCACGTGGGGCGCCCGAGTGAGCACGGTCACCAGCAGCGCCGCCGACAGGACCGCACCGGCCGCAGCCACCAGCCCGAGCGCGGCGCGGGTCCTGGATCGCGCCGGCGCCGCGAGCTCGCGGGCGACCAGGAGCCCCCCAACTGCCGCCGCCGTCAGCGCCTCCAGGCCGTGCCCCGCCCAGATCGATGCGGTCAGCGCGGCCACCAGCACGGCGGCGCGCGATGTGTCCTCGCCCCGCATCAGCGCCAGGATCCCGCAGATCAAGCCCGAAACCATGGTCGCGTCGACCAACAGCGGGTACTCACCAAAGATCAGCGGCCAGACCGGAAGGGCCATTCCCATACCCAGGAGGGGTGCAAGGGTGGCCCCCTCCCCGGGTACGAGCCATGCCCGCGCCAGCTGGAGCAGTCCCAGAGAGATCAGGACCGCGGCCACCAGTCCGATGGGTAGGAGCAGCTGAGCCGGCGGCCGGCCCACCACCCATCCCGCCACGACCGCGGTGGCCTCGACCGCGGTGCGCGGCCGCACCGCGGCCGATTGGTTGACCGGCTGCGGGATCGCCGGGAGGACGTCGTGCGTCCGGTGAATGGCCTCGGCCACGGCGGCATGCACGGCCGGGTCGTCATAGATCGGCAACGGCTCACGAGCGACCCCGGCCAGGAAGATGAGGATCGTCACCGAACCGGCCGCGAGGGCCACCAAGGGCGCGACCAATTCGCGCGGATGCTGTCCCCCCTGGTCGCGCCGGCGATAGATCGAAGCAGCGCCCGCGACGACGAGCAGGATCATGGGCGGGAGGACGGTCGTCCCCGTGAACGGCATCCTGATGTCGTGCAGGAGCAGGCCGAGGACGCCGATGAACCCGGTGGCCAGGCCCGGCGCCATGGCGAGCCGCTCCCACCAGCTCCACCGGGGGACGATGAGGGACGCCGCCGCGTAGCCGGGGACCAGCAGGACGGTGCCCGCGCCCAGGCAGGCGACCACGAACTGAGGCGTGATCAACCCGTCAGGTCGTCGGGTGAAAAATCGGGCGCCAGCCGGAGTCTGCGGTCAACGTGTAGATCGCACCCTTGGCTCGGGCGGCGTACATCCGCCCCCCACCCACGGCCACGGCGACGATTTCCTTTCGGTTGAGGCCTGAAGATAGGATCGGCGACCTGCCCCGGTAGAGCCCCCCGGTGGTGCCTGCCAAGTTTGCTCCTGCTGCCATCGACCACACCCCTCCACCCAACGAATACCGTTGCGCCCAGTGCGCTCCGGAGTCATTGGATTGCAGGACGTTTCCCCGCCAATCGGCCGCCCAATAAGAGCTCCCGTCATGGGAAAGCGCGGTGACCCGGTCGGGGGCGCCAGCGGTACGCACCCAGGTCACCCCCCGATCGACGGATCGGAGAATGCCGAGCTCGGTTGCCGCCAGTTGCTCGCTTTCCCCGAACACGATCGCCTCGAACTCCACGTCGTGATCCGGCACGTGAGCCAGGTGCCAGGTGACGCCGGCGTCATGGCTGTACCACATGCCCGCCCCCCAGGCGCCCGCGAGCCAATCCGGGCCGCGTATCGCCACCGAGAAATACTTCCCGTAGAGCGCCTCGGGGGGCAGGTGGACCACCCGGGTCCATTTCCCGCCGCGATCGTGTGTGAGCCAGAGCCCCGTGCCTGTACCCATCAGCCCATTGTCTCCGTCAAGGCTGAGGGACAGAGGGGAAATCAACTTCGGCAGCGGGGCATGAGCACGCACATGCCCCTCAGGATCGAGTTCGATAAATCCCTGGACCCCGTCAGCCAGGTAAAGGTTCCCGCCGTCCGATGCGGCCATCGCCACTCGATAGCCAGACGCGTCGGGCTGGAGCCAGGCAGCCGACTGAACGACAAACGCGACCCCCAAACCCACTGCGATGACTCCTCCCAGAAATGCGCGACGTGCGGCCGTGTTGGTGTGGCGCCGTTGGGGGCCTTCTGGGAGGCGAACCAAAAGGCCGAGCGCCAGGAGGGTCACAAACAGCTGGAAATAGTTCGGTGCCATCAGGCGCCCAAAGAAGAAGATCGCCAGGGCCTGTGCCGCCATCCACAGCCAGAAGGCGCTCCAACTGAATGACCGGCGCAGGTGAGCGAAGGCCGCGATCGTAATGGGGACCAGGAAAGCCAGTTCGATGGTGCCGGACGGGAAAGGACTCCACTGGTTGGGGATGACCCCCAGGTGCAGCAGTATCCCGGTCAGCCCGTAGCCGCGGATGGGATCGTTGTCCGTGCCGGAGCTGAAGAAGAAACTGGCGGTGTCCTGGATGAATGCCCCAGGTGACCAGGCGAGGAAAGGCGCCATGATCACCGCGGCGGTCGCTCCGGCGGCCAGCAGCAGGCGACTGGCCGCCGACCTTCCGGCATGCCGGTAGACCAACAGCAGGGTCAAGGGAGCGAAGATCACGGCGCTCTGTTTGATGCAGAGTGCCAGGCCGAGCAATATCCCCGCTGAAATGCCCCTGCCCCGGCTGGCGAATGCGACCGCGGCCAACGCCGGTACCAACAGTAGGAGGTCGTTGTAGTGCTGCGTGAAAAAGATCAGGAATCCCGGGTTCAGGACCACGGCAGCTACGCAGGCGAGGCGTTCGGTGTCGGTCCGGCCCAGCGAGTATGCGGACAGGCAAAGCAGCCCCAGAGCCGGCGGCCAGAGCCAGGTCATGTTTACGGATGGGCTCTTCAGCAGCTTCAATGGAACATCCAGCAGGATCAGTCCCGGGGGGTACACGTAATGCCCCAGGCCCCAGTTGACCGGCGCTTCGATCACGAAGGCCCTGCGGACCTGCGGTGCGTCGATGTAATCGTGACCGTACGGGTTCAGGCCGTGGAGGAGCCGGTCTGCTGCCGAATCAGTGAGCAGGATCCCGTCGTGCACCACCGCGTTGGGTCCCTGTGTAGCGATGGCCAGGAGCTCCGGCAGCAGGATCAGCAAAACAACCAGGACCGACAGCCACAGGAGACGCTCGCGGTGGCTGGGGGCGAGGGCAAATCGCCAGGCGGAAACGGCGGCGGCAGCGACGACTGCCGCGGCCAACGGGACACTGTGCTGGCCGATATAGGCAGCCGCGAGGAGGGCGTCAAAAACAGCGAAGAGCGCCACCACGGGGACCAGTCCGAAGGTGGGTCGGAGGTACTGGGCCAGCATCCGGCGGAGCCCGGCCAGCCGTGAGGATGACCCGGGGCCACCGAGCGACTGAACGTTCCCCGAATTGGCCATGGCTGACAATAACCTCCGTGCTCGCCAACGGGACCGGCTCGCCGATGACCTCCGAAAGCCGACCGAGGCAGACTCCCTTTTGGACCGAGGGCGCCGCGGTTGTCGGGATGTTCCTGGCGGCCATCGGCCTGGCCCACCGAGAGGCCTTTTTCTCCATCCCCGGGGCGGTGCTGCTGCTGACCGGGTTCACGCTGCTGCTGGTAGCGGCGCTGCAGCCGCGGCACGAGCCGGGGCGCCTCTACCCGGTCCTGTTTGTCGTGTTGTGCGTCGTTTCCGCGCTGGCGCCATACGACCCGAACGGTCTGAACGTCCCCGAGGCGGCACTCACGCTCGGGGCCGCCGTCGCTTTCTATGCGCTCGGCCTGTCACCCCGCACGCGCCGCGCCCGCCTGTACGCCGCGGGCGCCCTGCTGGTCCTGGCCCACGTTCACTTCCTGGGGCGCTTCGCGACCCCCCAGCACGAGGACGTCTGGCACTTCCTCAATGGTGGGATCGACCTCCTGGCGCGCGGCGCCAACCCCTACCTCGGGGTCCCCATCGTCGAGGGCGGCGTTCACAAGACGCTCACGTTCACGTACCCGCCGGGAGCGCTGCTCGAGCTCGCCCCGTTCCGGCTGCTGCTCGGCGACGTCCGCTGGGCCACCATCGCGGCAGAGGCCGCGATGGTGGCCCTCTGGGGGTGGTTTCTCCATTCGCGCAGCAGCCTCACCCGTGCCCGCCAGGCCCTGGTCCTGCTCCCCCTCGCCCTCCCGCGCACCAGCCAGGCGTTCTACATCTTCAGCAACCACGAGCTCGAGCTGTTGGCGCTGGCGCTCGCCGCCCTGGTGCTCGCGGCGTGCCGTCGCGACCTCGCCGCCGGGGCCCTCCTCGGCCTGGGGATCGCGTCGAAGCAGTACTTTTTGATCTTCCCGGTGCTGTTCCTGCTCCCCGAGCTGCGCCGCCGCAGCCTGGTGGTCGCGGCGACGGTGGCCGCGGTGATAGTCGTGCCCTTCCTGCTCTGGGCCCCAGGGCCTTTCTTCAGCGCCGTCCTCGGCAACATCTCCCAGGCGCCCGTGTTGGATCGCCTCACCTTGTGGGCCATGCTCGCCCACGCCGGCGTGGTGCTGCCTCGCTCGGCGCTGACGCTGATGGCCGCCGCCGCCCTGGCGGTCGCCCCGGTGGCTGCCTGGCGCGCGCGCGCAGACCTACGGCTTTCGATGATGGCGTGCGGACTGTCGCTGGCGCTCTTCGCGCTGTGCTCCAGTTTCGCGGCCTACAACTACTACGCGTACGCGCTCGCCTTCGTAACGTGGGGCCTACTCCTGCCACGCCGCCTGGGTCTGCCCGCGTGACCAATGCGGGGCAACCGCTGAGCGGCTGGGGGCGAACGGCGCCAACGATTTCACAGGTTGAGCAGCCGGCGACCGCCGACGACGCCGAGGTCGCGGTGCGTCGCGCGGCTGCTCGGGGCATCATCGCCCGCGGCCTCGGGCGCAGCTATGGCGACGCCGCCCAGAATGGCGGCGGCGCAGTGGCCCGCATGACTGCGATCGCCGCTATCACGGACCTCGACCTCGTCGGCGGGGTGGTGAGCGCCGGGGGCGGCGCCAGCCTCGACCACCTGATGCGGACCCTGGTGCCCCTGGGGTGGTTCCCACCGGTCAGCCCCGGCACCCGCCAGGTAACCCTCGGCGGCGCCGTGGCGGCGGACATCCACGGCAAGAACCACCATCGCGACGGCAGCTTCGCGCAGCACGTCGAGGCAATCGGTCTGCACGCGCCCGCCGGGCATCGACAGGCGACCCCGACAGACGACCCGGAAGCGTTCTGGGCGACCGCCGGCGGCATGGGGCTGACCGGGCTGATCAGCAGCGTCAAGCTGCGCCTGGTCCCCATCGAGACTTCGCGAATCCGCATGGACACGGACCGCGCGGCGAACCTCGACGATGCGATGGCCATGATGGAGGAGGGGGATGGGCGCTACCGCTACACGGTGGCCTGGATCGACTGCCTGGCCCGCGGCGCCAATATCGGCCGCGCCGTCCTTACCCGCGGCGACCACGCGACCCTGGACGAGGTCCCGGAACCCGCGCGCCGTGACCCGCTGCGGCTCCGCGCGGGCACCCTGCTCAAAGTGCCGCCGTTCGTGCCCGGGGGGCTTGTCAACCCGCTGACCATGGCGGCGTTCAACGAGGCGTGGTTCCGCAAGGCGCCGAAAGCCGAGCGGGGGCGGCTCACGTCAATCGCGGCCTTCTTCCATCCCCTCGACGCGGTTTCGAATTGGAACCGGATCTACGGCCCGGCCGGCTTTCTCCAGTACCAGGTGGTGGTTCCCTTCGGCGCCGAGGACACCATCCGGAGCCTCGTCGCGGCGTTCAGCTCCGCAGGGACGCCGTCGTTCCTGGCCGTCCTCAAGCGCTTCGGCGCGGCCAGCCCCGGGCACCTGTCATTCCCCATCCCGGGGTGGACGCTGGCGCTGGATATGCCGGCGCGTCTACCCGGCCTCGGCCCCCTGCTGGATCGTCTCGACGAACAGGTGGCAGCGGTCGGCGGCCGTGTCTACCTGGCCAAGGACTCGCGAATGCGCCCGGGTATGCTGGCGGCGATGTACCCGCGATTGGACGAGTGGCGCGCTGTGCAGGCTCGCCTGGACCCGCGTGGCGTGATGCAGTCGGACCTCTCGCGCCGCCTGCAGCTGACGGGCCGATGAACGCCGTCGTCGACATCGAGACCGCGGTGGTCCTGGGCGGCACCTCGGACATCGGGCTGAGCACGGCGCGGCGGCTGGTCGCAGCAGGCGCCCGCCGGGTGATCCTCGCCGGCCGCGACCCGGTCACGCTCGAGAGGGCGGCGGCGGACCTGCGCACATCAGGCGCCGCTGTCGAGGTCGTGGCCTTCGACGCCGCTGCCACCGAGACCCACGCCGACTTTGTCGACGAACTCTTCGCCCGAGATGGAGACATCGACCTGGTCCTGCTGGCCTTCGGCATCCTCGGCGACCAGCAGCGGGCGGAGGAGGATGCGGGCGCCGCCATCGAGGTGCTGCGGGTCAACTTCGAGGGCGCCGTATCAGTTGGGGTGCCCTTGATGCGGCGCCTGCGCGGGCAGGGGCATGGGCACCTCGTGCTGTTGTCATCCGTCGCCGCCGAGCGCCCACGGCGGGGCAATTTCGTGTACAGCGCCTCCAAGGCCGGGGTTGACTCGTTCTTCCAGGGCCTTGCCGACAGCGCCGAGGGGACCGGCATCCACGTGATGGTGGTGCGCCCCGGCCGGGTTCGGACCAAGATGACCGAGGGCATCCCGGAGGTGCCGTTCACCACCGATCCCGAGATCGTGGCCAGGGATATTGTCGCCGGTCTGCGCCGCCGCGCCCACACCGTCTGGTCCCCACCGGTGATGCGATTCGTCATGTTCGGGATGCGCCACCTGCCGCGCCGGCTCTTCCGCAAGGTGGGCGAGAGGGGGTAGCTCGCCGGCTCACTGCTAAAATCGGAGCAGATCAGTCGGAATTTGCCGTCGCCGCCCCCCGCGGCTCGCCGGCACCTCCAGGAGTCCCTTGAGTCAGGCCACCATCTCGGATCAGTTGACCGCCGCCGCGATCGAGACCGCGGTCCTGCCCGACTGGCTTCGCGACCGCAAGGTTGCCGACCTTGAGACCTACCGATCCCTGCCTGCGCCCGACTCCAGCACCATGGAGGACTGGCGCCGCACCGACCTCTCGGCCATCGACCTGGAGGCCACCCGGCCGGTTTCGGCCCAGGCCGACGGGGGTGCTCCGGACGCGCGGCTGCGGGCCAATTACGCGCGCGGCGGGGAGGGCGGAGCGCTCCTCCTGCAGCAGCCCGGCCGCGCCGCCTCCATCGAGATCCCGGCAGCGCTGGCCGCCCAGGGCGTGGTGGTGACCAGCATCGAGGCGGCCGCGAGCAGCCACGCTGAAATCGTCCGCAGGTACCTGGAGCACGAGGTGGTGCCTGCCGCCGCGGGCAAGTTCGCGGCTCTCAACGCCGCCTTCTGGCGCGCCGGGGTATTCGTCCACGTCCCCCGGGGCGTGCAGGCCGTCCTGCCGGTCTGGGCCACGTTTGCCGCCGGTGCAACCGGCGAGACCGTGCTGCCGCGGACGCTGGTCGTGGTTGAGGACGGTGGGTCGCTGGTCTTCACCGACGAGTACAGCGCGGGCCCGGCGGCCGCCGGCCGGGTCAGCAGCGCGGTCAGCGAGGTGATCCTGGGCGACGGGGCCAGCATCCAGTACCTGGTCCTGCAGCAGTGGCCCCAGGACGTGACCCACGTCGCCACCCACCGCGTCCACCTGGGCCGCGATGCCCGCGCCGAGCTGGTCGTGGCGGCCACCGGGGCGGCGGTTTCCAAGGTCTACATGGAGGTCGCGATGATGGGGGAGGGCGGCTCCGCCCGGATCTCCGGGCTGGTCATCGGTGATGGCAGCCAGCATTTCGACTACCAGTCCCTGCAGGACCATTTCGCGCCGCACTGCACCAGCGACCTGCTGGTCAAGGGCGCACTTCGCGATGAGGCCGTCAGCGTCTATTCGGGCCTGATCAAGATTCGCAAGGATGCGCAGCACTCGGACGCCTACCAGGCCAATCGCAACCTGCTGCTGTCGGGCAACGCCCGCGCCGACTCCATCCCCAAGCTCGAGATCGAGGCCAACGATGTGCGCTGCACCCACGGCGCGACCGTCGGCCAGGTCGACTCGGAGCAGCTCTTCTACCTGCAGAGCCGGGGGTTCTCCACCAAAGAGGCGCAGGACACCCTGGTCCACGGCTTCTTCCAGCCGGTCATCGACCGCATCGCCCTGCCCCGCGTCCGCGACCAGATCCACGAGGCGATCGACGCCGCGCTGCAGGACCTCAACCCCCGAACTGCCGCGGACCGCTCGTGATCCGGGTGGCCTCGATCGGCGACATCCCGGTGGGCGAGGCGCGCCGCTACGTGGTCGAAGGCGAGGAGATCGCCATCGTCAATGGCGGCAACCATCTCTACGCGGTCAACGACAACTGCAGCCACGAGCATTTCCATCTCTCCGATGGCGAGGTCGACCTGGAATCGAACACCATCGAGTGTCCCAAGCACGGCTCCGGCTTCGACCTTGGGACCGGGCGCGCCACCACCCTGCCCGCGATCTTGCCGGTGAGGACCTACGGTGTCAGGCTGGTGGGTGAGGATGTGATGATCGACGTGTTGGCGACCGCTTCCGGAAGCGCGGCGCCGTCCAGGTCTTGACGCCATGACCGAGACCGCAGCCCGCCCCGCCACGACGGCGCTGGATGTTCGCGCCATCCGCGCCGACTTCCCCATCCTCACCCGCCAGGTGCGCGGGGGCCGCCAGTTGGTGTACCTCGACAACGCCGCCTCGAGCCAGAAGCCAAGGGTTGTCATCGACGCCCTCGCGGATTACTACACGCGCTACAACGCCAATATCCACCGGGGCATCCACACGCTCTCCGAGGAGGCCACCGACGAGTACGAGAAGGCCCGCCGCAAGATCCAGCATTTCATCAACGCGGAGCACGCCGAGGAGCTGATCTTTACCCGCAACACCACCGAGGCCATCAACCTGGTCGCGCATTCCTACGGGGAACGATTGCGGGAGGGAGACGAGATCCTGCTCTCGGAGATGGAGCATCACTCCAACCTGGTCCCCTGGCAGATGCTGGCCGACCGCAAGGGTGCCCGGCTGCGCTTCATCCCCCTGCACGACGACGGCACCCTGGACCTCGACGCCCTCCCCGGGCTGCTCACGGATCGCACCCGGATCGTCGCCCTCAGTCACATGTCCAACGTGCTCGGCACCATCAACCCGGTCGAGGAGATCACCCGCAAGGCCCACGAGGCCGGTGCCGTCGTGCTCCTGGATGCAGCGCAGTCAGTGCCCCATCTGCCCGTCGACGTCCGCGGTATCGGCTGCGATTTCCTGGCCTTCTCCGGCCACAAGATGCTGGCCCCGATGGGCATCGGAGTGCTCTACGGGCGGCGCGAAATCCTGGAGTCCATGCCCCCGTTCCTGGGTGGCGGCAACATGATCATGCTCGTCGAGCTGGAGCACACCACCTACAACGAGCTGCCCGACAAGTTCGAGGCGGGCACCCCCGACGCCGGCGGCGCCATCGCCCTGGGGGTCGCGGTGGATTACCTCTCGGCAATCGGCATGGACAACGTCCGGCGTCACGAGCGGGAGGTTACGGACTACGCGCTCGAGGTCATGATGGGAATCGAGGACGTCGCCCTCTACGGACCCAAGTCCGCTGAAGCCCGCGGCGGCGTCCTGGCATTCAACTTCGCCGACATCCATCCCCACGACCTCGGCACCCTGCTCGACCGCGATGGTGTCGCCATCCGTGCCGGCCACCACTGTTGCCAGCCGCTGATGCGACGCCTGGGACAGGTGGCCACCGCGCGTGCGAGCTTCTACATTTACAACACCCGCGACGAGGTCGACGCCCTCGCCACCGCCCTGGGCAACGCCCGCAAAGTGATGTACGGGAGCTAGGTCAATTTGTCCTTTCAATTCGACGACGAGCTCTACCGCGAGATCATCCTCGACCACTACCGCAACCCCCGCAACAAGGGTGACCTCGACCCCGCCGACGTCAAGGTCAGCGCCAACAACCCGCTCTGCGGTGACGAGGTGACCATCACCGCGCGGCTTTCCGGGGATGGCGATACCGTCGACGCCCTGCACTTCAGCGGGCGCGGCTGCTCCATCAGCCAGGCCTCCGCCTCGATGATGACCGAGCAGGTCGTCGGCAAACCGGTGCCCGAGGCGCTGCGGATCATCAACAAGTTCAAGGAGATGATGCTCGCCGACGGGGGCGCCGGGGACCTCGGCGACCTGGAGTCGCTGCAGGGTGTCAAGCAGTACCCCGTCCGCATCAAGTGCGCCGTGCTGCCCTGGAACTCGCTGCTGCAGGGCCTGACCGAGCGAGCAGCAGACACCGCTGGGCCCGAGGCCCACACCCACACCGTCGGCGACTGACGAGGAGCGCGAAATGACCGAGACGAAAACCGAGAACCTGGGAGCCTACAACGATGACAGCGCCGCCGATGCCGGCGGGGAGCTCACCAGCGATGGCGTCTACGAGGCCCTCAAGGCCGTGGTCGATCCCGAGATCGGAATCGACATCGTCAACCTTGGCCTGATCTATGACGTCGCCATCAGCGACAACAACATCACCGTGAAGATGACCCTGACCAGCCCGGGCTGCCCCGTGGGGCCGATGCTGCAGAGCCAGGTGTACGGCATCGCCGCCGGCATGAACGGGGCTCGCAATGTCCAGGTGGACGTGATCTGGGTCCCACCCTGGGACCCGCGGACGATGGCCAGCGAGGAGGCCAAGGACGTCCTCGGAATCTGGTAGCGCTAGACTTTTCCACAGACATGACCCTGCGGTCACCGCGCCTGCTGTCGCCGGCGCGGCTCAGCCTTGTGGTGGCGTCTCTCTTCATCCTCGGAGCTTGTGCTCCCTTCGGAAGGGCGCCCGGAGCCGCGCAGAACGTCTTCAGCCTGCCCAGCACCACCAAGGGTGCGGTGGCCTTCACGCCGGTCGACGGCGCCACCGAGCTCGACCCCACCAACACCGAGGTCATCGTCCGCGCGGTCTCCAGCGGTGCCAGCCTGAAGTCCGTGGTGGTCCAGCCCGAGGGAGGTGAGCCGCTCACCGGGTCCCTGCGGGGTGGCGAGTACGACCTCAGGACCGGGCTCAAGACCGACGGCCATTACACCGTGACGGCGATCTCAACCTCGCCCCAGGCACCGGGTATCGAGGCCACCGAGACCAGTACCTTCTCAACCGCCACCACCCCCAGGGTGACATCAACGAACCCCACCAACATTGGCGACGGCCAGGCGGTGGTGGTCGCCCTCAGCGTGCCGGCCAGCGCCATCACCGTGGACGGCCCGGTCAAGGGCCAGCTCAACCCCGACGGCACCCAGGTCACCGTCGTCCCGGCCAGCTTCCGGCAGGGCCAGACCTACACCTTCACACTGACCGCCAGGAACAGGAAGGGTATTGCCGGGGCCCCCCAGGACATCAGCTTCAGCAGCCTCCCCGCAGCCACCGTCGACATCTCCCCCGAGCCGGGCACTCAGAACCTGGGCGTCACCGTGCCCCTGACCGTGACCTTGAGCGCGGACGTTGGCGACAAGACTGACCTCGCCGGCCGCCTCGCCGTCACCGCCGACGTCCACAGCCCGGCGGCGGCCGGGACCGGCCCCTGCGCAGGCTACGCCGGGCCCCAGGTTGCCAGCGGGCCGCTGACCGTCACCCCGTCGTGGCTATCGTCGAAAAAGGTGCGCCTGGTGCCCAAGACGCCCGACGGTTACTGGCCGGCCAACAGCACGATCAGCCTCAGCGCCAGGTTGACGGGCTACCACACCGCCGGCGGCAGCTACTTCGAACACGACGTCGCGGTCAACTTCAACACCGGGGACAAGCGGGTGATCGACATCGACCTCGGCGCCCAGAGCCTGCTGGCCTGCAAGAACGGGACCCAGGCCAACCAGTTCCTGATCAGCAGCGGAACCCCCAACGGCCACGCCAGCTTCGACGGCACCTTCTACATCTACAGCCGGGTCCAGGACGAGGAGATGAAGAGCCCCGAGGGACCCTTCGCGCCTGACTTCTACGACATCAAGCACGTTCCCTGGACCCAGTACTTCGACGGCGGCGCCGCCCTCCACGGCGCCTGGTGGCACAACAACTTTGGGCACCCCATGAGCCACGGCTGCATCAACGTGCAGACCCCGACCCAGAACACCCGCTGGCCCAACGCCGCCCCCCAGGCGGAGTGGCTCTGGAACTTCGACAACCTGGGCGACCCCGTGATCGTCCACGGGGTGACCCCCGGCCTGAGCGCGAGCCAGCAGCTCTCGGACTAGCCCACGGCACCGCCGCCCCGCCCCTTTGGCATAATTGCGGCGGGATGAACCTTGAGTACGCGCTCCGTGCCCTGGCGGTCCTCTCCCTGTCGCTGATGTTCCTGGGCTTTGGGATCTACTTCGGGACCCCGCTGGGCTCGGATGCCTGGCAGCACGACTGGATCTTCTTCGGCGGTGGCGTGCTCTCCCTGCTGGCCGGCATCGGCACGCTCTTTGGTTTCCTGGGCATGTTGATGAAACTGAGGCAGGAGTACGGGAACGACATCGCCTCTGACATCGGGTATCCCGAGATGGTGGGCCCCCCGCCGGCCCGTGGTGGGGCTGCGGCTCGGGCCGCGGCCGCCGCGGCCGCCGAGAGCGGCGACTCGGCAGACTCCGAAGACGTCTAAGCCTTAAAACCCGCCCCGGTGGGGGCTAGACGGCGGTGTCGACCTGGATGCGGTTGGAGCCGTGCGCCCGGCTCTCGATCAGTGCCTGGGTGGCGCGGCCCACCAGGTTGGCGTCCGCCAACTTGTCCGACCCCACGCTGGCGACGCCGCAGGAGACCGTGACCACCCCGCTGCCGTCGCTGAAATCCACCACCGTGGAGCTGACCAGGGCGCGGATCTTCTCGGCCGCCCGGTAGGCGCCCTCCTCGCTGGTGTGGGGTAGCAGGACCAGGAATCGCTGCGTGCCCAGGGCGGCCACACGGTTGGTGGACGCGATCGTGTCGGGATCGCGGATGGCGTTGGCGATGGCCTCGCCGACCTGGCGGATCAGGCGGTTGGTCTCGGCGTAACCGTACGTCGCCTCCAGCGCGTGGAGATCGTCAATCTCCACCACCAGCACCGAGAGGTCGTGCCCATAGCGGATCGCCCGGTTCAGCTCCTGCTCCAGGAGCGACTCGAAGAAGACGACGTTGAAGAGGTGGGTCAGGCCTTCGATGACGAACAGGGGCCGGTCGTTGGCGGGGTCGGTGGGCATCCCGCACTGGCTGCAGTAATTGAATTCCGGTCGCGTGCCGGCCTTGCAGTAGCGACAGCTCCCGGTCTTCTCCCTGGCGTCCACGGTGCCGTTCTTGGGCGCCGCCACGGATCTCCGGGTGGAACGTTTGGTGCTTTCTGGACGCCGATTCTTAGCCATCGTGAGCCGTCATCATAACCTCGCCCACCAGGCGTATCGTGGGCTGCCGGCAGGTGGCTGGGCGAAGCTAACATGGGACTGATGTCAGCCCTGGCAATTGAGCAGAGCGGGGCGGGCGTCGAGGTTGATGGCCTGGTCAAGGACTTCGGCACCTTCCGGGCCCTGGAGGACGTGACCTTCCGCGTCGCGCGTGGGGAGTCGCTGGTGATCCTGGGCGAGAACGGCGCCGGCAAGACCACCACCCTGCGCTGCCTGGCCGGGGTGCTGAAACCGTCCCGGGGAACCGTCCGGGTCGGAGGCGTCTCGGTCGCCGATGACGCGGAGGCGGTGCGGGCCCAGGTGGGCCTGCTCTCCGAGGTCCCCGGGCTGTACGAGCGGATGACGGCGCCCGAATACCTGGACTTCTTTGGGCGGGTCCAGGGCATGGACGAGGGTACTCGGCGGCGGCGGATCGATGACCTTCTCGAGCTCTTCGGCCTGCAGGCCCGCTCCGACGTCTGGATGGGCAGCTTCAGCAAGGGCATGCGCCAGAAGGTGGCCCTGGTCCGGGCGACCCTGCATCACCCCTCGGTGCTCCTTCTCGACGAACCAACTTCGTCAATGGACCCCGCCGGCGCCCGGCTCGCCTGGGATTACATCGTGGCCCTCAAGCGCGAGGGCCTGGCGGTCGTGGTGTGCACGCACAACCTGCGCGAGACGGCGCGGGTCGCGGACCGGCTCGCAGTCATGGCCGGGGGCCGGATCCTGGCTGAGGGCTCCCTTGCCGAGCTGCAGCAACAACTGGGCCTCAGGCCGCGCTTCGTGCGCACCCAGGTGCCCGGGCTCGAGGACATATACATGGAGGTGATGGGGCGCGCCGGCCGCCTGCCCACGATGCGCGAGGCTGCGCCGTGAGGCGTTGGTTGGGTCGCAGGCTGTTCACCGGGGCGCGCGCGCCGCGTCGCGACTTCGTCTGGCTGATCGCCCGCCGCGAGCTCCGGGAGTCGATCTCGGACACCCGTCTCTTCATCGCCATGACCAGCCTGACCTTCGTCATCCCGTTGCTGGCGGCGGCCGGGGTGACGTTCGTGACGCACTACCTGGGCCATGGCGGGCTGGGGATCGCGGAGCGCCTGGCCGAGGTTGGCGCCTTCTTCGTGGTCTTCCTGCCGGCCTCGTTCTCCCTGGTCCTGGCCCTGGAGTCGTTCAGCGGGGAGCGCGAGCGCAACACCCTGGAGACGCTCTTCGCCACCCAGCTGCGGGAGAGTGAGATCTACCTGGGCAAGATCCTCGCCGTCCTGCTGCCCAGTCTCAGCCTCAGTTACTCGGCCCTGGTGGTTTACACCGTCGGCGTCGGTGTCTTCACGGGCTTCGTGCCGACCGACGAGCTGCTGCCGCTGGTGGCGGTGACGCTGGCGCAGGCGCTGGTGATGGTCACCGGCGCGACCATCGTCAGCAGCCAGACCAAGACCCTGCGCTCGGCCAACGTGATGGCCAGCTTCATCATCCTCCCCATGAGCGGGGTGATCCAGGCCGAGTCGGTTCTGATCATCAGCAGGCTGGAGTGGGTGCTCTGGGGGGTGTCGGTGATGCTCGCCACCGTGGCCCTGCTGCTGCTCCGGCTGGGAGTCCTGAACTTCAACCGCGAGAACATCCTGGCCAAGGACAGCCGTCCCCCGGACCGCACCGGTTGGGCGCGGCAGCTGTTCCGCAGCGCACCGTCATCGCCGGGCTCATGTCTGGGCTGGGTGGGACGCCAATTCCGGGGCGTCCCCGGGGCGTACCGACGCAGTGCCGGCGCCATCGCCGTCTCGGCCGGGCTGCTGGTGGCGGGGGGAGCATTCGGCGTGGTCGCGGCGCTGCTCGGCGTGGTGCCGGCGCGGGCCGTCTTCAGCGCGGTCATTGCGGCTTCGGCGGGTCACGAGGTGGTCATCGGCACCCCGCACCTCTTTGGGTTCATCTTCGCCCACAACCTGCTGGTGGGCCTGGTGATGCTGCTCTTTGCCCCCGTGAGCCTGGGCGTGGTCGGGGGGCTCCTGATGCTGGTGAACGGTTTCGCGGTGGGCTACGTGGGCGGCTATTTCTTTCAGATCGGCCACGTCGGCACCTTCGCCTGCGGAACCCTGCCGCACGGGATCTTCGAGTTGCCGGCGCTGGTCTTCGCCTGCGCCTTTGCACTGCGTGTCGGTGCCAGCATGGTCCGCCCGGCACCCGAGGGCTGGCTCGGCGGGATGCGCATCGCGCTCGCGGATTACGTGCGGGGCGCGCTGCTCTTCATCCCGCTTCTGGCCCTGGCGGCGCTCGTCGAGGACTACGTTACAACCACCGTCATGCGAAGCTGCTGAAGGGGTTCAGAATGGCTCCAGGCAGATGTTATGATCCTGCCCGTGAAGCGGATCCTGGTGGTCGAGGACTACTACGCCCTGGCGGATATCGAGACCCTGCTCTGCCAGATGGAAGGATACGAGGTCAAGACCGCCAAGACCGGCGAGGAGGGTCTCGAGCTGATCGATTCCTACAAGCCGGACCTGGTCATCCTCGACCTCATGCTCCCGGGCGAGCTCAGCGGCACCCAGGTGCTGCAGCGGATCCGCTCCGACGGCCAGGAGGACCCCAAGGTTCTGGTCGTCTCGGCGCTGGTCAACCAGACCACCGCGCCGGAGCTGGAGAAGTACACCAACGTCCAGGCTCTGAAGAAGCCCTTCAAGGTCAAGGACCTGGCCAGTAGGGTCCGGTCCATGGTGGGGCCCAACTAGCCGCATCCCACCGCCCATCCCCCGTGATGGGAGGCGGCTGCTGATGGCTCGTCGTTGCCCCTACCTGGAGCAGATCATGGTCAACCGTCTTGGTCCGCTCACGCGCTACCGATCGGACTGCCACGTCACTCACAAGACCGAGACCTTCAACTACCTGCGGCACCCGGCGCCTCCCTGCCTGACCGCCTACGAGGCCTGCCGGCTCTTCCAGCGCCAGCACGACGAGGAGAACCGCAGCATCACCAGGTACACCGACTGACATGAAACGGGGCGGCCGCGGCGACTTCTTCGAGAACATCGAGCCGCTCTTCCCGCGCGGAAGGCCGCCCAACTTCAGCAACTTCGCCCCCAGCAGGGGGACCAGGCGTCTGCTCTACATCGCCGGCGTGATCCTGCTCCTGGTCGTCCTGGTGCGCCCCGTGGTCGGCTTCTATACCGACCTGCTGTGGTTCCGGTCCCTGGACTTCGAGCAGCTCTACCTCACCCGCGTCCAGTACCAGGCCTGGATCCTGCTGGGCGGCTTCCTGCTGGCCTTCTTGGCCATTGCCGCCAGCGCCGGCTACGCGGTCAGGCAGGTGGGTTTCCGCAGCCTCAGCGCCATCGGCGTACGTCGCCGTTTCCTCACCGCGGCGGCCGGCCGCCTGGTGCTGCTGGGATCGGCGCTGATGGCGCTGATCATGGGCACCGCCGCAGCCGGCAGCTGGGAGGCGCTGGCCCGAGCCCTCAACGCGGTGGCCTTCAACCGCACCGACCCCGTCTTCGGCCAGGACATCAGTTTCTACGTTTTCCAGATGCCGCTCTATCGCTTTGCCTGGGGCTGGCTGCTGGGGCTGCTGGTGGTCTGTACGGGGTCGGCGCTGTTCATCTATCTCTCGCGTGGCGCCAACACCCCGCAGGTGCTGCCGCCGCGCGCGCTGACCCACCTCTCGCTACTGGCGGCGGCGTTCTTCCTGCTGCTGGCGGTGCACTACCGCCTGGCGATGTTCGAGCTCCTGCTCGGCAAGCATGGCTTCGTCTATGGCGCGGGCTACACCGACGTCAACGTCCGGCTCCCGATGTACTGGGTGATGCTGGTTCTCAGCCTGGTCCTGGCCCTGGTGGCGCTGGCCAACGCGGCGCTGCGCCGGCTGACGCTGATGGCGGGGGCGCTGGTGGTCTGGCTGGCGGCCGCGCTGGTGCTCCTGGTGCTGGCGCCGGCGGTGGTCCAGCGAGTGGCGGTGACGCCGTCGGAGCTGGGCCAGGAAAAGCCGTACATCCAGCGGGAGATCGACGCCACCAACACCGCCTACGGGCTGGACGGGATCACCGTCAAGGATTTCCCCGCCAGCCAGCAGCCCAGCGCCGAGATCCTGGCGCGGAACACCGGGACCGTCAGCAACATCCGCCTCTGGGACTACCAGCCCCTCCAGGACGCGTACAACCAGATCCAGACGATCCGGCAGTACTACGACTTCAACCGCGTGGCGATCGACCGCTACCACCTCTCGGACGGCTACCACCAGCTGATGATGTCGGCCCGGGAGCTCAGCACCGGGCGCCTGCCGGACAACGTGCGGACCTGGGTCAACATCCACCTCAAGTACACCCACGGCTATGGTGCCGCCGCCACGCCGGTCAACAAGGTGGCTAACGAGGGTCTTCCCAGCCTGGTCCTGCGCGACATCCCCCCGCAGGGGGAACCGGCGATCACCCGTCCCCAGATCTACTTCGGTGAGACCACCACCGACTATGTCGTGGCGCACAGCAAGGAGACCGAGGTCGACTACGAGAAGGGCGACAACCAGGTCTATTCCAGCTGGCAGGGCAGCCATGGGGTGCAGCTCTCGGGCGGCCTGCGCCGGCTGGCATACGCGTACCAACTGGGCGACGTCAACCTCCTCCTCAGCACCCAGGTCACCTCCGACAGCCAGCTGCTCTACCGGCGGTCGATCCAGGATCGGCTGCAACAGCTGGCCCCCTTTTTGACCTTCGACCAGGACCCCTACCTGGTGATCTCTGGCGGCAGGATGTACTGGATCATCGATGGGCTGACCAGTTCCGATTCCTACCCCTACAGTGACCCCTACGTCGACGGCGGCGCCAACTACCTTCGCAACTCCGTCAAGGCCGTCATCGACGCCTATGAAGGCACCGTCAGCTTCTACGTCGCGGACCCGGGGGACCCGGTGATCTCCACCTACCAGCACATCTTCCCGGGGGTCTTCCAGCCCCTCGACCACATGCCCGCCGACCTGCGTCAGCACATCCGCTTCCCGGAGTCGCTGTTCAACATCCAGACGCAGATGCTGCAGACGTTCCACATGCACGATCCCCAGGCCTTCTACAACCGCGCCGACTCCTGGTCCCAGCCCAACGAGGTCACCGCCCAGGGCGCCGTGGCCGCCCCCCTGCAGCCGTACTACGTGGTTATGAAGCTGCCCGGCCAGGACCACGAGGAGTTCGTCCTGATCCAGCCGTTCACCCCGCTCAATAAGAAGAACATGGTGGCCTGGGTCGCCGCCCGCAGCGATGGGGCGGATTACGGGAAGCTGCTCGAGTTCCGCTTTCCCACGGATCGGCAGGTGACCGGGCCCGAACAGGTGGAGAGCCGGGTCGACCAGGACCCCACGATATCCGCCCAGCTAAGCCTCCTGAACCAGCATGGCTCCAAGGTGGTGCGCGGCAACCTGCTGGTGATCCCCATCGAGGACTCCATCCTGTTCGTCGAGCCCGTGTACCTCGAGTCGACCGGCAACGCGGCCATACCCGAGCTGAAAAAGGTCGTGGTGGCCGACGAGCAGCACGTGCTCTGGGCCGACACCCTGGACCAGGCGCTGCAGGCCCTGACCTCCGGGCAGCCCGCCCCCGCCGGCACCACCACGACGCCCCCCGGCACAGCCGCGCCGGGAGCCAGCCAGACGGTCCAGCAGCTGGTGGCGCGGGCCCAGCAGCTCTACAGCGACGCCCAGGCCAAGCTGCGTGCGGGCGACCTCGCCGGCTATGCCAGCGACATCAACCAGCTGGGCGCGCTGCTCGACCAGATCAAGGCCGCGTCGGGCGGCGCCGCCGCCAGCCCGTCCCCCTCGGTCCGCCCTTCAGCCTCCCCCTGACCCCAGGCCCAGGCGCCGGTACAGCCGCGCGACAGGTGCGGGTGCCCACCAGTTCAGCCCGCCCAGCAGGCGCATCGTGGCGGGCACGATCAGGGCCCGCACCAGGGTGGCGTCGATGGCCACCGCGATGGCCATGCCGATGCCCAGGCTCTTGATCAGCAGGACCTGCGCCAGCCCGAAGCCCAGGAAGACCACGAACATGATCGCGGCGGCGCCGGTGACCAGCCTGCCGCTCAGCTCCAGGCCCTCGGCGACCGCGTGGCGGTTGTCGTGAGTGCGCTCCCATTCCTCCTTCATGCGGCTCATCAGCAGCACCTCGTAGTCCATCGAGAGCCCGAAGACGATGCAGAACAGGAGCACCGGGATCGAGGGGTCGATGGAGTCCGGTCGGAACCCGAGCAGTCCTGAGAGGTGGCCTTCCTGGAAGATCCAGACCAGCGCCCCGAACGATGCCGAGAGTGAGAGGAAGTTCATGATCACGGCCTTGATGGGCAGCAGCACCGACCCCAGGAGGAGGAACAGCACCACGTAGGTGACGACCACGATGAAGGCGATCGCCCCGGGCGTGCGGTCGAGGATGAAGTTGACGATGTCGAGGTCGAAGGCGGTCTGGCCGGTGACCAGCAGGTGGCCGTCAGCGACACCGCGCTGGGCGCGGATGGCGGCCAGGATCTGGCGCGCCCCGTCGCTCTCTGGAGGCCGGGTGGTGAGGGCGCTGACCACCACGATGTCCCGGCCGACGGTCTGGTGCACGGCCTCGGCAACCTTCGGTGGGAGGGTTGCGGGTGGCGCGCTGTAAAGCTGCTGATACCCGGCGCGGTTGAGGCTGGGGTCGAGGTCGACGACGCTGTTGACCCCGACCACGCCGGGGATCCGGGCCAGCCGCCGACTGAGGTCGAATATTGCGCCGACTCGGTCGCTGGTCAGTGGTGAAGAGGGAAACTGGACGACCGCCGAGATCTGGGTCTGGCCAAAGGCGGGAAACTTCTGCAGCGCGATGTCGTGGCCCTGGACAACCTCCGCATTTGCCGGCAGGGTCTCGATATCCCCGTTGGCCATGCGCAGGTGGGCGAACGGGATGCCGGCGAAGACGATGAAGGCGACCGTGGGCACCAGCACCAGAACCGGCCTGCGCATCACGCCCATCGCCAGCGAGTGCCACATCTTTTTGCTCCCCGTGGGAGCGATGGGGATGCGGAACCGGTTCACCCGCGGACCCAGCGCCGCCAGTATCGCGGGCAGCAGGGTCAGGGAATAGAACACCGCGATTCCCACCACGATGGCGCCCGCCAGGCCCATCGTGGGCAGGAAGCTGCCCGGGTAGAAGAGCATCCCGGACAGGCCGATGGCCACGGTCACCCCGGAGAAGGCGATCGCGCGTCCCGCGGTGGCCATGGTGATGCCCAGTGCCGCCTCGCCGGTCGCCCCCCGTGCCAGCTCCTCGCGGAAGCGGTTGACGATGAAGAGCGAATAGTCGATCGACACCCCGAGCCCGATCAGGGTGACGACGTTGGTGGCGTACTGGGAGACGTCGGTGAAGCTCGCGAGCAGGTAGATGCCACCGACCCCACCGACTATCGACACGATTCCCACCAGCAGGGGTAGGCCCGCCGCCACCAGCGCGCCGAAGACCAGCAGCAGCAGGATGATGGTCGCGGGGATCGAGATGACCTCCGCGCGCTGCAGGTCCGAGGCCAGGTAGCTGTCAAAGGCGTGGTTGGCGGCGAGGCCATTGAACGCCAGCACCTGGAGCCGGTCGGAATGCACCTGGTCGCGCAGTTGGGGGTAAAACCTGCGGCTGGTGGCGCTGTCGGCGATGACCTCGACCCGGGCGATCGCCGCCGTCCGATCCGGGGATGCCAACCGCTCGGCGCCGGGAACGCCGTCGCTGTAGGGCGTGACCACCCGCTTGACCCGGGAATCGTCGCTGAGAGGCCGCAGCGCCGCCGTCATGGCCTCGCGGAAGGCCGGGTCGGTGACGTGCATACGGTCGCTGCTGAACACGATGTCGAAGCTCGACCCACCGGTCTTGGGGAGTTGGCTGTCGATCAGGTCGCTGGCGTGCCCGGACTCGAGGTTGAGTGACCTGGGATTCTTGAGCTCACCCCCGCGGGCCAGCAGCAGCACCGACGTGGTGAGCACGGCCACGGACATCAGCAGCGTCCACCATCGGTGACGGTGGACGAAGATCCCCCACCGCGTCATCAAGGGTGCTGGGGCGTGGCGGTCAATAGTGCAGCCGCGCCTCGAGCACCTTGCCGCAGGTTGCGCAGGAGGTGAAGACGATGTCCGTCATCCGGTGCGGGTTCTTGAGCGGCAGGGTATCGGACTCGGCGATGTCGCTCTCGAAGTGCCCGTTGCAATGGCAGGGCGGCGCGTCGTCGATGAGGTTGGCGCCAAGCAGCTGTGCGCAGATCAGGCAGTAGGTTATCCGGACCCGGGGAAACTGGTAGCCCCGGTTGGTGAAGACCACCATCTCGGCGTCGGAATGGACGGGCGTGGCGCGGCAGTATGGACAGCGGTCGCGCGTCAGTTGATGGGCGCGCTCCCTGATCCAGCCCCGGAAGCGCCCCCGGGGGGACGGGTCGGCCGCGGGTGAGGTCTCAGCCATGACCCCATTCTTCCAGAGCCCGGGACACCCTAGACTCCCCGCCGTGACGAAGATCA